>JAMPFN010000050.1 GCA_023664445.1 Clostridium sp. | reverse complement strand
CGTATGTCAAAGAAAATTAACGCTGTTATCAGGAAAATCTGACGAAAAGACGTATACTTATGCCTATGAGAACAACTTCTTACACCGCCTCGGCTTCTATCAAAGCAAGGTGACGGTTGTAAGCGTCCAGTATCTCGGTTTCGATATCGTGTCTTGCATCGGGCGAGATAGGGTGTACGATGTCGCGGAAAACTCCGCTGTCATCTCTGCGGCTCGGCATTGCGACAAAAAGCCGTTCATCTCCCTGTACTATTTTGATGTCGTGTACTGCAAGGGTGTCCTCAAGCGTTATCGAAACGATAGCTCTGAGTCTTCCCTCGGTAATGGTTTTTCTGATTTTGATGTCTGAAATGTTCATCTCTGTGATGACCTCCTTGATATCATTTAGACCTGTCCGATGTTCCTCGGAACAGAAATATTGAACAAGTCTATTATGTTCAGGGATATTATTGGGTAGTTTTGGATAAAATATACAATTGAAAATAAGAATTTGCTTTTGCGCTATCCTGCAAAAACATATTCTGATATAAAGAGAGGTTTTTTAAAATGGATAAAGAAACACTTAACATATTAAACGGTAAAAAGCATGTACATTTTATAGGCATAGGCGGTTCGGGAATGTACCCTTTGGCGCAGATACTTCATTCGCAGGGGTACTATCTCACAGGCTCTGATAACAACGAAACGGAAACGCTTGAAGCTGTACGTAAAATGGGTATTCCCGTATTTATGGGGCAGCGTGCCGAAAATATCGAGGGCGCGGATCTTATAGTACACACAGCCGCTATCATGGCTGATAATCCCGAGCTTATCGCAGCGAAAGCAAGCGGCGTTCCCGTGCTGGAAAGAAGTATTCTTCTGGGCATAGTCACAAGCTGGTATGATAATGCGATATGCGTTTCGGGAACTCACGGCAAGACTACCACTACTTCGATGATAACACAGGTCCTCTATACGGCATGCGTTGATCTTTCGGCTTTTATAGGCGGCAAGCTTCCGTGCATAGGCGGAAGCGGACGCGCAGGCAAAAGCGATATCATGGTATGCGAATCGTGCGAATTTGTTGATACGTTTTTGCAGCTTTATCCCGACGCAGCGGTCATTCTCAATATCGACGAGGATCATCTTGACTACTTTAAAAATCTTGAAAATATAATCAGGTCGTTTCGTAAATTCAGCGAAATGGCGTCAAAGGCTCTTATCATAAACGGTGATGATGAAAACACTCTCAAAGCGGTCGAGGGGATCGAGGACAAGGAAGTTATAACATTCGGTCTTGATTCGAAAAATGATTATTATGCCGAAAATATCACGAAAGTTTCGGGAATGGAAACCTGTTATACTCTTATGTACAAGGGGGAATCTCTTGGAAACATTACCATTCATGTCGCAGGAACGCACAATATCATGAATTCGCTTGCGGCAGCGGCAGCGTCTTTCTATGCGGGAGTTTCGTTTGACAGCATACGAAAGGGACTTAGCGAATTCAGGGGCGCGGGCAGACGCTTTGAGCTTATCGGCAAGGAAAAGGGCGTTACTATTGTTGACGATTACGCTCACCACCCGACCGAGCTTTCCGTCACTCTCGAAGCGGCAATGGGAATGGGATACAGAAAGGTGTGGGCAGTATTCCAGCCGTTCACGTTTTCAAGAACAGCTATACTTCTTGACGATTTTGTAAAGGCGCTTTCTATTCCCGATACGGCGGTCCTTACCGATATCATGGGCTCGAGAGAAAAGAACACATACAATATATTCACACGCGATCTTGCCGAAAAAATCGAAGGCTGCGTTTATTTTCCGCAGGACGAGAAAGCCGAATATACCGACGAAAGAAAGTATGAAAATTTCGATCAGGTATGCAGATATATATGTGAAAACGCACAGGACGGAGATCTTGTCATAACTCTCGGATGCGGAGATGTTTATAAGGTCGCAAAGATGATATATAATGAACTTAGGAAGTGAAACGGAGCTTAAAATATGCTTAACGAAAGAGCTGCTGAAATATACGATTTCATAAAGGAATCGATAGAAAACGGATATCCTCCTACTGTAAGGGAAATATGCAGCGCGCTGGATATCAGATCGACTTCTACCGTCCACAAGTACATAAACATGCTTGTGGAAGAGGATCTTATAGAAAAAGTGGACAGGCACAACAGGGCTATAAAGATCAAAAAAGCCGATATCGGTATAAACGTACCGGTTGTGGGGAAGGTTGCGGCAGGAATCCCTATTACCGCTGTCGAAAATATAACTGACTATATAAGATTCAGTACGGGAAACACCTATTCAAATCCTCTTTTCGCGCTTAAGGTTCAAGGGGAAAGCATGATAAACGCCGGTATATACGACGGGGATATGATAATAGTCGAGAAGATGAGCTATGCTGAAAACGGCGATATAGTCGTGGCGCTTGTCGACGGGGAAGACGCTACCGTCAAGACCTTTTACAAGGAAGACGGATATTTCAGGCTTCAGCCGGAAAACGACTCCATGGAGCCTATAATTGCAAAAAATGTACAGATACTTGGAAAGGTGCGCGCGCTGCTAAGATATTTTTAGAACCTATGCGGACAGGTTCTTAAACTTTGATTTGTTTTAATGTAAATGCCGCCCCTTGATTATTTTACACAATCTTTGCGTCGTATTGTCCCTGAAATTTTCCATATAAATTTTGTTTTGGGTATTTTCATTTTGGCAAAAATATATTATAATATTATATAGGTGAAGCAAGTAACGCAAACTTGTTCAATAAAAGTTGTATAAAAAAGCGAAACGGAGAAAATAATGCTTAACAGAGTAAAAGTTGTTATATGCGGCAAGGAGTATACTCTCCAGACGGAAGAGTCGCCTACTTATGTATACGGCCTGGGAAAGCTGCTCGATAAGAAGATAAACGAGGTTTCGTCAAGTTCAACATCTATTTCGCAGTATTCGGCTGCGATAATGGTGGCGCTTTCAACGCTTGACGATCTGAATAAATCGCAGGCAAACGCCGAAGCTATAAGGCTTCAGGCAAAGGAATATGTCGATGAGGCAGGGAAAGCGCGTATTGAACGCGATGCGGCTCTCAAGGAAATTGAAATGCTGAAGCTTAAAATAGACAAGCTTGAAAAAGCGGCAAATGAAAAAGCCTGAGCTGCTTGCCCCTGCCGGCAGCATGGAATCTCTGCGTGCGGCTTTTCGCTGCGGTGCCGATGCCGTTTATATCGGCGGCAGATGCTTTTCTGCAAGGCAGAATGCGGTTAATTTTGATATCGACGAGATGAAAGAAGCGGCGGAGTATTGTCATCTTTACGGAAAGAAAATATATCTTGCCGTAAATACTGTGATTTTTGACAGTCAGGCAAAGGATTTTGCGGATCATATCAAAAAAGCCATGAATGTCGGTATTGACGCGTTTATTGTTCAGGATTTGGGAGCTGCCGAAATAATAAAAACGATCTTGCCCGACGCAAGGCTTCACGCCTCGACGCAAATGACGATACATTCTGCAGGCGGAGCGTTAGCGGCAAAGCGTCTGGGATTTAAACGAGCCGTTCTTGCAAGGGAGCTTTCTCAAAAGCAGATAGAGGAGATTTCCGCCCTCGATATTGAAACGGAAGCGTTTGTTCACGGTGCGCTTTGTATGTCTGTTTCGGGACAATGCTATCTGTCCGCTCTGATAGGACAGCGCAGCGCAAACAGAGGACTTTGCGCCCAGCCGTGCAGACTGCCTTTTTCATCATGCTCTAACAAAAGCTTCTGCGGACTTTCCCTGAAAGATCTATCTCTTGCGGAGCATATGAGCGAAATGATCGGGACGGGTGTGACGTCCTTGAAAATAGAAGGCAGAATGAAACGTCCGGAATATGTCGCGGCTGCGGTACACGCTTTCAGAAACGCAATAGACGGAAAACCGTTTGATATGGACATGATGAGGTCGGTATTCTCACGCGGCGGTTTTACGGACGGTTATTTTACAGGTAAGATAAACGATATGTTCGGTACAAGAGAAAAAGAGGACGCGATATCGGCAAAGAGCGTTTTTCCGAAAATACACGAGCTTTACAGAACTGAAAGAAAGTCTGCCGATATAAGATTTAAAGCTGTTGTAAAAAAGGACATACCAATAAAACTCAGCGTATGCGACAGTAACGGAAACTCGGCAGAAGCCGTTGGCGGCATTCCTATGACAGCTGAAAAAAAATCTCTTGATATCGAATTTCTTGAAAAACAGCTTTCCAAGCTTGGCGGTACGATTTACAATTATAACGGCTTGGAGGCTGAAACGGACGGCGGACTTTCCGTCAGCGCAGGCAGGCTCAACGAATTAAGACGTATTGCCGTTTCAGCGCTCGATAGTGAAAGAATAAAAGCAAATACGCCGAAATATACTATTTCCGAAGCATTTCCGAAAATATGCGGAAACAAAACGGATTTTTGCGAAATAAGAGCAAGGATATCGGATATGTCACAGCTTGAATCCGCGCTTTCCGCAGACCGCGTTATTGTTCCGATGAATACCATCGACGCGGATAAGATCGCCGAACGGGAAAAGATAATCGTCGAGCCGCCGAGATTCATACTTGATGAGAAAAAGACAAAAAACAGTCTTAAAGCGTTAAGGGATAGCGGATTTGAACATCTTATGTGTAATAACATTGCCTATATCGAGATCGGCAGAGAATTCGGCTTTAAGCTTCATGGAGATTTCGGTCTGAACGTGTCCAACTCATACAGCGCGAATATTCTTTCGTTTCTGGGACTTTGCGGCATAACGCTTTCAATCGAACTTAAAGCCGGTCAGGCATCTGATATAAAATCGCCTGTCCCGATAGGCGTTATGGCATATGGCAGACTGCCCGTCATGCTGACAAAAAACTGTCCTGTAAAAAATGAAGCCGGCTGCAAAAGCTGTAAAAAAAATATTACCGACAGAACAGGAAAAAAATTCCCTTTGGTATGCCATGGAGAATATGCTGAGATACTTAATTCGCAGACGCTTTACATTGCGGATAAGCTTGACGGATTCAGAAATATCGGGTTTATGACGCTGTATTTCACAAACGAAACTTCGCCTGTAATAACCGAAATAATTAATGATTACCGTTATGGCGGACGCAAAAAGGAAAACATAACAAGAGGGCTTTTTTTCAGAGGAGTAATATAGAACCTGTCCGCATAGGCTCTGCGCACGTTTTTTGGGCAAATTTTCCTGATAATTTCGTTAATTTCCTTTGCCATACGCCGGTATGCCTGCAGAAAATTGCCTTATTCTCAAAAAAATTTTTCACAAAAATCCGCACACATTTCCTATGTGGACAGGTTCATAGATTGTCAAACATATGATAATGGAGAAATTTATGACTATTAAAATTAAAAAATTAAATGAAAACGCGGTTCTTCCGCAAAGAGCAACGGAGGGCAGCGCCGGATACGACCTTTCGGCATGTACTGACAGCGATATAATCATAGCTCCGGGCGAAATAAAAATGATACCGACAGGTATTGCGGCGGCATGTTTTGAGAATGCTGCGCTTATGATATATCCGCGTTCGGGACTCGCGTCGAAGCACGGCATCGCTCTCGCAAACTGCGTCGGAGTGGTCGACAGTGATTACAGAGGAGAAATAAAAGTTCCGCTTATCAATCACGGTAAGGAAAGTTTTACCGTCACTCACGCGATGAGGATAGCGCAAATGGTGGTAACGCCCGTGCTTCTCCCCGAAATTGAAGAAACTGAAACGCTTGACGAAACAAAAAGAAATACGGGCGGTTTCGGTTCGACAGGAAAATAAACAGAGGTAACATAATGAAAAATAAAATTTTACTTATAATGATGATCTTAGCGGGAGCGATCGTAGGTTCTATCGTTGCAAATGCCGCTGCCGGAAGCGATATGCTCGGCTGGCTTTCGTATTCAAAGTCGATAGGATTTACCCCTACGGACATAAGTCTTATCATTTTCAAGCTTACTATAGGCTTTGAATTTTCAATGAGCGTTGCGCAGATAATATTCATGCTTATTGCGATCGCCGTATATCCTAAGCTTGCTAAAGCAATTGCTTAAGGCAAATCAGGGCGTGTTGACACTACCGCTCAACGCCCGTCTTACGGTCATATTTTCTGCATTTCTGCGTTGATTTTCCTTGAAATACGTCAGTATGCCTACGGAAAATCGCCTTAAACTGCAAAAAAATCTGTCCGCAATTCAAGTATTTCGGATAGTGTCAACACGACCTAAATCTCATATATAATCTATTGTGCAAAATACATAATTTCATGATAAATATATACGGATATTTTTACCTGAAAAATTTATTGTGAAAAGCCATATTTAGTGGTATAATAAAATAAGAGAACATTAATGAAAAGATAAAAGGAACACACAAAAGGAGAAATGCACAAATGTTTACAAAGGACATTGGTATAGATTTGGGTACTGCAAACACACTTGTTTTTATGAGAGGAAAAGGCATTATAATAAGAGAGCCTTCCGTTGTCGCTGTGGATACCCGTACCGACGAAGCAAAGTATGTCGGAAAAAAAGCTAAGGACGTTATAGGAAGAACTCCCGGTTCTATCGTAGCGGTAAGACCGCTCAGGGACGGCGTTATAGCGGATTTTGACATGACGACGATAATGCTTCAGGAATTTATCAAAAAATCGTTGAGAGGCTCTTTTTTCACCAAGGCAAGAGTTATTATCTGTATACCGTCAGGCGTTACTGCAGTAGAAAAACGCGCGGTAAAGGAAGCTGCCGAAAAGGCGGGTGCAAGACCTGTATTTATAATAGAAGAGCCTATGGCCGCGGCAGTCGGCGCAGGACTTCCTGTGGGCGAACCTGCCGGAAGCATGATCGTTGACATCGGCGGCGGAACAAGCGAGGTCGCCGTTATTTCACTAAGAGGAATTGTGACTTCGCGTTCTGTCAGAGTTGCCGGAGATGAATTTGACAAGGCTATCATAAACTTTATAAAGAAGAAATACAATCTGCTTATCGGTGAAAGAACGGCGGAAAACATCAAGATAGAGATCGGCTCTGCCTTTCCGGGCGAAAGCGAAAAGACAATGGAAATAAAGGGAAGAAATCTTTTAAACGGTCTTCCGGAAAATATTACCGTTACATCGACCGAAATAAGAGATGCGCTAAGCGAGCCTCTTTCAAGAGTTATCGACGCTATAAAGATCACGCTTGAGGAAACGCCTCCGGAGCTTTCCGCCGATATTATCGATCAGGGTATAACGCTTGCTGGAGGCGGCGCTCTTCTGCGGGGTCTTGACAAGCTTATAAGCAGGGAAACGGGTATGCCCGTTTATATTGCCGAATATCCGCTCGATTGCGTTGCGGAGGGTACGGGCAGAATACTGGAGGATATCAACAAGTTTGATGACGCTCTTACCGACGAAACGAAATATTATTAATTAGGCGTGTTGACCTATCGCTCAACGCCCTAAATAAATGTCTGTTTATTGTTTTTCAGAAACAGGCAAAGCCAAAAGGCAACGCCGCACAAAGACCATCCGACGGCTTTGTAACCAAATATGTCTGCGGATTTTTGGTACGATCTTTGTGCGGTATTGCCTGAATTGAAAAGGAGGCATGAAGGTGGGGCAATTTTTTAAAAGCGTCAAATTTAAAATTATATTGTGCATTGCCGGTTTTTTTCTTGGCATCGCGCTTTTTTCAATAACAAAGGGCGGAAAAACGCCTATGCTCTCGGAGGGCGTAGGTACGATATTCAACCCCGTAAGACAATTTTCAAACGCTATCTCGGATAAGGTAAGCCTTGTTATCGATCTTTTTCTCGATTCTGAAAAATATGTTGAGGAAAACAGACAGCTTCGCGAAAAGATATCCGAGTTGAACGACAGGCTTATCGAGTATGAGGAGATGAAGGACGAGATAGGTTCTTTGAGGGAATTTATCGGTATAAAAGAAGAAAACGAGGATTACAAATATTCTCCTCCATGCACGGTAATATCAAGATCGGTAAACGACCCTTACGGTTCGTTTGTTATTGACAAGGGAACAAAGCATGGGATATCTTTGTATGATCCGGTAGTTGCCGCCGAGGGTCTTGTCGGAGTTATAACAGAGGTTGCCGATACATACTCGACGGTAAGAACTATTTTTTCTCCGGAGATGTCGGTAGGCGGACTTTGCGTTGAGAGTCGGGACACGGGTATTGTTGAGGGAAGTCTGACCTATGCCGAAAAGAATCAATGTAAGATGATGTACATCAACATGGAAAATAAAATAAAA
The DNA here is from genome assembly GCA_023664445.1 of Clostridium sp. Classification (GTDB taxonomy): domain Bacteria; phylum Bacillota; class Clostridia; order Oscillospirales; family Ruminococcaceae; genus Porcipelethomonas. The sequence continues at coordinate 10,076 of JAMPFN010000050.1, read as the reverse complement.
GCCGGCGATCTTATTATTACGTCGGGTACGAGCGGACAGTTTCCGCAGGGCTGCAAGATAGGCAACGTTGTGGAAACGGGAGTAGAGGACAGCGGTCTTACTTCTTACGCTATAATCGAGCCCATGGTAAATCCGAAAAACGTTACAAATGTAATGGTAATAATAGATTTTGAAAATGATAAAAGGGAGATAACCGAGGGCAATGTCGGCGTCGCTATACCTACGGAGCCTGAAACGGAACCGACTACCGAAGCGGCTACAAACGCTGAAACAGAACCGAATGTAGACGACGGCGATTATGACGCTCCGGCAGACGAGCCTGTTCCTCAGAATAATACTCCCGAACCTGTCGAGCCTGATCCTGTGGAACCGGAACCGCAGACCGAACCGGAGCCTGCGCCCGAACCGACAGAACCCGTACCTGTTATAGGCGGACAGGAACCCGAGAACGGCGGTGACAGCAATGCCGAATAAACAGATGACAAGATCGGATAAGATCAGATACTGCGCCATAGCAAGATGGGCTATCTATATTTTTATGATATTTGTGAGCGTTATTATAATGAATATCGGCAAGAGCGTAAAACCGATCATTCTGATTCCGCTCTGCACCTGTATATGCATGAACGAGGACGAATACCCCGCGGCCGTACTCGGAGGTATATGCGGTTTGCTTATTGATTTTTCCTGCGGTAAGTTTTTCGGATACAGCTCGATTTTTATGATCGCGTTCTGCGTCGCGACTGTTCTTATGTTCAAGCATTATCTTATACAGAACGTTTTGAATGTTATATGGCTGACTGCCGCATATATTTTTATATATGAGCTGCTTGATTATTTCTTTTATTATGCGATGTGGAATTATGAGGGAGTATCCTATGTTTTCAAGGAAAAATGCATTCCGTGTATTTTTCTCACGACTATTACCGCTCCGATAATATGGATGCTAATAAAACCCGTTCTTAAGAGATTTTACCCGAAACGTGCGAAAACGATCGAAGAGGCGATGAAGATATAATGGCTATGAAAGATTTTTTTGAAAGACTGCGAACCGCTTTTCTGGCAATATTGGTTATAGTGTCTGTGGCGCTCGGGATCATCCGCCTTATGACCGTTCAGATAGTAAACGGCGACGCTTATTTGCAAAAATCGGAATATACCTCGGTATATACGCAGGATATCAAGGCGGTGCGGGGAGAGATAGTTGATTCGGAGGGAAATCCGATAATCGGAAATAAGATCGGTTTCAGCATTATAATTGACGATACTTATTTTCCGTCTGACAATAAAGAAGCCAACGAAGTGCTGATACAGACTGTAAGGATCCTTGAGGAAGCCGGACTTAAATATAATGAAACCATTCCGATAACCGATACCAAGCCCTATGAATTCAAATCCGGAATGGACGGCGATATTGAACAGCTTAAAAGCCTTATCGGCGTAAACGTATATGCGACTGCTGAAAATTGTATCGATAAGCTTATCGACGATTACGAAATTTCCGCTAACGATTATAACGAAAAGGATCAGCGTATCATTGCCGGTATTCGCTATGAAATGAAGCTTAGGGACTTTTCGCTTTCAAATACGTTTACTCTTTGCGAGGACGTTCCGATAGAAATTGTCACAAAGCTGAAAGAGCTTAGCATAAGGCTTAAAGGTATCGATGTTTCCGAGGATTCCGTAAGAGAGATAAGGGTGGGAGACGTTATACCGCACGAGATAGGCACGATAGGTCCTATCTATGCCGAGGAATACGAGGAACTGAAGAAAAAAGGCTATGCCATGAACGATACCGTCGGAAAGAGCGGAATTGAAAAGGCTCTTGAAAGCGAACTCAGAGGCAGCGACGGAACCAAAACGATAACCCTTTTAAACGGAGAGGTCACATCGGCTGAGGTCACGGAAGAACCGCGAGGCGGTCACACGGTAAAGCTCACCGTCAACAGCAATTTTCAGCGTGATCTTCAGACTATTCTCTCAAACTTTATGGCAGAGCTTAGAACGCAGCCGGCATACAGCGGCGTAGACTGCGGTTCTATCGTTGTGCTCGACGTTAAAAGCAACGCAGTTTTAGGCATGGCGACCGCTCCGACATACGATCTTAAAGATTACAAATCTGATTATGACAAAATAGCCGAAGCGGAAGACTATCCGCTTATAAACAGAGCGACAATGGGTCTTTACCGCCCAGGCTCGACTTTTAAGACTATTACGGCTACGGCAGGCTTGAACGAGGGTATTATATCCGGCGGCTCGACTTTCAGATGTCAGCAGAAAATGGAGTTCTACGATATTGAAGTCGGATGTACGGGATATCACAATGACATTGCTGTTGCAGGCGCGCTGAGAGTTTCCTGTAATATTTTCTTCTACGAACTCGGACGCCGTCTTGGTATAGACGCGATAACAAAATACGCGTCAATGTACGGCTACGGTCAGCATACAGCCATTGAAACCGGCGACGCCGCAGGGTATATCGCAAATCCCGAAACATTCAACGAACTCGGCATCGACTGGACTGTCGGTCATGTTCTTCAGGCGTCTATAGGTCAGTCGGAAACAAACGTAACTCCGTTGCAAATGGCAGGCGTTGCGTCAACCATAGCTAATCGCGGCGTAAGATATGAAACTCATCTTGTTGACAGCATTTATGATTATTCTATGGATAATGAGTTGAAAAAGAACGAACCTACGATCGCTCAGAAAATAATCACAAGCTCGGATTCCGTCTATGATAATGTTATCGACGGTATGATACAGGCGTCCACCAACAACTTTCCCGATAAATATTCGCTTTCAAACCTGGGATTTTCCGTTGCTATCAAGACCGGTACTCCGCAGAACTGGCGAAACGGCGATGAAATTTACGACAGCTGCTTTATAGGATTTGCTCCTGCCTATGATCCGCAGATAGCCTTTGCGGGAATGATCGAGGAGGGCGAGTATTCTAAGTATATGATACGAAGCATTATACAGGCATATTACAGGAATTTTTCCGAGGACGGAAGCTATCCGGGAGATGGAATAAACTATCTGCCGACTCCTGCTGCCGACACTGAAAAGGAAAAAGCCGAAAACCCGACAGATACAACAGAACCTGTTACCGAAGCTACCGAAGCGACAGATGCAGCCGAACCTACCGAGGCAACAGAATAATTTTAAGAACCGTGCAAAATTGTTCAGCAATTTGCACGGTTTTGTTTTTGACAGATAAAATAGGGGTTTATTTGGCAGCTTGTCCATTTTTGAGTTTATTCATATAGTCAGCCTACTTGAAAACGGAACAAAAGGAAACGAGGGAAAATGTTTTGCAGCGAGGCGGAGGATGCAGGAATATGCGCATATTCCTGCATCCTCCGCCTTGCTCTACCGCTTTTTCACCAACTTTCTTTTTGCCGATTTTGACCGTTGAGCTTTTTCGTTTTTCATGTAGGCTGACTATATTTCTCCTTGTATCGTTATTTCCCGTCAGGATAACAAGCGTTTTTGTCGAGAAATTACGATGAAAACATGCCTAAAACATATTTACATATTATGTGAAATAAGTGTAAAATATCAATTGTAGAAAAAATTTTCATTAAGGAGGAAAAATGAAAAAAGCAAAAGCGATTTTTTCTGCAATTGCCGTATCGGTAATTGTTTTTTCGAGAGGAACACATTCGTACGGGCTGGATTACTGCGATTCTCTTACATACGTCATATCCGGCGATAAGGCGATCATAACAGGCTATACCGGCAATGACGAGGTTATCAATCTTCCTTCAAAGATCGAAGGCTATCCCGTAACGGAAATAAGGGAGAACGCTTTTTACAAGTGCGGTTCTCTCAAAAAAATAATTGTTCCGAAAAGCGTTTGTCAAATAGGACGTTATGCATTTTTTAAATGTACAAATCTTGAAACGGCTGAAATAAACGGCGGCGCATTGCAGATCCCCGAAGGGCTTTTTTTCGGCTGTGAAAGCCTTGAAAATTTATCGCTCAAGATCTCGCCGTCAGTTATTGGCGACTACGCCTTTTACGGCTGTCGGAGTCTTAAAGAATTCAATGTGCCGTTAAGCGTAAGCGAAATTGGCGAAAGCAGCTTTGCGGAATGTTCCGATCTTTCAAAAATAACATTCGGCAGAAACCTTAAAAATATCAAAGCCTACGCCTATTATAACTGTACTTCTCTTGAAAAGATCAATCTTCCCGAAAACCTTTTATCAATAGGAGATCACGCAATCGGCTTTTCGGAAAGCGGTATTTTGGAAAATATCACGATCACAGGTATATCCGATTCCATTGCGGAACACTATGCGAAAGACAGCGGTATAAAATTTCAAAACAGAGTACGTTATAAAAGTCAAAGTACTGTAAACATATCCGATATATCAAATTTTATTACATGGCTTTCATTTGCCTTAATTTATGCGCTTGGTATGATAATAATTATATCCAATTTGAAAAGAGCAAAACGCGATCCGGGTATAGGTTAAGACAAGTAAAACCTGTCTTCAGAGTGTTGAAAAAGATAAAGTTTAGGTCAAGCCTTTTTAAAGGCTTGCGGATTCCAAAGGCAGAGCCTTTGGTCGCTCTCCGCAGAGAGCGAAATTCTCCTTGCCGTAGGGTGCTCCGCAAGGGGTGAGCCGTTAAAAAAACAGTCCTGTGGACTGTTTTTAGGCGAGGGGACGCCCTCTCTTGCAGGGCGTCCCCTTAAAATTCTTATAGTCAATTAACATAAAAAGCTGAAACGGGATCTCTGTATCAAAGATCCCGTTTCCTAAAGGAAAATCCTATTATTGGAGTTTTGTCATAAGTTAATTGAAAAGTCTTGAGATCCCAACACAGTCATAAACGTTCATGATACCGTCATTGTTTATGTCAGCGTTTTTCATATTTATTTCGTAACCGTATATCTTAACGCCTACTATATATTTTCTGAGCGCTTCAACATCATCTGTTCCAACGATACCGTCGTGGTTGAAATCGCCTTTTTCAATTCTGTAGTTTACCTTTACAGATTCAATGGTAACGCTTGATGAATCGCCCCACCAGTAACCTATTGTCATAAGATCGTTTGAATCAACATATCCCTGAGAAGCTTCCGGGATAACGGCGCTTAAAGATATTTTGTTGTTTCTGTTTGTACCGTTAAAGTTAAATTGCTCGTATGAATTGTTTTTGCCGATTACTGACATTGCGATATTGTAATTTCCGATAGAATAATTGTCGGATCTGACTGTCAGTTCGATGCTTTCGATTATTTGATTTATACCCGATATTTCATCGCTTGAAAGAGATATCATACTTCCCATTGAAATCTCTTTGTCGAGTTTTACTGTCTTTGAAAACTGTGAATCGGGGAGAGATGACGTTGTTGTTTCAGGTACATAAACCGTAGTTTCAACAGTTGTTGTTGTTTCAGTAGTTGCTGCCGTAGTTTCTTCTGTAGTAGTTGTTGTGTTGGTAGTAGTGGTAGTAGCTGTTGTCGCTTCTGTTGTTGCAGCAGGCTTTGCTGAAGGCTCTGATGAACCGTATGTAACTGTTATAGAATCGATATTGAGCGGAGTATTTGTGCCGTACCAATAGCCGATTTGGATATCGGAGCCGAGAGCGTTGCAGATCTCTTTATCTGACAGGCTTATAGTATAGCCGGTTGAATCAATATAGTCATTGCAGTCGATCTGATACCACTGACCGTTTAAAATGGTGCTTACCGCGATAGATACCTGACCGATATTTCCTCTGACAGAGCTTAAATTTATCTCGAACTTATCGATAGCGCCATATTTCAATATTTCATTCATTGAAAAAGTGTACATTTTATTTTCTTCGCTGTTGAAATCAAGAAGCTCGTTTATAGGGAATACCTTTACAAATTCGCTGCCGGTCAATTGTGCGGAGGTCGTTGTGGTTGTTGTAGTTGCAGCTGTTGTTACGGGAGCGGTTGTTACAGAAGATGTTCTTGAGATCCATGTTGCCGCAAAGACGATTTTGCTTCCGGAAGTGATTGCCGGAATCTCAAATGTATCGCCTTCGTTGTATACAACGCCGTTGTACTTCCAGCCGTTGAATGAGTATGTTCCGTATACGAATTCGTTTTTCGGAAGAGTTATCGACGTTCCGTATTCTGCCTGTGTGTATATATTTGATTCGCCCGAGGCTGTTTTGCCGCCCTTGCCTGTGAAAGTTACAGAGTATGTTGCGGGAGTCCAGTTTGCTACAAATGTGATATCCTCGTCCGGCATTATGTAAGTAGCGTTTGCGCTGACTCTCTGATTTGTAGAAGTAAGCGTCCATGAATCAAGAACATAGCCGTTTCTTGAAAATCTTGCAGTATCAGCGGTTTTAAAGCTTGTGCCGATAACCTTGTTGAATGTTATTTCGGAAGAACCGCTAACACCGTCAACATCGCCGGCAAGATAAGTAACAGTACGGTATGTGAAAGTTTCGGCGTTTACAACTCCTGAGAATACGGAGATCATCATAATAACTGAAACTATAGCGGAAATCATTTTCTTAAAATTAACGGCACTTCTCATAATAATACGCTCCTTACATAAGATTCAAAAATATCAAAATCGTTTTCGTATGACTTGCAAAATAAAAAGCGGCGTCCTTCTGATGCAAAAGACGCCGCTGAAATAGCTTAATAACATTTTAACATTACTTATAAAATGTTAGCAACCAGGCTGTCGTACCACTTTTGGTGGGTTAGACCCTTAGCTTTGCGTCACTGCCTTTCAGCAGCTTTGCCCATTATTTAATTTTTATTTGTGTTTTTCTGTGTCTTTATAATAACATGAAAACGTTTGAAAGTCAATAGTTAATTAGATATTTCTATTTTTTGTACTATTATTTTGAAAATTTTTGTGCATATTTTACTAATCACAAATACAATTCACCGTAATTTGCACTTTATTTGTTAAGCGGCAAAAACAATTATTTATTTCTTTATACTGATTCGGACAGGCTTTTGATATACTTAAAACGTTTTAATATGTGCCAATGCTGCAACTGAAACGTTTAGGCATTGCCGCACAAAATATGCCAATATTTTTTCTTATGACTGCATTACGACAAAATATTCATTCATAATGTATTAAAATATAGATGTGGCGATACCGCGAATTTTTTACGCGGCATTGCCTAAAAGATTCTATATCAAGGAGAGTAAAAATGTCAGTTAAAATAGTTGAGGAAGAAAATAAAACTGTTGCCGTATTATCGGGAGAGATCGACCACCACAGCGCAAAGGACATGCGTTCGGAGATCGATTTCGCTATCAGGGAAAAACGTCCGAACGAACTTATAATTGATTTTTCCGATGTGGGATTTATGGACAGTTCCGGAATAGGGCTGGTACTCGGACGATGTAAGGTAATGCAGGAACTTGACGGAAAAGTTACAGTCAAAAATCCTTCCGCGCATATAAAGAAAATAATGCGGCTTTCGGGAATAGATCGTCTTGCGGAAATATCGGAAAGAAAGGAAGCGGAATAAATGAACATAGAAAACGAAATGAAAATATCATTTTTGAGCAAATCGGAAAACGAAGGCTTTGCGAGGAGCGCTGTTTCCGCGTTTGCCGCGCTTTGCGATCCGTGCATAGAAGAGCTTGCGGATATACGCACAGCCGTATCGGAAGCTGTTACAAACTGTATCGTTCACGCCTACAGAGGAACACAGGGCGTCATTGAAATAACTGTAAAGATACTTGAGGGAAACGAGATCTACATAAGGATAAAAGATCACGGATGCGGTATTACCGATATAAAGCAGGCAATGGAACCGCTTTACACGTCAGCTCCCTTTGAGGAAAGGGCGGGTCTTGGTTTTGCTGTTATGGAATCGTTTACGGACAGGCTTTCGGTTAAAAGCAACGTCGGGAAAGGAACGACTGTAACGATGAGAAAGACAATACGCGGTAAAGGTGATGAGGATGAATAAACCTGTTCCGGAGGAAAACCTCGGACTTGTGCATTTATGCGCGAACAGACTTAGGGGCAGGGGGATAGAATATGACGATCTCTATTCCGCAGGGTGTATAGGTCTGCTTAAAGCGGCGGAAGCTTTTGACTGCGAAAGGGGCATAAAATTTTCGACGTATGCGGTTCCCGTTATACTCGGTGAAATAAAACGCCTTTTCCGCGACGGAGGCGCTGTAAAGGTAAGCCGAAGCCTTAAAGAGCTTTCCCTTAAAGCGGTTCGTGAAAGAGAGGAGCTTTCAAAGCAGCTTGGGCGTGAGCCGACGGTAAGCGAGCTTAGCCTGAAGCTTGGCATAAGCGAAACGGATACCGCGGAGGCTCTTGCTGTCAGCATGCCGCCGGTTTCGCTTACGGACAGCAACGACGAAAACGGCGGCGGACAGATAGATATTGCCGTTCCCTCTCCCGACGCCGAAATAGGCGACAGTCTTGCGCTAAGACAGGTAATAGAGCTTCTTGAGCCGAAAGACCGCGAGTTGATAATTTTGCGTTATTATAAGGGACAAACGCAGTCAGTGGCTGCTAAGAAGCTTGGAATGACTCAGGTGCAGGTTTCAAGGCGTGAAAAAAAGCTTTTGGCATTCATGCGTGAGCAGCTGCTGTTATGATTTTTATGCGGAAACAATTTGAAGTTTTGAGGGCTTTATCTCCTGACTTTTGCCAAGAATGTTTGGTATGGCTGCCCACATTTTTAGTAATACTTCTCCTTGTGGAAAGTATTACTAAAAATCACGAGGTTTTCAAAGTTGACTCCCCGTGGGGCGAGGAGATGTCCAATAGGGACAGAGGGAATGCTTTCACTTACAAAGCGTCCTCTTAAAATTCTTAAAAATAGGTTTTTCGAGAAAACAAACGGAGCGCATTTCTGCGTTCCGTTTAGTTTGTGCGGTATTGCCTTTATTATTTCTTTTCTTTGCTGTTTTCAAGGAAGCAGTAAACAACAGCCGCAAGAGCCGCGCCGACAAGCGGACCTACTATAAACACCCATACGCATGAGATAGGATCTGTGTTTCCGTCAATTGCAGCGACGATCGCAGGACCTATGCTTCTTGCAGGATTTACCGATGTTCCTGTAAGACCGATGCCTAAAATATGTACAAGCGTAAGCGTAAGACCTATAATAAGTCCCCCGAACGAGCCGTGGCTGGCTTTCTTTGAAGTTACGCCGAGAATAGTCATTACAAAAATGAATGTGAGAACTATCTCAACGATAAGACCTGCGGCTATGCTGTCGTTAACGCCTGCAAGTCCGTTTGAACCAAGACCGCCTGTCATGTCCTGAACATCTCCGAGATCGAATATCCCCAATAAAAGGGCTGCTCCGGCAAAAGCTCCAAGACATTGTGAAATTACATATCCGATAAAATCCTTGACCGTAATTCCTCCGCTGATAAGTACTCCAAGAGATACGGCAGGATTGATATGACATCCGGAGATGTTTCCGACACAGTAAGCCATGCCGACTATGACAAGTCCGAACGCAAGCGCTGTCAGGATATAACCTCCGCCGTTTGCAGCGTCACATCCTACGAGCATAGCCGTACCGCAGCCCATGGTCACCAAAACCAGAGCGCCGATAAATTCAGCTATGTATTTTCTGATAGATTCCATTAACGAACCACTCCTTAAAATAAAAATTTTGTCAAAAGACCTTTTTATTTTACAGGATTTTTTATATTATGTCAAGACATATTTTGGTATAAATCATGCGGATTCGATCTTTGAGAAGCTTATGGGGGACTCTGTCCCCCATAACCCCTGCCAAAGGAAATACAGAGCCGTCCCCTCTGTCAGCTTCGCTGACATCTCCCCGCCCCGCAGGGAGTCACCTTTGGAATCCTCATGATTTTTATTAACTTTCCCCAAGGGGAAGTATTAATAAAAATAAAAGTACCCATACAGAACGTTCTTGGCAAGAATTAGGGGATAAAGCACCTCAAAATGCTGAAAATCGTATACATTGTAAACCATAATTGCTGAATGGTAAAATTTATCGTCCCCGTCTATAAAATCAATCTCTATTTTTCGCTTACGCAGCTCGCAGCGTAAGCCGTGCCGGAGCGGAAGCTTGATTTTCTTTGGTTCGTTTCTTGCATCAAGGCAAGA
>JAMPFN010000004.1 GCA_023664445.1 Clostridium sp. | reverse complement strand
GTCGCTTTGCATAATTTTTTTATAAAACTTTGTCTAACTTTTGGGGGTCAGTTCAAAACTGTAGATCGGCATTTGTTTGATTATTTTTTTTTCTTTAAAGCGATTTGTGAATCCTTTATCTTCTTGTAGATTATGTGTTAGTAAGATGCAGAGTTTACAATATCAATATATCTTTCTAACTCTTCAATTTCATATTCAGCGATCATATCTGCCAATAAATCCGGTTGTTTCGTTTTGACATATTCGGTAAAACAGTTATAGTAGCGAAAACGATCTGCAAATTTGATATTTACAGGCAGCAAACCTGACTTCATTAATTCAAAATTCAATATTATGCGCCCGGTTCTGCCATTACCATCTATAAATGGGTGAATATTTTCAAATTTTAAATGAAATTCAGCAGCGTTTTCGATGATATACTTTTTATCAAGATTTTCATTAAAGGAAATCAAGAGATCTTCCATTTCTTTTTCAATAAGATATGGTTGAGTCGGATTATGTTCTGTACCTGTTATTCTGACCGGGATTCTTCGATAGATTCCTTTATTTTCTCTATCATGCATCAGAATAAGCGAATGCATAGTTTTAATAACAGATTCAGATAGTACAGAATTGTATTTTACAAGTTCCAACATATATTCAAACGCATCTTTGTGTCCAATCGCCTCAAGATGATCCTTTAATGGTCTTTCTGCAATGGTTATTCCTTCCTGCAAAATCATTGCTGTTTCATGTAATGTTAGCGTATTCCCCTCTATTGCATTTGAATGATAACAGTTGTATATAGAAAATTCTTCATATAACCTTTTCAGTTCACCTTGATTCAAAGGGCGCATATTTGAAAGTCCTTTTTTTAAATCTTCAACTTTTGATTTTAGTTTTTCATTCATTATAAATACCACCAATCATTTTTGCCCACTATTGCACCATGTTTATAATCAATCCCACATATTGAAAAGATTATTTTCTCTGACAAAATCTTCGAGTCCTTCAATGGTGGTGATATTTTCCATTTCTTCTTGGTATTCTTCATAAAATTCAAATTCTGTCAATAAATCTGAGAATGATATTATTCCTCTGAAGTAATCCTGAACAGCGCCATCGTACAATTCGCTTTCCCAGACACCTGCAAAAAGTACTTTGTATTTTTTGAAAAATTGCTTCATCTCTCTGATTTGTTTATTAGATACGTTTTTGTCATCAGGTCCGGGAGTGTATTCCCAATCACCGTGAAGTTCAAGTGTACCGAATGAAGATTTGCTTATTTTATTTGGGTTAAACACAGGTTTTACACGTATAGCATGACTTGATTCTCTTTCAGAAAAGAAAAACGAAAATGGTAGTTTATGAGGAATGCTTATATCCTTTCCTCGTAAATTTGCCATGCAAAAAATATCATTTTCTTCCTCTGTTTCGTCATAATAAATTTTTTCTTTCGGTTCTAAAAGTTCACCTTTTTTATATATTTTCATATATCATCATTCCCCTAATAGTTGCAGTGTATGCTGTTTCCGTTCCATCACATTCTTGAAGTATATATGAACCCGGTTCATACTGTGTTGACAATGCATTTAAAGCTTCTTTAGGATTGTTAAACACTCCAATAATGCTCTCATTTTTTACCACTATTAACTTATGTCCATATTCTTTAAAAATTCTATCGTAGTTATTAATAAACCACATAAAGTCAATATCTCTTTTATTACAAGTGTTTGCTTTCATATAATCCTCCATTTATATATTTTCACAAAAGTATTCTCCTACATCATATCAGCATAAAGAATCTGTTCATGACAGCTTGGTAAATAGCTTGGTTCAGCAAGATTTTCTTTTGTGTCGTAGAAACCGTCAAAGAAGGCATCTATTCTTCTATCATACTCTTCTGGGTAATCTGAATCAAGAAAACCATATTCATAATTCCAATGATATAAGGTTGACTGCCAATTTGTATATGGCTTATCATCTATGGACTTTTTTGACATAAATTCATTCAACTGTTTTAATTCTCTTTTTGTGACATTCCATTGTTTTTTACCGTCTTTGTGATAAATAAATTTCGGTTCTTTTAACCCTAATCTGATTACTGCCTCAGCCTTATTATAATTTTGAGCATTATAATATTTCAGATATGGTTCTCCGACTCTTCCGGCATCAGGATTTACGCATACACAAAATGCAGGTTTTGCACTTTGTCCTATTTTTGCCATACAGAAAATATCATATTCTGTTTCATCTACTGTATTATCATAGTAAATTTTTTCTTTTGGTTCTAAAAGTTCTCCGTTTTTATATATTTTCATAAGTGATACCTCACAGTTTTATTCATAATACAAATCATCAACTGCTGAATTGCCTGTTAATTCACGTTTACCATAATGACGAAGTGCTTCAAAGTCATATCTGTTTCCGGAAAGATTGAAGTATTCTACACATTCTTTTCTGAATTTACTATCATTTACAAGATTTTCACTGCAAATAATTTCATATGATTGTGTGCGTATATTAAAAATAACACGTCCTCTTTCAATAGACTTATATCCCTTTGCAATTAGCTCTTTCCGTATTTGGGGATCGCTTATATGCTTTCTTACAGCGTCTCTCCACAATGTCATATGATTTTCAGTATTTGAATATTGCAGATATCCGCTGTATTCTTCTGCATCATCTGTCGTAGTAGAATAATCCCAGAACTCACCATCATCTGTATACCACCAAATTGAAATCAAACCACCTTTATAAGATGCTGTAATCGGCGTCTTAACATATATTTTCATATAATCAAACCTCATTTCTTCTTTTAACGATCTGCTTATGACCGTCTTTTTCATCATATATGTATTCAGCAATATCGCTTATATCACAGTTGAGTTTGCAGCATACAGCAGATAATACGTTAGTACTTACGCTTTTACCACTGAATAATTTTGCTAATGTCGGTTCGGATATAACATCAAGCAAGTCTTTCTTTTTCATACCGCGTCTGTTAAGCAGATCTGCAAGTTTGTAGTATTTCATTGGCATAACAGAACCCCCTTTACTATAAGTATATCGTATATCATTATAAAAATCAATACAAATAAGCAATAAATCTTAACAAATTTTAAGTTTTAAATTTATTCGTTACGCATAAAAAGAAAGTCGGATTTCTCCGACTCTCTGATTTGTTTATTAAGATTTATATAATATATTAGGTTGACTTTCATGTTAATTTATAGTATAATGTAATTAGACACACCGAAATTATAACTGTCCATATCAAGAAAACAAAAGTAAGTTTGTAAAGAGGTAAATAATGTTAAATATAAAATTAAACAGTATGACACAGAAGAATATTTCAATCTGTGTTGGTAAGCCATTTAATAATATCACAACTTTATCACCTGATGAAGAAGAAAAACTTATAGGAAATAATGTGAATTTTTCTAAAAAGCGAAATCCACGAAGAATAGGCAGAGGTAATCCTCTGCTTTCAAGAAGAAATTTCCGTACTTTAGAAGAAGTTGAAAATAAACTCAAGGAGATAAAGTGAATTGTTTACAGAAAATAAACCGCAAAGTCTTGACGACACTATTATAACAGACAACAATGTCAAAGGAATCTTTGAAACGTACTTAAATGTTATATCACCATTTATTATCCAATTGGAAGTTCTTGATCATGAATTTCCTGTTGAAATTTTAAACGAAATCAGGGCAATCTTCACTCATTTGGCAAGAAGTGCAACAACAATCAATTCAGAAATTTATTCGGAAAATATTGTTAAAGCAGAACGTCACGTCAAACGTGCGGTATTAGATTGTTTTAAATACCTCTGTTTTGTTTATGATGATAAATACAGAGAATTTGAACATCTGTATAAAAATGTTGATTTGTCATTAATAGATAATGGTAAATTTCTGCCTGAATTATGTCAAAAACGCAGCTTTGCCATTGAACTTCTTCAAATCGCTAAAGAAAAAGAAATTATTTCAGAAAATATTGAAGACTCATTTGATGACTTTGAAAGAGCATATAATGCGTTTTCTGATGTTTATATGTTAATAAATGATTCATACGAAACTTTACAGATTTTCAAACAAAGAGCTATAAAACAAGAAAAACATAGAATTATTCTTGACATTTTCGGTATTGCAGGAACGCTGTTTGGTATTATTGGTGTTATTCTTACAATAATTTTTTCAACTTAAAAGGAAGTCATCTATTTGTAGTAATAGATGACTTCCTTTTATTGTTTGTATTTCATTAAGATTTATACTGATCAAGGTCAACTCCAGGCGGCAATGCGATAAGGTCAATGTAAATATCATTGATCACGCCGTTTATTACAAGATATATCTTACCGATAACCGTATTTGCATTTACCTGATCAAGACCATTGATGTCAGCTGCCATTTTGACATAGTAATCATCAATTGCTCCCACATTCTTCATTGTATCGAGCAGCGGTGTTACTCCGGCATAGAACTTATTGTATGCCTGAACATTGTTATACTGGAATGTAATGGATAAACCGCATATGTAAGCAATGTTTTCAACGGCATTTACAAGGTAGCGTGTTGATAAGTTTGCAAGAGCCTGATATGTAGCCGGAGGCACTTCAAACAATGTTGAATTACCCCATATATTCAATCCCAATTCCGGTATTACCGTTATGACGTTCACGCCTACGCCGTCAAGCTTCTGCCATTTATCAAGCAGCTTCTTAGGAACTTCATAATCCATTTTACCGACTTTCAGATTATGCCGTCTGTTAGTAGGCAATGCCCATTCATACTGCAAAGGCTGATTAAGTATCTGTGCTCTCTGTATCATAAGAGCCAGAAATGAAGGCGACGCCGCATTCTGCTTGCCCGTACCGACATATTTATACTGTCCCCACGGTGCAAACAATGCGGAATGTGATGTGTAGAGAGGACCGTTTATATCATTACTCATCCAGTCAGAAGCAATTCTTGCAAGCATTTGTGCATATCCCGGATCGTCAGTATCATCTTCATTATGTATGCATGAACGCTTTTCAGATTTAGGAATATCGATCATACCGGTCGCACATCTGCTGTAGTATGCTGTTTCCATTATTTTTACATGAAGCGGTGATATATCCGTAATTTTTACTGAATCGGAAGTATGCGTCAAGCTGCATATATCCTGATCGTCCCAACCCGGACTTATAATTCTTTGCGGATTGTAATTGAGTTTATCCTGAAGCAGATCATACACTATAAATGCGGCATTATATATCCACTCTTTATACATCTGAGTTTGTGCTGTAACTATATCAATAGTAGAAGTTTTTATATTAAACCCATTCAGATATTGACAGTTATTTGAATAACCTACGCCAACGTTTGTATCGCCGATTTTACTTCCTGTATATCTCTGTTCAGCATATTCTTTAGCTTTTTCCCATGCTTTTTCCACAGTTTTAGCATCAGATAAATTAAAATCGGTGCCGCCGGTAAGCATTACTGAAATATCACCTATTGAACCTGTACCAACAACGCCAGGATCTATACCTTCTTTTATATGATGATCCAATGCCATACTGTCAAAAACATTTAGGCTGCCATCTTTATGAATGTCAGCAATATCCCATTGAACACCGCTTAATGTAGACTTCCCGATTAAATAATCTTTTAATATACGTAAATCGTCAGCATCAAGTTCTTTATTCAGGTTTAAATCACCCAACATAAAGTCTACCTTAGCTGTATTATCGTCAAAGTCATCAGTAGTTATATCGGTTATTATCCTCAGAAATTTTGAATCTATTTCATCAATATGCGGAATTGAATCAGTAGAATTATTTATATCAAAAACAAACACGAGATTTTCTACCGCTGTCTGTATTCCGGATGTATCCATAACATAAGTTACAAGATTCCAATATGTCCCATTTTTTGCTCTTGTCAGCTTTACTTTAAGCTTGTTTCCGAAAGTTCCGGGATATTTTGCCTGAATTGTAAAGTGGGAACCTTGATCCGATTTTTTTGATAGGTTCAATGCAGCCTCAGCATACGTACCGGGACAAACTCTGCATGTAAGAACATCATAACCGGCAGTCAAAAGCGTCATTGCCATCTGATATGAATAGTCATTTGCAAGTTTGTAATTTGAGGAAGGTCCTCTATAGGTCGATACAAACGATTCAAGACCTGCTTGTGTTGCCGGAAAATGCGTCCACTTTGTAACTTCCAGCATTTCATCAATAGTCATTCCTGAATCGGTGGGTTCGGTATATCCCGGACCCCACATTGCTGTAATAGGCAAGGCTACCGTTGCAAATGAATTATTTCCGGTGTTATATGTATAGTTCTGGCTGATCTCATTTATCACTATTTGTGCCATCAGATTTTACCTCCTCTTTAACCGCTGTAGTCTTTGATGATTTCTTGGCTGAAGCTGTCGGCTTGTTAAATTCATTAAGTTCGCTTTTTGAACTGCGTATAAAACCCGGATAGTTTATATATCCGTCAACTTCTTTTACATCACTGGGATTAAATTCAACGCCATGAAAGGTTTTTGTGGCGTGAGATACATTTTTGTAGATCATAATAATATCACCTCGCAGGATTTATATTTATATATAAGGTTTATTTGTTTTGATGCGGCAGAACAGCTTCTATCTCATATACCGACCGCTTTAAATGTGCGGGAGTATAGCTTACATAGACGCAGCCTTCACAATCCAAAGGTATTATTGACTGATACAGTTTACCGCTTTCTATATATTCAAGATTTCCGGAAGAACGTTCAATATCGGATTCAGACCTTATGCTGATACCAAATCTGACTTTTCTTTCACATTCATAAGGAAGCTTTATTGTAAGAAAATACATATCAATATATTTGAACAGCAATTCTCTTATAAGCTCGTCCATATCGGCAGTATTAGTTGTAAGAACTGTCAGAGAATATGCCAGCTTGATAGGTATGACTTTTTCATAATATAAGTTATTGGTCTTAGGGTCTAATACAGATTGGATTCCTTTATGTGTCCATGTAAAATTCATTCTGCTGTTGTCGATCTGAATATCCTCTTTCCTTGTAAGCGCCACTATAGGAAATTTTATTTCATCATTGTGTATCTGTGCCGCAAGACCTATGACCTGTTCCGGTGCGGCTACCTTTACAACAGGATCATCAACGTGTTCGGGATTAAAGCTGTTTCTTAAATCTTCACATACCGCATTATCATATAGGTATAAAATAATTATCACCTGCCAATTACTATAAAAATAACAGTGACAACCTGTTTTCAGGCTATCACTGTTATATAAGGTTTTATCAGTTTCCTTTGTTATACATCTTTTTACTGTAGGCTTCTAATTCATCATAAATGGCGTCTTCTGCTTCATCATAACTTGAATATTTTTTCCCATTCACAGTTATATTTTTTATTTTCCATTCTTGAAACTTCTTTTCAGCAGGCCGTTTATATGTTTGTGCTTTCTTTTCAACATATGCTTTTTCGTCTTGCACTCTGTGACGTGCAGGATATTCATGATCTGAAAGACGTAATCTGATAATAAATTTTGTTGCAACATCACCATCGTTGTTTTTAGCATATAGCCAGAAGTACCAAGATGTATCGCTCCTATTGCTTTCTTCAATATCTACTACATCAAAAAATGCGCAAAGCGCCGCATAAACATTATCGACAAAAGCGTCATAATCTGCTAATGCCTGCTCATCAACTCTGTTATCTCCCCAAGCAACAGGAGTAATTCCGGCTGATATTACAGACCATACGGATTCATCAGGCACGTCATAGTAAACATCAACGACATATTCATTTGCTAATTCTCCCATTTGTTCAGAACTTCTGATATATATTTTCATTTATGACCTCCCTGATAGATTTTGTGGTTTAAAACTTCTTTGATATTATCATTATATCGTAAACCTGAATATTTGTAAAGAATTTTCACAAATATTTCGTATATCATCTTTCTCCGTCCTGTTCACTGATATAATTTCCACGGTAATCTGTAGGCGATTGCAGGAAATAATTCGATTTACTAAATGTTTTCTCGATTTCCTTCTTTGTTCTGCCCACAGTCTGTTTGTCATAAACAGGCACTACCTGCGCAATCATATGATCGGGCGCCTGCATATCGCATGTAAGTTCCGTGACACGGAATATTCTATCGGGCATACCTGTATATTGCCCTGAAATATGAAAAAGAGAATCTTTCTGCAAATTCGGCAGATGAAAACTGCAGTGGATCAAAAACGGTAAATCTTTATCATTCTCAACTACCCAGCCTAAACGCTTGTAAGTTTTCAGCTTAGGAGCGCTTTCAAAGAATATCTGGGTTTCAATCATTTCTGAATAACTGTCAATAACAGCTTCGCCCTGTGCATTAGTATCGGGAAGATTCGGAAACTGATATTTACAGGTGATCCCCTGCATCTGCAGCGCCTCGTCATAACGCTTACGCATTAACTGTATATCAGGTCCGATTAAATTTACACTCATGCATTATCCTCCAATATATCAGAAATATTAGCAACATAGTCAAGCCAAGACCATGACCAATTTTTTTCTTTACATAAAGCCGAAACATTGAAACAACTTCCATTTTTTAATGCTGTTTCATATTCTTTTTCAGAAGGGGAGTAGCCATTGTTTATCCATTCCGGATTTTCTTTGATATTAAAAGCAACCACACGCCATTTAAATACTTTTACTCCATTTTCAGTACGCCGGACATTCAGTATTCTCAGTTTATCATATCCCAATCCCTGTAACTGCATAAGAAAGGCAAGCTGACTTCCGGAAATATGCTTATTAGGTTCATATGTAACAATGAAACCGAATGTTTTCAGCTGCAAAACTATTTGCTTTGGAGTCAGTTCATAAACAAGATTTTCGCCGAGTTCTGAGATCATTGTGCCATGTGCATTGACAAGACAGGCAAAGAGAACGCCAAAAGCTTTGTGATTGACTTGTATACACATCCCATTTAACCTGTTGTCCTGAATAAAATCAGCAACGGATATAAATAAATCACGGCTGTTGTTGGATTTGATCTCTGTCAGCTGATGCCAGTCTGAAATTTTATACCGGAGCGGCATTCTGTTCATTATCATCACCGCTTTCTTTTACATAATAGCGAAGTTCTGTCTGAAAAGCTACCAGATCATCAGTATTGGTGTCAGGATATTTTGCAAAGAATCTTGCGATCATATCGATTTTAAGCTGAAAGTACAGGATTCTTTTGTCAATGTCCGACAGTTCCGGATGCTTTTCACAAAATATGAAAAAACGCGTTATCACACTGCTGAAAGCCTTTATAACTCCCGGATCATTAACATCGAGCTTGGCGGTATGCAAAGCCTTGAAATTGGTGCTGTTATACTGCTTCAGCTCACTGAAAAAAGTATTCGCGAGAGAAACCGATCTATCAGAATTCACTTGAATCACCTCCGGAACTGTCGTCAACATTTATATCCCAGTTTACAGCTTCAGCGCCCATTTGCGGAAATACCTCAGAGAGAATTTCTGTAAATGCTTTGAGAATAGGTTTACTGTCGGTAACGCCTGCGTCTTTCATAAGCTGCAGCAATGTTGAAGCCTGATTTATTGCAGCGTCGCGTTTTTCAAACTGAACAGTCAATTGAGTTGTGACAATAGGATTCATGTGCAGCTCAAACTTATCAATGAAACCGCTCATGTTATGTTCCTTGAAATATATATTCAATGCCTGAGTCCACCCATTCTTATATGCAGTCATAAGCCTTTCAAGGATATTTGCGTATAAAGCCGAACGCTGCGACATAACAGTACCTGCATTACCAAGTCCCTCGGTTGCCGTAAAGTTCAAAGCTTCCTTCGGAATACCCAATACCGAAAGCTTTTTATTCTGAAAATAATCAAGCAGCTTGTTATCGGCATCTGTATTTTCAGTCATATTCAGATCAGTAATGGATATTGCGTCCTGCCCTTTTACTTTCGGAATGTATATAAAATTATTCGGACTCTGAGGATTTAAAAAGCTCTGAATATCGCCTGTTGCCGTATTTATACTCAACTGCTGTTCGATAGCGTCTTTAAACTGCTGAAGAATATTCTGTATCTCTGTTTCATCTTCAACATCATCACAGTCTACATTTACAAACTTTATGACGCGGATAAATGATGACAGAAGCGTTGCGTCTTCAAGCAGATTCAAAGTAGTCGTAGGGGAAACAGCGCCGTCAAGAAGCGGTTCTGCAAATTGAATATCAAAGGTCTGAGGATTTCCGTTTGTATCGATAGTATCAATTGTATAATCACCCAGCAGACCACCCAATGAAAAATGTATTACCGCTGATTCTGGATATGTAATGTAATCCTGTATCTTTTCATCAGTCTGATAAATATAACCCTTTGGTTCACCCTGAAACCATATATGGATAATATCCTCCGGCGGAATTTTATATGACGGAACAATATCAAAATCATCATCAGGGATAGTATTATTATCCAATGCCACTCCGTATTTAATTGTATTTTTGGAAAAATCCCTGTACATTTCCGTAGTAGGTATATACAGATTTCCTATCGTTGCAAGCTCAAGTATATGGTCACGGACGTACAGATCGATATTCCACTTCTTGAAAAGAGCATTGATTATATTGGCAATTTCCTCATTATCAGATGTTGCCCATATTATCTGTCCGGCTGTATTGGTAGTCGTAGAATCTGTTGCATAATATGATAAAGCGGTTTTGATCTGGGCATCTTCTGCCAGAGAACGCATTGTTTCTATTTTTGTCCTTATATCTGAAACACCTGAATTATTTCTCAGATCGGACATTTTTACAAAAGAACCGGAAGCAATGTATCTTAAAAATGATGGTCTTGCTTTAGGTTTCTTTGTAAATGACCAAAGTTTACTTATTAAATGACTTCTCATAATTTTCACCGCCTGTTATTATACAAGGTTATTACGTAAATCTTCATCGATTTCATATTGGGTAAAGAAATCATCTTCATCTATGATCGGCTTGTTGAGCGTTTGGGCAGAACGGATCGACTTGCCGTCTATATTTTCCCTTGTACCTCCGACAATAACGCAGTCCACGATATTTGAAAACTGAGTCGTTACGCTTGCCGAATAGCTTTGGAGTATTGAAGCGATCTCACCTACCGAACCTCTGATAAACGTACCAGTAAGATAAATGGTCTTATTGCGGAAAACAGGCGCTCCCTCAAACTTCTTTTTAGACGTTGTAAGGCTTATCTGCGGTGATCCCATAACGGTAATGATATCTGAAATATTGCAGTTGTCGGACAACCACATAACAAGCTTATCAAGATCTTTGTGCTGTACACCCAGATCAGCGGATATTTTATCAGAATTTTCAATGTAGTACCTGAATGTAGATTCTGTGTTTGAACAGGCGACTGCAAATGTTATAAACACATCTTCATCAGGAATAATAGATGTAGGGACTAATGCTCGTAATAAATCAGATATTGAAATCTCAATTTTTATATCCTTATATTCGTCGAGAAGGAGCAAGTCGGGAATACAAGTCACATCATGATTTTTCAGCCATGCCGATATAACATTATTGTCATATTCAGGCAGTTTAAGTATGCTGATAAACTGTTTGATATTTCTCAAAAGCTTTGACGGGCAATGTATATCGGGACAAGCTGTATATCCGCTGTCCGGAACGTTATATACTTTACCGCAGTACGGGCATGTGATAGTTTTACTGTATGACCTTGTTCTGCTCTCATTTCTGCATGAAACTATTTCATCCTCATTATCAAATATCACAACAGAATTTTTGCGGATATTCATTCTTACAACATCTGAATAATCCGTATATACAGTCTTTTGAGGAGACATAACATTGATCTTTGATTTTAAATAACCGTTATAGTCAACATAATTCTCCACACTTTCTATCTTACATTGTTTAAGCCCTGTTGATAATACGTAGACAACATCATCATGGAAAACAATATAATCGGTAACTATCGGACTGAATATGTATTGAGGCGTGCTTATCCAGTCTTTCACTGTTTTTTCGGATATGTTATAGGGTACAAGCCAACCGGGAAGAATATCAAACTTTGCCATTGAGAGGCATTGACGTACAGGCGTTGAACCTCTGAATGAAAGCGCTGTACTTTCGATTGTCGCAGCATAAAACTTGAATAAAGCGGGATTTTTAGTAAATTCCTTTATCATTTCGCATTCAACAGCTTTCGGCAGAACGCCTGATGAAGAAAACTGCTTATCGGTATAAAATACGCCTCTTATCCAGCTTGTTCCTTTGGTTATATGTATCTTACAGGGGAGCACATTATTATTAATAAGCACTTCAATCAATTCACCTGTTTTATCAGTTCTGTCTGATAAAAAACCTGTATATACCTTTTCTAAATTACCCGATACATTGTACTGTAATGTCAACTGAATACCGTTTGGTATCAACAATGCAAAATCTCCAGGTTTGAGAAGGTTTCTCATGTTCATAAAAAATCCTACCTTTCATCTTTTATATAAATTTGAAAACATACTCGGCAGATCAGAGCCTGCCGGTCTGCGTTTTCCATTAACTGCTTTGATAGCCGATATTTTTGTTTTAGCCGGAATGATAATTCCCAGATTGTGCTGTAAGGCATTCCACACCCAGCCCGCATATGAATCCGCCAAATCTTTGCTGCCGCCAACCGGATGATCCACCTTGCCTGTCACAGCGTCTCTTTGCAGATGGATCAGCTCATCTTGTAAAAGCTTACTGTCAAGCATATCTATACGTTCTTCCAATGTTACAGAACGCAACGCTATATATCCGTCAGGCGTACGGTCAAGCGACAGCTTGTCTACCGTAAATCCTTCTGCTTCAAGCTGCTGTGCCAAATACTCGCTCTGAAACTGATCGCGGCTTATTCCGGCTATATTGAATCCTTGTCTCCTTAGCCAGCATATAAAAGCCACTATCTTGGAATATGGGATTTTATCACCTCTCGGAGCTTCAAGGGCAACTGAAAACATATGACTTAAAAACGGCTGAGAAACCTTTTTTCCGTCCTCACCCAATATATCCTTACGTCCTGTTATTCCTCCGCCTGAAATACCGGTTCTGTCGGTCACAAGCGACAAGTCAAGGTGAATGAATATCGGAGTTCTTTTAAATACTTCCGGTACTTCCTCCACATGGAAGTATTCTTCAATGGTATAACTGCTTTGTATGCCGATCTGGAGAATATCCGAATAAAAGGGATTTCTTCTTGATCTGCTTATACACTTATTTAACGATTCCTGTGTAATAAATGACATAGCTCCCACTACCGCTATCCCGGCTAAATCTCTGAGAGCAACGTTAAAATCAGCAAGAAAATCAGATTTCATGTCCATTGGCGGACTCAGTATCATATATCCCTGTGACTTCAAATCAGCTATCGCTTCCGGAAAGTTCTGATTATCAGGTATAACAAAGCTTTTCTGATTCCGTCCTCCGACTGCAATAGAAAATCTTTCAGTTGAAAATGTTTCAGGCGGCAGTACTTCCCACTGCGGAGCATCTGATATGTACATATGTTCGCCTGCGCCTGCATCAAGCTGTTCTTTGACATAAGCTTCCATGAAATCACTGTCGCTGCGTTTTGAACTTACTGCAAAGATTTTTCCAAATACTTCACCGCCATGCTTAAAAGTACCTTTAATACGCGCAGAAACGGTATTATAGGTTTCTTTCATATGAGCTTTAGCTTTCTGCACATCTTTTATACCTGCCTGGCTAAAATTACATTCGTCCATTACGGCACAAAATACCTGCTTTCCAAGTCCATGTGAGCTGTCAGAGCCATAGTCGATAGATATCTTACCGCCTTCCGGTATGTAATAAAAATCCCTTTCGCTTTTTGAAAATGTGCCATGCGCATTAAACCATGGACTTTCTTTCAGAGTATCATTAAACTCTCTGAATGCAACGCCTTTAGCAAGGTCTTTGGTGATATTGAAAAACAATATAGAGAATTTTGAGATATCTTTCTTACCAAAGAATTTCTGAGGGTCACGCAGACACATAAGCCTGTACAGCATATATGCGGTTGCGGCAATAGCAGTTGACGTTTTGCCTATACGTGTAGCGCCGGTCAGAATCCATTCATGATATTTATTACCTGCGCCGAAAACATTTCTCAATTCTTTCCGCCAGAATGGATATACTGCCTGTCCGTTACGGTTTGTACGCCCAAGATAAGCGTCTGCATTAAGAAACGTATCGATGTCAACCGGTATTTCCTTGTAATCGGCAAGCCACAGCTTATTGTATGTTTCTGATTCGCCTGTCGTACTAAGTTCAGACAGTATTTCAAGAAGTATCTTTTGTTCTTCTTTGGTGCATGATTCAAAAATGTTGCCTATCCTTTCCGGAAGCTCATCATAAGTTTTTTCATTGACCATCAGCGTCACCGCCTGATAATTGAAGCTGTTTAAGAACTGCCTGTGCGTTTGACCTTAACTTATCTCTGTCTTCCGGATTCATTATAGGCGATACGGAAGATGTATCAACCTTTGTGCTTGCCAGGTCTACAACTGCAAGGTCTTGTATATCAAGATACGGCTGAAGAAGCTTATGCGATTCGATCATAGACTTCTGTAATTTCTCTTGAATTGAAAGCAGAGCCGCCCATGTTGACGGGTCGGAACTGTTTGCATTGTCAATTGAATATTCTATGGATTCATACAGCTTATTTTCAAGTTTATCCATAAGCTCCGTATATCGGATTATCCTGACAAGCTGATGATATATCCTCATGCTTGTTATTTCCTGAATAGCCTGACGTGTCGTTACTCCGTTTTCGCTTGATAATGCAAGCATAGCGGTACGCATTTTTGATGCGTTTTCTTTCTGTCGCTGATATAAATTATCATATACAGTATTATCTGAACTATCAAAAGTTTTGACGTTCATCTGACACACCTCCGGTTATTTCAGATCCATCAGCACAACGCTCAGATTAGCAATGGATTCGCTTGCAAGCACATCAGACCTGCGTGCCGCTTTACCTAAGACTGATATCGCACACTGAATATACTCAGCAGCTTCCTCATAATCACTTTTAGCTTGTGAAGCTGCTCTGATACCTTTTGGTTTAGAAGTATTATGTACATTCTTTTTAATCGTCATTTTCATTTAAAACCACCTCTTTGAATGATTTGATATTTGCATAAATATCCTGAACACTGTCCATTTCTTCTTCAAACTCTTCAAATGAATTTTTCAGATCTTCATCTTCACGATACACGTTTGCAGAAGAGATCTGACGTTTAAGTTTTTTGAATTTTGCTTTCATTTTATCCATGTCCGGAAATATCTGATAAACTTCTGTTTCTAAATCGGCTAAAGCTTCAATATCGCTGAAATTCCATATATAGTTACGGAATTCCGCATAAAGTCTGTTGTAAGCCCTCTGCAATACCGACGCTGTTTTTATCATGTAAGAACTCCAACCTTTCATATGTATTTTGTATTAAATTCTGCATCATATTAGTATTTAACTGATTATATTTTAAAAGGAAGTGCAGCTCAGCTTCTATATTTGAATCCTGTACTGAAAATATAAACCGCTGAAAATACTCTTTGAAATCAATATCAGGAATATCTTTCAATGCTTTCTTAACTGTTGTCAGCATCATACACCTCTTTGATTTTATCAACCAATGCCTTAAGATTTAACGGTATCACAGATTCTGTAATTATATGCTTTATATGCAAATCATAAAAGCACTGCAAAGCTTCAATACAATCAGAAAGTTCCTCTATAGTAGGAATTTTAATTGTTTCACCGCCCGCAAATTTACATAATGTTATCAGACTTTCATATCCAACAATAGAAAATAATTCGGGCAGCCACTGAAATTCCGGTACGCCTTTCAATGGCGGCATTAAGCTTAAAAGATAATGAAAATCAAGTTCTTCTGTAACAGGCAGCTTATTCTTCATTATTTACCGACTCCACCAAATTTAAAGTGTCGTTGCAGTTTATTGTAAATACAATTGCATTATCAGTCCTCGCAAGACGGTTGAATATTAAATACTGATAATTTGCGGCATTTATGATCTCAATAACAGGCGACATAACATTGTTAAGATTGGTATTATCATTGTAGTAAATCCAAACTTCGTCATTTTTTACGGAAACACGTACAACACCTGACGTATCCGCTCTTGCATTAAGAGTTCCTTTTAATTCACCTGCAAGACCGCTGAGTGTTACATGATTTTCAACAAAAGGCTTTGTTACGATAGTATCAGCCTGAATATACGGCTTATTGATATTAACAGAAGCTTCCGTCGAACTATCCGAATCGTCAGTTTCTTCGGATTCATCTGATTCTGAAACTTGAGTATCATCAAATGCGGCAGCGCCCTCGGCGTCAAGATCGTCTCCATATTTTTCAGATAAACCGAAATTACTTCCACCATGTGAAGCAGATTCAGATGTTTCAGAAGAACTGTCATTATTGCCCTGATCGTTTTCAAAAAATTCATCTTCCGCTGACTTATCAGCCTTTTCAGGTGTATTTTTTGGTTTATATTCATCGCCTATATATTCGTCAAGCTGTTTTATCAGTTCGGCATTTACAGGACTTTCTAAAGACGCTCTGATTTTTTCTTTCCGGCTGCTTGATCTGAATAATTTTGAACTGTAAATTGCCGGTTTACAACTTCCGGAAATGTAAGCTTTACCCATTGCTGTTCTCCTCTCTTTTCATGTAGATATATGAAGATTTATCCGGATCGTCCGTTTGGATATGATATGAAAAATAAAGCGATAATGTGGTATTCATTTCAGTATCATAAAACGAAAATTTATATATGTGATAACCCGGTTTGGTGTTGAATAATTCTGTTTCAGCAGATATCCAGGGCTTTTTGTGCTCACGTTTTACCTTTCTGACAAAATCGATTTTGACTGATTCCGAATCTGATTTCATTTCAGTAATATCAAACAAAGACAAGTACTTTGCAAGATGATGCGGCATTTCAAACCACATATAAAAATCAAGCTGATTGCTGTTGATGACTACGGAATGAGTCAACGCTTCATCATACGGATAGAGTTTGAAATGATTGTCATAATTCATTTTTATCACTTCCATACATAAGTTACTATAAAACAATTATTTAAAATGCCTTGCACATTCGCTCACTCCGTTCGCTTCGTGCAAATCGGCAAATAGTAAACGCCAAAAGACTTTGTCGTTTACTATATATAAGGTTTTTATAAAAATAACGGTACAGCTGTAAGACTGCACCGTTATTCTGATTACCACTATCATTTGATAGTCATGCCGTTGATCTCATAAGTCGGTTCTGTGATATTAATAATTATTCTTCCGGTTGATGAATCGGCAGACTCAATTCGGCAAGCGTCAGAATCCTTAATATTCAAGGTAACTCCGTTTGCTTCGATCAGAATCTTATTATCTATAAGATTAGCGGCGGTCAGCGGTACTCTTTCACCGACAAGCTCATGATAAAATTCATCGAATGATGTAAGCTTATCTTCATCAAGATCAAACTGCTCATATACGCTTTCCAGCATATTGCGAAAATCTCTTTGATAAATCATAGGAATTTCTGTCGAACCGTCATTTCTTTCAATAAACATTTTAATCTCATTCTCCATAGCAAGAATGATCTCATATGAAAGCTTATTTTCAAAGAATGTTTTCAGAATAGTCTTATAGTATTCCATTTCAGTATCCGGAGAAAATCTGAAATCACATCCAAGAACGCCTTCTATAACAGATACATTCGGCTCTTTGGGTTTATTGCAGTAATACATAACGCTGTTTACATCAGAGCTTCGGTCATTAAAAGCGGGGAAAATAAAACCGTCCGCAGGCGTTTTGTTTATGACAAGCTTATTTTCTTTGCTGCTGATAAACTCATTATTTGCAAAATTATATGCAAATGTATTGTCACCGCTTTTTATCGGGCAAATAGCCGTGATAATAAACTTGTATTCCTCAGAGGAATATTTCTCAGTTTCATCAGCCTTGTTTTTGTTAAATACCGTATATGTACAGTGTGATGATATAATAGTGTACGGCTGCATACTATCGATATTATCAACTATCTGATCAATAAAGCTTTCCGTATCTTTAGCGTCAGTAAAGCCGGACTGAATGATGTTATACAGAATATTCTGAGGTTCACCTTCGCCGTAAGCGGTATTCGGGAATTTATACTCAACAAGCTTTTTGCCTACCTTTGTGCTCAGAACATTTTTCAGCGTTTCAAAGTAAACGTCCCTTTCATACTCGCTCATTGTGACGCCTGAACTTACATTATGGTAGCATACCTTGCCGGAATCGGAATTGGGATTTACAACAACTGTAAGCACACGGTTCATAACAAGCAGACCCTGTTCGGGTGAAAAATTTCTTCTGAGTTCTGATACTTCTTTCTTATTCATTTTTTATGACTCCTTTATGTATATTTTAATTCAAAGACAAACCTTGCAAGAATTGCATGTGTTCCTATTTTTCCGTTTGAAAGCGCTGTTAAGCATTTATGACAAGCTGTAAATACAACGCTTGACTTTATGCTGTACATCAGGTATCTTATTGTAATTTCAATCGGAGCTGCCGTACCATCAGGAAATTTTTGCAGTTTCCAAATTATATCAGATACTGTACTTTTACCATTTAAAAGGCTCTGTAAATTTTTAAAATAACTTATCTGTAAAGCGGTCAGACCAAGTACTTTATCTGCGTCGCCGATAGATTTTACACATTCCCAAAGCACCCTATCTTTATATACCTGAGCGAACTGTACTGCATTCTGCTCCTTAGCATACAGCAAAATATCCGTCTTTGCCATAGGAGATAATGTCAGAGATACGCACCGGCTCAAAATAGTGTCCGGAATACCCTTTACATTTCTGCATGTAACAACAATATATACGTTTTCAGAAGGTTCTTCCAGAAATTTCAAAATAGCATAGGAAACGGCATTTACTCCTAAATCGAGGTTTTCGATACAAAGAACGATCGGAGTATGCAGATTCATACAAGTATCTATCGCTTCCTTTACAGATGACACCTTTGATTCTGCAATTATAAAATCCTCTATGCCCAACTGTTTTGCATAAAGCCTTGCAAGATAAGTTTTACCGCAGCCCTCTGTTCCGGAAATCAGAACATTATGCCGTCTGCTTTCGGCTAATTTGGCAAGTTCGGGAATAACTTTCTGCTGATTTATAAGATTCATATAGCATCGACCTCCGGTACGGGTGAAAATTGCAGTATGCTTATCAGATAAACAAGTCTTGTGTAAACATCATATGTCGAAATCGATCTGGACTTTTCCAGTTCGTTATACACATTCATAAACATATTATATACATCTGCAATATTCCAACACTTATTGTATTTGCTTAGATCCGACTGCTGTTTCGGATTACTCAGCAATTTTTCTAAGTCTATCATGGTTGAAAGAAACGTATATATCAGCAAATTAAGATCGCCGTTATAATTATCTACCACCGAAAGACAATATCCGAAATTCCTTGAGGCTATACCTTGCCTGAACTGACTCTCCGACGCTGAAAAACTTGTACCTAATGCCTTTGAAAGCTCAGTACCGTTATATTTTGTCAGCACATCTGTATCGGCATTACTTAAACTGATACAGGCATTATAAGCGCTTTTATAGTCCTTATGCAGCTGAACTGAAAAATCTATCAGACTGCTTTCCAGAGAAGGAAAATCCACTGTAAGATACTTTTTTATGAAATTGCTGTTTATGCCGTCAAATGAAACAGTATGATCGGGAAGATATTTTAAACACTTATTGACGTGTTTCGGCAGCTCATAGACGCATACGAGAGTACCTATTATCTTGGATTCCATTTTTGAAATAACAGCAGCAGTGTTCTTATCCATATTCTGAATAAATTCTTCGTCATATCTTGCAATATACAGTTTTGGCTGCAACGGAATTATCCGCTTATGGTTCATGATCTCAAATAATTCAGATACTTTACTGATTTCAGACGAATCCTGATAATGATTTTTCAGATTGTCAAGATACTTTTCTTTTATCCCGTATTCTTCTCCTATAAAGATATAAAAGCTTTTGGGCTTGCCTGTAAGCACCTGCTGCCCGACCTCTTGAATACTAAGCAACTATGTCACCTCTATTCCTGAAATAAATTTTTGAAGGTTTCCAACTTCATTAATAATAACGATTCGCCGTTTATCTTAAATGAAGCGCAGCCGTTGTCGAGTATACCATTCCATTTTTCATGCGGAAATGAAAGCTTTGTTTCAGATTCCCTCATCATAATATCACATTGAATATGACGTTTATCCGGTAAAAACCGTTCCGGAGTCACACACCATGTATTCTTTATTTTTTGTGTACCGTTATCCACAAACAAAACAGGACGTTTCATTACAGATACGGCTTCTGACGAAATTTTTCTCCATACATCTTTATATATCACAATATCGGACTGTTCCGACATGTGTGTTTTGCACTCTCCTAAATAATCATCAGAACGAATGTCACCCGGTTCAAAGCGTCTTGCGCCGCTCGCAGCAACAACCGACCACCCAAGGCAGTCGGCTATCATATGTTCCTGTTTATTGCTGTAATATTTAGTCGGTTTCATTGTACTCATAGTCCGAGCCCTCCGCCGGTTCATTTATATCCGTTTTACCGTTTATATCGTCAAGGATAAACTTCTGAACCTTTTGATAATATTCCTGATGACTGTTCAGAAAATCATACACTTTTGCAAGACCGTTCAATTTGATCGGTTTAGGCTTGTCCAATGTATTGTCCATAAGCACCTCGCCGGTATAAGGGTCGCATACGGTAAACCATGCGCCGGATTTTTGGATAATATTGTATTTATTGATTGCAAGCAGAGCATAGTCAAAATCCGGTCTGATCCCACTTTGACACATAAGGTAATATGTGCCTTGTTTCCTGTCCCAAGGCGCTGATTTTTGTTTTACCAGTGAAGCGACAACCAGATAGCCAGCCGGATTTTCGGTATTCATGGGAAGTTCGTTTCCAAGAAAATCAACAGGCTTACCTATACGGAACTGTATACGGAGAGAAGCATAAAACTTAGGTGCTCTTCCGCCAGGAGTACTTACAACATATGGATTATTTAAATTATCTCTTATCTGATTGATCATAAGTAATGTACACTTATATCTTGTCAGTAAGGAAATGATCTTTCTGAAAAAAATGGTAAGCAATCCGGCAAGCGGTGCAACATTTTTTCCACCATATTTCTTTTCAAGTTCTTTTTGTGTTACAAGTGACGGTATAGAATCAAGAACAACTAATCCGACCTCACCTGTTTCTACAATTTCTTGTAATGTCTGCAAAATATCTTCAGCAACCACATTTGGCGGCTGCATTATATCCATATCGGATTTTGATATACCCAGCGTTTCAGCCCACTTTCCATCAAAGGCGTGCTCCAAATCAATATAAAGAACTTTTTTAGGTCCTATTTCCGTCAAATCTTCAAGTTCTCCATCGGCAGTTTTAGAACCTTTTGAAATTTCCTCACGCAATCTATCAATTTCAGCATTATACTCATTATGAAAAATCTCAATTGCATTTTTACAAATATCAACAGCGGTTGTCGTCTTACCCCCGCCCGGCTCACCAAAAAACTCAGTGATCTTATATCTTGGAATACCGCCATATGTACACCAGTTCATTAATGGAGATGAAAAGGGTATCTTATCACCCCTTACAGCCCTTGCAGCGTCCATAAGTCCGGGGCATTCCCATTCTTTCGACTTTTTCTTGATAATATCAGCATATGAAGACATTAATATGTACCTCCGTGAATGTACTTTTTATTTTGATAATCAGGTAATGGAGCGTCGGGCGTATTCACTTCGCCAACAGGCATAACACTGTCGGTTTTTCTTCTTGCGTCCCATATTTTCTTAGCGCCCATGATCAGTTCTCTTGATAAAGAAATCTCACTTTCAACTCTTGATATAACAGAGTCGTATGCCAATATCAGCAGTTTATCATCAAGCATTTGAACTGCCGCTTCGTCCCTTTTCTGAGTCACTGATTTTGCTGTAGATTTTTTCATAAACTCAGCTTCATTCTGCTTATACTTCAGCTTTGCCACTTCCTGATTTATTTTCAGTCTGTTCAATGATTCAGACGCTTCAAACAGATCAATAGGAAGTGTAATCAAAATCCAGCTGAGTTCTTCGTCAGTAATCGGATGAGTTTTGGATTTGAGCCTTTCAAATAAGCAGCGTGATTCTGTGAAATGACTTTCAAAATTATTATGATATACCTTTTCACACCACTCTGATACTGCCTCTATATCTTCCTTAGAGGATTCAAATGCTTCATTTATATTTATCATAGTTTTCACCTACTGTTTCTTTTGTGTGGGAGCAGAACATAAATATGTCAATGCTATTTCCTGCTGATAATTTGTGGTACGGAGTTCCTGATTAAGATTCAGCAGTTTATTTGCAAGTCTCAGACAAACCGTCGAATGAGAAGAACCGTACTTACTTATCTTATCCTGATAATGTACCGGTATCATGGTTTTATTGATATCCTGTAAGAAAATATATTTCACAATATTCATTACAAAAGAATGAAAATCCTCAAACCACTTAACAAAATTAACGCCGGAATTATACACATCATGAATTACAGACGAAATTACGGTATTATCTTTCTTGGCGACTGCACTGAGCAAATCAAAATAATTATCATAATTCGGCAAGTTCAGCGCTTCTGTTACAGTTTTAGAATTGATGTCATTTGAATAGACAAGAACTTTATCAAGCAAAGTCAAAGCGTCACGCATACCGCCGTTTGCAAGCTTTGCAATAAACATAACTCCGTCATCCGAATAAATTATATTACGTCCCGATGTATTTTCGTTTTTCAGCACATGAATAAGCCGGTTGTAAATTCCGTTCAGGCTGATTTTTGAAAGCTGAAATGTCTGCACACGAGATATAATAGTATTGGGAATTTTCTCAGGATTGGTCGTGCAGAAGATGAACACACTTCGTGCCGGAGATTCCTCAAGCACTTTCAGCAAGCTCTGCCACGCAGCAGAGCTAAGCGCATGACAATTACCAGTAACAAAAGTAAATCCTTCTGCACGTACAATAATTTTATGTGATGGAACTTCAACACAATAAACATTTCCATTAAAATATTCTTTAGTAATGGTTTTTTGTATACGTTGACATCCTCTATATACGGTATCATACATAAAGACCTTATGCGTATCCTTATATGTTTCTTTTCGGCTATCATGTACCACAACCTGTTTGCAAGAATAGCCTCCTAACGTAGCAACTGCTGATACAAAATCTGTATTTTCTTTTACGATAGATAAGTATTCGATATAGTTCAGAGATACATATCCATCCCATTTTTGTACTTCTTCAATAAATTGTCTTGCTCTATCATAGTTAAAATCTAAAGAGAAGTAAGAAGAAAGCTTCTTTGAAACCGTCTTAGGCATTTTATATGTAAATCTTCTAACATCCGGACGTATCGAAGAAATTTCATTGTATTCAACATTTGCTTCCTTAAACAAATTAAGTATTCTTTCTATTTTTCTTTGCTTTTTCAAAGAGATTAACCACATATTATATGTACTGCTCTCAAACTGAATACATCCGTCAGCTTGACTCGCAATGGCCAATCTGTCCATTGGGGACAGTTCAGATGAATTTCCTATACCATTTCCTGCAACAATAAGTTCGTTCGCCTGATTAAACTTAACATCTTTAATATAAGATTCTTTTATAGAATTAGACTTTACAAAATGCAAGGGTTGTACATGATGTGGTGTCATTTTTATAGTATGTCCTTGTATTGGCTGCCAACAAACCAAATCTCCCTCAAAATGTTTTTTTATCAATCTAATTGGTTTCACAAACTCAATATTTCCATTATCTGTGTATTGAGCAATTAAATCTGATTCATTCAGATTGTCCATTCTCTTGTACCCAAAATTTGTAA
Source organism: Clostridium sp. (assembly GCA_023664445.1). Taxonomy (GTDB): domain Bacteria; phylum Bacillota; class Clostridia; order Oscillospirales; family Ruminococcaceae; genus Porcipelethomonas. Next base: position 44,159 of record JAMPFN010000004.1, on the reverse strand, counting down.
GTATTTCAGTATCACCTGTCATACATTCGTCTATTATAAAGATTTTAAACTTATTCCCGATAGGATATGACCGGGCTTCACCCACAATGTCACGCATAGCGTCAACACCGCTGTTTGAAGCGGCGTCAATTTCAATTGGTTCACATTCGCCTTCATTTAGCGTATTGCCAATGATTCTGGCAAGTGTTGTTTTTCCTGTACCCGCAGGACCTATAAGCAGAAAATTTCTGTTAGCCAGTTCTGATCTGCACATATTGCTGAGGATATTTGTTACTAATCCCTGTTCGCAAACATCTTCAAAGGATTTTGGACGATATTTATTTGCAAGAGTCATAGATTAACCCCACTCCTTACATTTTTCTTTATACTCACAATTTTTGCATAAATAGTCACCGTTCGGCAGACGTTCCGGAGCTAAATTTGCTTTGACCATTTTCTGCACATAATCAAATTTACTGAAAACAGCTTGAAAATCTTCATCTGTTATATTTATTTGATAGCACTTTAAACTGCCGTTCTGCCTGTCCTCATAAAGAACAAGAACATCATGAATATTAAGCAGTGCAGCATAGCATTTTATCTGATCCATGTGAACATCTTTCGGATTCATAAGTTCAGACCAGCTGCTGTAATCGGCAGTTTTTATTTCTAAAAGGAATAAAGTATCGGAAAATCTCAGTATTCCGTCACAGGCAAACCGGACAGGCGGTTCTTTTATGTGTATAAGAGTTTCCATATTGTTTTGCGTCAGTTCATATTCATACGGCATGGAATTATCCTTTAAATATTCGCCCACATCAAGCCAATCCTTGCCCAAAGCATTTTTGAGAGTAGTTTGTATCTCTATGTGCCTTGCCGTACCGACTTTTGCACGAAAATCAAGTCCGATATCGGGTTTATCAATAAAATCAGTTTCTGTTCCGCGAAGTCTGAACCATGATTTACGGTCGCACCTCATGCAGGAGGGAGCGAAAGTGCAGTTTTTTACACCGACACTTTCATTCTGTATTCTTTTTATTACAGCTTCCTCATAGAATGAAATGAACTGACTGCTTACCGCAGAATTGAATTTTGCGAGCGAACCAAAATTAACTTCACGAAATCCCATTATTCCATACCCGCAAGGACTAATGTAAGATTGCCGCTTGAAATATTGATTCCGACAACCTCACCGTCATTAAAAGTAGGACTGATGCTGATTGTAGAATCAGGGCAATTGGAAATTACTGACTTCAAGGTTTTTGCTGAAAAGTCCAGCGTATAAGGAGTTTCAGGTCCGCCTTCTACGGAAATTGCAGCATTTACCTTTGAATCCTTAAATGTTATCTGATTCTTTTCAAATGTGTATTTTATTATAGGTATTTTTTCCGTAGTAAGCAGAACTGCCTGATTGAGTATTTTGATAAAATCAGCAGTGTTTACCTTGGAAATATTGGCTTCGTCTGCATTCATCATACCTATAATGATCTCAGAATTGTAATCGCCGTTTTCCTCTGATTCATATAAAGGCGTAAACTCAGATATGTATTTATAACCGTCTGTAGAAACGGCTATTGAATATGCAGAACCTTTATTGATGATTTTTGCACCTTCTGGCAGAGAGTTGAACAGATTAATGATCGTATCTGTCAACAGACAGGTTTTACCAAGTTTGCTTACCGTCGAATGTGTAAAAAGACTCTCTGCAAAGTTGCCGACAAGCACATCACCATTTTCGCTTACCCAGACATAATTATAGATCACATTCTTATCAGAATTACCTTTGGCATACATCTGGTAGTCCTTGATGAATTTCCATTCCGATATTAAAATATCACTGCCTGACAAAACGTCGTCTTCTGTTACAACATTCGGCATAGGGAGCTGAGCTTCTGACGTATCGGCACGCATAGGCAAGGAAAATGATGATTTGCCGTCATGGAGTATCAAAGCATTACCTGTAAACTCAAACTCGACCTGCGGAGCAGTGAATGTTGATATGAGCTTTCTGAACATAAGCGGATCAACCATAATAGAAGCAGATTCGCCCTCGCCTATACCCTTAAAAGTCACCTCTGAAAGAATTAAATTCGCCGCATGATTGATACGCAGCGTTTCAGTGTCCGCTGTGATCTGAACCAGCTTACTTTTGGTATAATGCTCCATTACATTTGCGTCAATAATGCAAAGATTAACGCCGTTTTTCAACGGTTTTGTACTTACTGTGAATTTCATATATAAACTACCTCCTAATTTAGAATTTTAGTGCTGACTTTTATTATCAGGTGAAGCATACTCTACAATAATCTTAATGATATTGCCTTTTTCATCAGCAATTGGTTTTATTGATAATACTTCACATTCGTGAAGTATCTCGTCTAACGGTTTTTTCATAAGATAATAAAGTTTCATAAAACCCTCCATTATTTATAGTTCTTTAAAGTATAATTCCTTATCGGTGCAGAACCGGTATGCACCTTTGTATGAATATGATGAATAAATTCATCCTCTGTTATATTATAACGATTGCAGTAATCCTGAATGTGGGATAATGCAGTTTCACTTAAGATTCCGCTGATACCCAATGCAGCATCACCTTCCGGTTTCTCTCCGTTTTCTCCCTTGTAAACAGGCAGCTCATAGCCAACCTCAAACAGATGATAGAGAATCCAGTTGATCTCAGATTCATCTGTTATGTTGTGGATGATTTCAGGCTGTTTATACGGACAAGGATATTCCAATCCGTACCATCTGTAAGTAGTGGTTACATCACACTTGATTGAAAACGGTAAAAAGCTTGCGGCTTCGCACATAAGCTGACTCAGCCTTTCGCCGCCCTCTTTCCAATGTTCGATCGGAACTTCTGCAATAAGTTCATCATGAACGGGTACAAGGATTCTCCCACCTAATTTTTTCCATTCCTCATCGCTTTCGACCTTGAGCATTGCAAGTTTCGTAAGATCGGCGGCACTCAGACCGCCACTTATTTTTCAATAAGTTCCCGACTATCTCTTCTCAATTTACATTGAGTTGCACTATTCGGACGGTAACTCATCTTCCGTCCTACATTCATTAATTGAATTAGTCTGTACATTTTTATTTAGAGCTGTCCTACTTTCTCTAAATAAGTAACACGGTATTACCTGCTATCCATATTTCAGGACCGTAGGTTCTCTTAGTCAGCGGCTTCGTCCTTTGATAACATCTGACATCTTGTTGTAACACTTGGGTCAGAGGTCTTATTCAACTGATACCGTTAGCATAGCTTTAAGCTACACACCTGTGAGTAATGCAGTTTACAGCAAATGGGCAGTTTAACCGGTTTGGTTCACCCTGTATGATCGAGTTACAAATCTGTCTTGTTGCTTCTGAAATTTTAAATCTGTTATTGATCACCTTGATATGTTCATTTTCCGCAAGCTGTTTTATACGCTTTGCAACTTGTCCGAAATATTTATAAGAAGTCAATTCCTTGTAAAGAGCTTCCTGAATTCGTTTCGGAATCTCATTCCCACCATTCAGAGTATTTATATCAAGCGGGTCAATATCGGGATTCACGTATCCTGTCATAGGAACAAATTCAAAATCAGGCAGCATCATATCAGGAATATGTCTTCTTCTGCCTAAAATCGTTTCAACATACCCATGCTTTTTGGCAAAGCTCTGAGAACTTACCATAAATTCTCTTAAAGCCGGAAAAGCGTTCAGTACAGAATCATACACGTATTGTGCCTGTTTGACTTTCTTTTCATCTGACCAGTCCTCTCGACTGTATAACTGATCGGCTATACTTGGTATAGAACGACCGTAAAGGATGCCAAGGACCACTGATTTTGCTTCTGTTCTTCTTGCTTTACCCTCCGGATTGTATTCACCCGTTGGAGTAAATTCCTTACATTCTTCATAAGTCTTATTAAAAGCTATAGCAGCAATAAAGCTGTATATATCTTTATTTTCCTGAAAAGACTTGATCATGTTCGGGTCTTGTGACACATATGCGGTTAATTTTGGTTCTTGCTGCGGTTAAATATTTTAATCATATATCCATTTTAAACCGTGATAATAACGGTTCTGTTGATTTGAACGTCTTATCTTTGTTGTATATCCATCATGTGTAGTACAAACATCTGAATTATTCGCCCACCAATTTGCAGCTTCTGTAATTGATTTAAATGATTCAATTATCTTTCCTTGCTCATCAATACAATGTACAGGTTGAAAATGTCTTAATTTTATACCCGCATCTATTTTCGATTGACGTTCAGCTGCCATTTTTGCAAGTAAGGCTTTACCTTTCTCAGAAGCATAGAATTCACGTTTTTGATTTGAAAGTCCTATTCTATGCTCATATGTAAATGGATTTTCTTTTCTGTATGCTGTCATGGAGTTAGAGATTTCTGAACGGACACGTTCTAATCTCATTATCTTATCATGCTTATCTGCTACTTCTTTATTATCCATAGGATTATAATCTCCGCCAGGTATCATATTATATCCATTATTAATTGAATCAAATTTCTCTACATAATAAGATTCTAATTTGTACAACTCATCTCTGTTTTTAGCGGAAGAATCAATAACTTTGACTTCAAAATTCTCCCACCCATACTCACGAATTGCGTTATATAATTTAAATTTTACTCCACGTTTGCATGCTGCTCTATGTCCATCCATTCTAAGATTTATTGAACGTTCAGTACAGCCTACATATTTCATACCGTTTATTTTATTTGTAATAGTGTAAACTATCATATGAATCACCTCATAGTTTATATAAGGTTTTATCAACAGGATAGATTACAGCAAGTATCTTACAACAAGATATATGATCGTATTCGTTAAATACTTCTCATGTTACCATGAGGATCGGAGCACATCTTCTCAATGCAGAGCTGTTACCGTTTCAACACTGAGCTCGGTGTTTCTATTTAATAGACTTATTATAGACTAATATCATCTATATGCTAACCCACTTGGGCTATACTATACTTGCTTCGTGTACTTATTAAAGTACCTTATTTTCAACTTTCCCTGCCGTTTATATAAGTAAATTTGCTTATTAACAGTATTTACAGATTTCTCTGAATGGAAAATATATAGCTTTCTATGCTCTCTACACATGTCATAAATTCATATGACTTGCTCGGTATTGACCTTATAAGTGAACCGAATTATAAGGCTTTCACCGATTTAGCCGAGTTTATATTATAGACTACCGCCAACAATTAACTGTAGTCTGAGGATAAAAGAACATATCCCGGTGTTGCTCTGAACATATGCCTTATGTCATTGGCACGACTTGGAATATTCTGCATATTTGGGGAGGCACTCGACATTCTGCCGGTATTATGACTGATAATCCCATTGCTGATAAATGAATGAGTGCCTGGAATGTGAAGGTCATATACATCATTAGTCCCATACTCAATCTTTTTTACTGCAACAAAAAATGAATTATCAATTCGCTTTGTTCTCGATCTGTTTTTACTATTTGGGTATGAATCCTTGACATATTTCTTAGATTCTATGAATCCAATCGTTTCCTTAAATTTATCATAAGCATAAGGACCAAATTTCAATCTTTGAAAATGATTACCTGTTTTAGGATTTAATTTATTCTGAATACTGCATAAAATTCCCTGAGATGCTAAATGCATCTGAATTAATCGTGAATCTACCATGTCCATAACTGTTATTTCAAATGTCACTGCGCCACTCTTACGTCTTGCGACTGTAGAATCTAATGTCATTCCTTTAATGTAGGAATTTATTACAGATACCGGGGATATCCATATTGCATCAGGAATTTTTTTATTTAAAGCGCCATGTGTCAATACATTGTCCATGCAGGAAAGTTGTTTTCCATGAATATAAGTTGATGCACCGTGCTTTGGCCGTTTGTCTTTATAATGACTTGTTTTGCTGTGAAAAAGTTTTTCAGCCAGTCTGTCAACATTTGATATAACATCAGTATCATCATTATGAATAGCAATCTCATAAGTACCGTCTTTATATCTTGAAGTTCCATCAGCATGATACATTCCTAAAAACTCAGCAAATTCCTCTGTATATGTATCCGGACAAACTATATTCTTCTTTGCATTTATTGTATCGATATTCTCAAAATTAGTAGGCTGATATTCTCCGTTGCATTGATAATTGCAAGGAATTTCAATAATGTCGCCAACATTTATATCACACAATTGCTTAAAGAATCTGCCTTCCCAAAATGTTCGTATTACTTTATTACTTCTGTTACGAAGATAATCAGCCTGTGTATATTTAGATATCATAACCGGATGATTATACGTACCTTCAATTGAAAATCCATACTGAGTAGTAATTTTTATTGTAGGATATTGCTTGAATGTAATTACGCTCTGGACATCTTCAAGTTCCTGATTGCAGTTCCAAACCTTAATTCCCCCTACATCAATATGATTACCTATAGATTTTTCCGCAGGTTTACAAATTTCAGATAGTTTTCTATATCCTTTATTTGTTGCAATAATTGTGTCACCAACTACACAATCTGCTCCCATCTGTTTGAACTGACAATGTATTCTGCTGTCTTCAGAAACGTTGTTTGGCAGTTTTTCAACAAAAGTACCTATAAGAGTAACCAGACTTCTGCATTTCAGTATTTGTTTTGTAACAGGCAGATTGAACGTTTCAAGTATTTCTTTACCTGTTCCACCCTTTTTACCGCCGTCAAGCTTTAATAAGTCATAGCAAAGCCATTTGACGTGCGGTACAGAATTAGGATTAAACTCCGACGCACTTGAAAACGGCGGTTTAGCAGTTGCCGAATGCTTAGGCGATTCCATTAATTCCTGTACCATATGACGAAGCTTTTTATGTTCTTCATCACATTGCGGAAGATATTTTCTTTTAAGCATATCTGCTACAGATTGTTCAAGATAAATACCTCTGCGGTGCATACGCTGACAAATACCGATCATAGGAAACTCAACGCCCCATACCAGATCGGCAATAGCTTCAAACTTGTGTTTTTTACACTTAGGATTATCTTTTCTCAGATACGGCAGCTGCCACAAGAAAAGTTCATATGTGATTTTAGCGTCGTTTGCCGCATAAAGCTTTGCAACATCAGGCTTACAATAAGGAAACAGCTCAGGCGAAAAGAAATCCTTGAATTTCATAGGGTCTCCTTTACCTTTCAGCGGATACTTATTATATAACCCTTTAAGGGAATTATCACGTTCATTTTCCTTAAGACACCGCCATGCGATAATAACGTCATAGAAACAGTTGTCAATCAGATCAACCTTTAAATCTTTGTATATAAAGGAAAGGTCGAAGTCGGCATTTGCAAATACAAGTTTTGTTTTTGCTTCAACAAGTCTCTGCAGCTCATGCCCTATTTTTTCATATTCCAACTGATTTTTATATGGCTCGTCAAACAGTGGAACAATATGTTTGCTGGGTATATACACTTCCACACCGCCGGGATAATAAAGACACACGCCTACAATACGATCTTTCTGGCGGTCAAGACCTGTTGTTTCAGTATCTATACCGCCAATACCGGCTTTTATCATTTGGGTTATGTAATCATGTAATTGTTTCTCCGTTGTGATAAGCTCTGCTTTTGAATCCTTGAAATACTCTTTTACGCTTTCGGAAATCTGGTTCAATTCGCTATTCATGGTTTTTCTTGAAACGGATTTTTTGGGTTCTGCAAGCTGCTGACTTTTCTTTGCAGCCGCATTTATTTTCTCCAACTGCATTTTGTTAAATAATCCCATAAGAAACCTCCTTTCACAAAATCCTTGTCATACCTGTTATTGATATGACAAGGATATGAGTACTTTAGTTGAAATCAACGTCTCCGTCAATTTCTTCATCTGAAAGTATCGGATCGGGAAGTTCAGCTGATGAATAATCAGGCGTGATCCTGGGAGTTGCCACATAGTCCGGCATAGAAGAACCGGTACTGTTGGAATTAGCATTGTTTACCCATACTGACAACGTGGAAGCGTCAACATCTCTGCATACATTTTCATAGTAATCGGGGAATTTTGCGTTGAACTCAGTAAGAATATCGGCATAAGATTTCACGTTATTATTACCGACTGCAATTATCTGATAGGTCGTGTTTCTGTCATTAGCAGCGCCGTGACGTGTAATTCTGAACACAAAATCCGAAGGGTTAGGATAGTTTTTAAAAACATCTCCGTGGAGCTTTGGTTCAAATCTTGTGGTTCTGTCCCAGAACTGAATTTCGCCTGCCTGAATGTTGTAAACAGGAATGAAAAGCTTGCTCTGTACACGAATACCCTTTGCACAAGCCGGACAGCCTCCGCCGTTGCAGTGAACGTAACCGGAATATTCATCTGACTTGATGTAGTGAACATCTGCTATAAGTACGTCCTTAGTGGACTGATACAGAAAGATAACGTCTGCAAAATCGCCGTCATTCTGAAGAACGAACTTTCCGCCGTACTTTTCCTCATGATACTGTTCTACTGTTTTAAATGCCATAATAATATACCTCCTGGAATATTGATGTGTATTGATATTATAGGTAGTCGGGAAGTGTTTCCTTACTGCCTATAGTTAATAACGATTCGGTCTGTTGTAATTCTGAATAATCGGGTAGCTATGTTGTTTTTGTTCTTTCTATAATCGGAAATATATCATCTGTTTTCAGCAGATCATAGATGAATAATCTGCCTTTCTGTGTCCAATACGTATGTACTCGGGCGTGATGTTCACCGATAATATCTATCACATCATGCGTTTTGGTACAAGTGTAACCATTTTCTGCGTACTTTTGATACAAAATCCAGATTCCGCCTTGCTTATACTGAATCTTCTTATCATGTAAATATGAATTTAACCACTGAGCTGATTTTCCATAATCTTTAGCAATAATTGTTGCGGATACTAAATCTTTACAATTTAAAATTATGTCATAATAGCTTGCTTTAGGTTGTAACTCTGCAATCTGTTGCTTCTGTATTGCATTTTCGGTAGTAAGCTGTGAAATCTTCTTATTCTTCACCTCGAGCAACGCCTGAGCTTTAAGAACAGCAGCTGCTATAAATTCTTCATCTGTAATCTGTGATGTCGCTTTACCATTGAAGTAATTCTCAACAAGAAAATCATAAACTTCCCACGCCTTATCGGTATTAAGACTTTTTGCGTGGAGCAATGCTCCTTTTTCTGTCCAAAGATAAAGAATACGGATTTTACTTGGATTTTGTGATACGGAAATTCCGTACTGCAAAAATTCTTTTAAATCATCACCTGTCAAGCAATAGTAGTGCTTACCCTCTATGTACCTCTCCTTATTAGCATTGAAGTTTTCTGAAATACGTCTGTTGGTAGTTTCATAAGCCTCTGCAAGCTGTGCTGTGGTCAGTACCCTCTGACCATTTCTTTCAATTGGACTTAACTCAAAATTCATTTTCTTTACTCCCTTATTGTTTACCGCCAGGAGGTGTCACATTTCGTTACACCCTATCTTCTGCATCAACGTCATCGATTATATGGAGCGGAAGCTTGTCCGCATTAATACCACTCAACATCGATCACTTTAAGATTTCTTGCTATTTTCAGAGGGACAATATAATCCTGCTTGTCCCCGAAGAAAACGATCTTGATATTGCCGTTAGCGGTAACTCTTGTTTCGCCGTAATATGTTGCCTTAGAACCGTCTGTCATTTCCACAACAGCAGATTCAATTTCATCATCATGTTTGAATATTCTTCCGAAACGAACCGTATCATCAGGTTTTGATCCACAATATGTATTTCTGTATTTGCCAAACTTATTACGGAGTTCGGAAATGATCTGTTCACGTTTAGCTTCAACACGTTTACCAAGTGTTTTACTGCCGAGAAGATATTCAACAAACTTTTTAGCGTCATCGTCAAGATTATCAATTATTATATCTATCTCCGCCGAATATCTTCTGCGGGAGGTTGTGTCAAGCATATCTGAATCATCTCCTATCATAGTGGAAAACAGGTCGAATTCATCATTTTCATCACAGGATACATAGTTGCTCATTGTAAGATTGTAATGATCTGCGTCACGCTGCACACGTCTCAGACAACCCATACTGTTGTATGCAACTCTGTAGATGTACTTAGGATCGTACTTTTTAGGGTCGGACATAATGATCGGAACGTTTTTGATAAGATACTGCATTACAGTTGACACACCGTTTTCATCAGGAGTAAACTCGCTCTTAGCCTTTGACCATGCAAGCGTGATCTCATCATAGAAATTCACAAACAGTGCGGCTGCTTTCAGGTCATTTCCTATTGCAAGCCATTTGTCATATGTAATCGGACATTCTACACAAACGGCACACAATGTATTTGCAAACAGGTTTCTGGTTTCAACAAACTGATTCATAATAATTTCTCCTTTTGGATATGTATGGTTTTTGATATGATAAACTTATATATAATTAAAGTCTACATGACTATTAACGATTCAATAATTTTGTGTTCACTTGTTCAATTATTCATGTATTAGAATGCATCTTTACACAAACATTTGTTCAAGACACTAATTTAAGATTTTACTAAGCTTAATTTTAAGTAATGAGATAATTTCAGGTGACTTTTCTGCAAGTCTTTTACCAAGTTTCTTACCTCCGATCAGAGATTCAATTACCCTTTTGGTTTCATCATCACAGGAATCAATCACAGCCCACACATAAAGCAGTTTGTTATCCTCATGGTAATCATCAACAGTATAGCTTTTATCCAAACAATTTTCATGTGAATAATAGGTATTGTCAGGATCGTCAACATCTTCAAATTCAACGGATCGATACATACTTCTGCGGTTCTCCCAGATATCTATGTCACGCTTGATTCTACCCAACGGATAAAAGGCGTTGAATGCAACTTTATACAGATAGTTAGGTGTAAATCTCTTCCTATTATCCTTGATGATCTCCACATTCTTGATAATGTACTGCATCAGAGTAGAAACGGCAGTTTCTTCTTCCACAAACGGCTTTCTGGTCTTACTCCATGCAAGTGTGATCTCATCATAGAAATTGACGTATAAAGCAGCTGCCTTCAAATTATCAGGAATTAACATCCATTCCCAATAGGTGCTGTAAGCCGAATCCGTAAGACCGGATTTGAAAAGGTTAAGGGTATCATTAAATTGATTTTTCATGGTAATTTCTCCTTTTTAGGTTTTTGATATGTTAGATATTATTTTTTACCCGTATTGCCGATAGCTCAGCAAATCGGGCTATTTAAGCATTTCTTCTATCCATCTTCTTGATGTTCTTACATAACGGCGATTGAAAACATGTCCCCAAACTTCTTGATTCAGATAGTAGTGACCGCAAGGGTATCTCTTGATGAGGAAGATCTTATTATTGTTATACGGACATGGAACACGGTAAATCACAGTTCTTTTCATCAGACATTCTCCTTTTTGGATTTTTGATATGGTTATCTTACTGTTTAATAACGATTTATTGTATTTTAATCACTAAAATTTGTGAAAACACAATAAAATAAAGCGTACACATTTACTTTAAAAATACAAGTTTGCATGAACTTAAGACTCATTAAGCAATTAAATGAGTTCCATTCATATATTAAAAATTGTATTTACCGGTAAATGTGTACGCTTTTAATCTGATCTCAGACGTACTGCGGAATATTTCCCCGTATTGCCGATAGGTCAGCAGTTTTATTTATCAGCCGCTCAATTGTTGGTGATTGGCTGTGTTTTTATAATATCGTAAATAAATGCGAATTTCAATCGACGAAACGACCAAAAATAATTATCAAATATTGGTGAATGCGTCGATTGTATTTTTAAATCAGGTACGATATAATATAAATGCAAGTTATGTTGTTAAGTCAAATGGAGGAATAATTATTATGGGTATCAGCTATTCAAAACTTCTGAAAATCTGCAATGAAAAGCATATCAATTCCAATACAATGAGGAAAGAGAAAGTTATAGGTCAGGCGTCATGGGTAAGTATAAAGAACGGCGGTCACATTGACACCCGTACGATCGGTAAGCTGTGCAGATTCCTTAAATGTCAGCCCGGTGACATTTTAGAATATGTTGAGGATGATAAAGACTAATGAGGTGACATTATGAAAATTTATAAAAGATACATTGAAGAAGATGTAATTAATGGCGTTTCTTCAATCTATGGAATGGCTAATCTTAAGCCTAATAAGATTGGACAGCCTTTTGAATTATGGGTAGATGAAATCGGCAGCGATAGAAATGTAGGACATAATAATCCGAGATTTAAACCAAAAGCAAACGGAATACAGCTTGATATTATGCTTAATTCAAACGGAAAAGCAGAAATAGTCAATGCAGATTCACGAAAAATCCAGAAATTCAAATACTCAAAAGAAGCTGTTGAATTTATTGAAGAATTTCAAGAACCACTACTTATGCACTGGAATGGAGAAATTGATTCATCTGACTTAGCAATGATAATTCGTTTAGTAGTCAAGAAAAAATATTCTATGGATGATGCTATTGAAGCTGTTCTGAATGATGAATATTGAGGTGATGTGATATGAAAAAATTTACTGTGTATCCGTCCGATTACAAAGAACCGATAATGAGTATGGCACAAATCGGCAGAAGTCGTGATACGGATAAATTTGGATATTGTGTTTATGTAAATCCAGACTCAGGTAGAAAGGGAAATCCATATTTTAAGTTCTACAATGCAAGCGGTTACAATAAAGCAGATAAAGTAATACGTCTCGGAATCAAGAAATTTGAAGTGATTAAACATTCGGACGGATTTAAATTTTGGGATATAAGTAAACAAGAAGCTAAGGCATTAGATAGCTTTTTATCCAGAAAATCAAAAATGTATTCTCAATATACAAACTGGGAACTTATGATTTTCCTGTGGAACGTTGAAGCTTTATTTATCACTGATGCACCTGATGAATATGAATCAAATATAGAAGCATTTTTTGACGGTTTCTACGATACAAAAGAAAATCTTGCTGAACCAAGCTATGTTCCGAGTTATCAGGAGCGTATTGTTTATGCTGATATGATATAGAAAAATCATCTATAAAAATTGTTAATAAAAACAAAATTCGAGTTGATATTTATTAAAAAGTATGATATAATATTATTATAGAGTAGATAAAAACGTTAAATTCGTTTTTATGCTGATGAATTAACGAGGTGCATTATGAAAGTACTCAAAATAACAGTAAAAGGTATTCCGCTTTTCCAAACAGATAAAGAAGTTTCCTTTGATTTTTATGCAAAACAACGTGTAGACGAATATGATAAGGAATATTTATACAGATTACATGAGAAGCACAACTTCTATATGAATCCCGCTAATGCGATTGTTGGTATAAATGCTTCCGGTAAAACTTCTGCTTTAAAAGTAATACTCCTTGCGTTAAATATTCTTGATAACAGGTCTATCAACCACATAGGCGTCAATGATATTCTCAGGGAATGTGAAGAAGCAACGATAACTACATTTTTCTATTCTGATAATGAAATAGGAAAATTAGAAACAGTGATCACCGCAGATCAACAGAATGAAATTGGTATGAATTATTATATAAGCTCAGAAAAACTTTGGATAAAACCGGTTTCTAAAACAACGTCTAAAGCTTCCCTTACTGAATTTACAGATAGTGATCTTATGTCAACAAGAAATAACAATGAAGAATATTTACCTAACGATATAAGTATCATTATTGCTTATAACAAGAAAAACAATAATCATCTGTATATATCAAATCTGTTATCATTTACAAATTTAAATATTCTTGCGTTATCGGGGGATATCTCACCGGAAATAATCACATTTCTTGATCCGACAATTGAAAAATTATCAATATCTAACAATAAAGAAAAAAATATTATCCGTCTCAAATTCAAAAACAAAAATGAGATAATCCTGTCAAACCCATTGGAATTGAATCAATATTTATCTTCCGGAACTATAAAAGGAATAATCACCTTTACGCTTGCTGCCTTTACCTTAGAACACGGAGGATATCTTGTGATCGATGAAATAGAAAATCATTTCAACAGAGAAATTGTTGCAACGCTGATCCGATTTTTCATGGATACCACATTAAACAAGAAAGGCAGTATGCTGATTTTTTCTACACATTATTCCGAATTGCTTGATGAATTTGACAGAAATGACAGCATTTTTATTACAAGAAACAGGAATGGAATATTTATAGAAAATCTTTCGGACATTTTAAAAAGAAATGACATAAAGAAAAGCGAAGTGTTTAACAGCGGTTATCTTGAGGGAACAACACCGGCATACAATGCGTATTTATGTTTAAAAAAGAATATCGCCGATCTCATATCCAAGGAGGAAAAAGGATATGCTTGATATAAGCGGTTATATAGCCTGTATAGCGGAAGGTAATTCTGAAACAGCAGTGATTGATATTTTACTGGATAATCACTGCTTGATTTTTGAACGTGAGCAGCTTCTTGATGAAAAAGTATTGAGATGCCGTAAAGCAGATACTTTTGAAAAGAAATACTTATCCAAAGGCTTTGATGATAAGGTTACTGTATTTCGAATACTTGATTCTAAGAAGGAAGCTTTCAAACTCAGTAAGGCATACATACATAAGGTTAATGTTGTTAATATTATTACGGCCCCTGAAATTGAAATGCTTATAATTTTCAATGAAAACAGATATGATGAATATAAAAAGTCAAAAATAAAACCCAGTGAATTTTGCAAAAGTATCCTCAAGTATAAAAATATAAAGTCATATGAATTTGTAAGGGCATATTTTGACGACTTTCCGAAATTAATTAACGCTATTAAAAAGTATAGAAAAATATCAGACATAAAGAAAACCGAACATTCTTTATTTGATTTGATAAAAGACGAATATAAGCATTAAAATAAAGCTTTGATATAATAATTACTGATTGAAAGGACAGATATATGTTTGAAATAAACGGAAAATACAATACCGCAAGGGTATTTACAAATGAACTTGAACCGTCTGCAAGCGGTCAGATAGAAGCTCTCTGTAATCAAGAGCATTCAAAGGGCAGCAAGATACGCATTATGCCTGATTGCCATGCAGGAGCAGGATGCACTATCGGTACGACCATGACTATCAGCGATCATGTTGTGCCAAATCTTGTGGGCGTTGATATAGGCTGCGGAATGCTGACGGTTCTTCTGAAAGAAAAGCGGATCGATCTGCCTAAGCTCGACAGTTTTATCCAGAAAAATATTCCATATGGAAGAGATGTCAGAGAAGTGCCTCACCGTATCCACGAAACAATTGATATTGAAAAAATTCTATGCTATAAGCAGGTCGATACACGCAGAGCGAAACAAAGTCTGGGCAGTTTGGGCGGTGGAAATCACTTTATTGAAGTTGACACAGACGGTGAACAGCTTTATCTTGTTATCCACACAGGCAGCCGTAATCTTGGAAAACAGGTTGCCGAATATTATCAAAAAATCGCTTATGATTCGATCGGCGGACGTTCTCAGAATGAGATACCATATGAGCTTGCACCGCTGTCAGAACAGAATATGGCTGACTATCTGCACGATATGGAGATCATGCAGCAGTTCGCAGCTCTTAACAGACAGATCATCAAGGAAGTTATTCTTGACGGTATGAAACTGCATGAAACGGACAGCTTTGAGACAATACACAACTACATTGACATCAAAAATATGATTTTGAGGAAAGGCGCTGTGTCTGCTCAAAAAGGTGAAAAGCTGCTGATACCAATGAATATGCGCGACGGAAGTCTTATCTGCACAGGGCTTGGAAATACCGACTGGAATTGTTCAGCGCCTCATGGTGCTGGCAGAAGGTACAGCCGTTCTGAGGCAAAAAATATGTTTACGGTATCGGAATTCAAAAAGGAAATGAACGGCATTTTCTCTACGACTGTTTCTGCTGAAACACTTGATGAATGCCCAATGACCTACAAATCTATGGATGAGATCATGGAAAATATTGTGGACACAGTAACCGTTGATAAGGTGATAAAGCCTATCTACAACTTTAAAGCCGGAGAATTTGCACATAAGAAAAGGTGAGAGATATGGAAAAATTTATACCCTATGAAAAAATGAGTAAAAAGGAACAAAAGAAGCTTAACGCTCAAAAACGCTGTGATTGGGGAAACGTAAACCCTGTTACACGTAAGGAAAAGAGTATTAAGGATTACCAAAGGCATCCTAAACACAAAGGTTCAGAGATTGATGATTATTAGAAGAGACATAGCCTTACTCCTCAATATATAGGATTGATATGAAATTTGAATTGTGATTCTTACTATAAAACTAAAAAATATCCTCCATGAAATTAATTTAATTCTCATAGAGGATAATTTTTGTTCTTAACGAATAAAATATCATAGTTAATTTTGTAAAATACAACTAAATAGATAATTATTTTTATAGCTATAATGCGAATAGACATTTTATACAGAATCTGATATAATTATACAAGATAAGCTAAAATTGCTCTGATATTTTAGTTATAATGATCAAAAAATATTTTAAGAGGTGTGACATGGCAAAAAAGAAATCTGAACTTGCTGATGTTCCGGATATAAGAAGTCTAATCAATCCAACATTTAAAGCATTAAAATTTCTCGGTGGTGTAGCTACAAATAGTGAGATTTGTGACAAGGTTATCAGCATTATGAACTTGTCATCTGAAATAACTGAAGTTCCCCATATAAGAAATAATCAAACTGAACTTGAATATAGACTTGCATGGGCAAGAACAGCATTGAAAAAAGCAAAAGTTATCAACAATATAAGCAATAGAACATGGAGTATCACCAGTAAATACATTTCCTTTTCTGATTTAACAGATGATGTTATTGAACTTGCAATGTCATTAAAACAAGTGCCTTATTCATCAATAGAAAATGCAGATACAGTAGCTATAGATACTGATATAGTTAATGATTATATCATGAGTGCTCCAGATGCCGCCCCTTGGCGAGAACAGGTACGGGAGGCATTAGTCAACATGGATCCCTATAAATTTGAGAGTTTATGTGCACATATTCTTAGAAAATGTGGACTTGTCAATATTGAGCTAACATCTAAGTCACGGGATCATGGTATTGATGGAACATGCAGACTATCTATAGATGAGCCTCAAATATTTAGTGATTTAATTGCTTTCCAGTGCAAAAAATACAAAAGTTCTAAAAGCATTACATCTCAAGCAATTCAAGCTTTTAGGGGATCACTTCCTATTAACATCAATAGAGGTCTTTTTATTACAACAAGCTATTTCACAAAAGAGGCAAGAGAAGCAGCCAGTAGCAAGGATCAAAACAAAGAAATCAATCTCATTGATGGCGATAAGCTTATTGATTTGATTCTTCAATATGAAATTGGTGTATCTAAAGAAATTGTATATACAGTTGATAAAAAATACTTTGAAAATTATGAATAATATAAGGTAAAAATAACCTACTGAGTATCAAATTCAGCAGGTTATTTTTCTCATATAGTAGGAAATTTTATAGATCATTCATATTTTTATATTCATCGAGCAGATCATATACATCAGATACAATGAATTTCAGTGTATTATAGGATCTAATTAAGTCATCAGCTTCCCAGATTTCATAGTCAACATCAAGAGCATCCTCAGCAATTGCAAGAATTTTATTGTAATCAGTTTCTTGGTCAATATCACCAATTAAATCATACCATTCCTCAGAAGTTTCTGCAACTCCCACAAGAATGTCTGGTATGCGGTCAAGTTCGTGCAACATCTTTCTGTGCAACTTATTTTGCTGAAGTTCAGCTTCTGTAAACATGTTTTTTGGCATCCAATCTGGTCTTTTAGCCGCTCTTACATAAATTTTCATAATTAATTCAACTCCTGTTTTTTTGAGAATTTGATCTCAATGATATATAAGGTTTATTTGATTACACTTATTATAACGATTGAAAGAGTTAAATTTATATTTGTTGAAAATATACACAGTACCATTAAATAAATTTATAAGTTATGCGGATTGCATTTTATTTCCAGATATGCTATACTTAATAACGAACAAAAACAGTTATATATTTTTGTTCGTTATACACAAAATTTAAGGAGTTAAAAATGGAAATCCAAAGACCATTATCGAAAAAACACAAAGAAAAAATTATGCTTCCTGAATCTGTACTTAAGCTTATTGACAAGTTAGGGGGAGATTCAAACCAATCAGATCATGTATATGAAACTGATGAATGTATGTCGGAACTGCTTGGACTAAAGCCCGATGAAAAGAAAGTTTTAACGGTATTTCCGAGATTTTCTTATGAAATCAGAGGTGAATCCCTCAGAAAAGCAATTATTGACAAAGGTCTGCTTGAATCAGTTATCCTTCTGCCAATGAAGCTGCTTGATGATACAGGCATACCGCTTTTAATGCTTGTTTTCAGCTGTGATAATCAGTCGGTAAAAATGACAGACGCCGCACAGATATATCACTCTGATGATAAAACAAAGAATATTCTTACGGAAGAAGATATTAATTCTATCGTTTCTTTAAGTTCCGAAGAATCGGAATTCAGCAGCAAAATTCCATGTGAAACGATTATGAAAGAAAAGTATGACTTGAGTCCGAGATACTATCTGAAAGTTTTAAAACGCTATGAAAATGCTGTGGAGTTCGGTTCGCTAATTAAACCGCCTGTTATATGCGGCTTGCAGCTCAGACCGGAGGAAAAAGAAAAACTTCACTCTGATATGCCTACCGACTATCAGTATATTGAAGCCAGACATATGATCAATGGTGAAATTGATATGAATCTGCCGTATCTGTCGGAGTGCAGGGAGTCTTATCTGAATCATCAGGTAAAAAATCATAATATTATAATTTCCAAAATCGGCAGACCTTTAAAAGTTGCTGTTGCGGAAATCCCCGACAATAAAACTGTTATCGCTGTCGGCAGACTTTATGTGTTTGAGATCAATGAAGAAAAATCCGACCCGTATTACATTAAAAAATACCTCAGCAGTGAAGTGGGACAGGAAATTATGATGTCGTGCAACAACGGCATAGCAATTAATTCTCTTGAACTTGATAAACTGCTGAAAATGCCTATTAAATTGGAGGAAGAATAATTATGTTCTGCACATATTGTGGTAATAAATTATCGGAAGGTGCTAAATTCTGCAGCAAATGTGGAAATAAAGTTGCGGATTCTATATTACATATACAGCTGAAGTAACAGATCCAACTATAACTTCAAAAATAAATACCAATGTCCAATATTTAGTATATGAATTATTTGACTATTCCCAAAATACTGGTTCTATAATCAGAGCCTTTTCAAATAGTATTTTTAATGGAATTGCTCCTAAAACTAAATATATATGGATGGGTTATTCGTTTTTACGTTTTACAAAATACTATGCAACTCAACAAATTAATATGTCATATGATGATACTATGATTTATACTTATTTATGGAGTGAATTTAATGGAAAACTTTTATATGATTCATCAATGACCACTACTCATAAGGAGGTGGTTGAAAAATTTGAAAATATACAAAATACAATGAACGTTTTGTTAAAAAACAGCAATCCATTTATAATCAATAAATACAATTTTAAACCCGAGCAATTAGGTCAAATTATTAATATAATGAATGACTCGGATACAGATATGGTAGAAGTTTTAGAAAGATACAATAAAAAATTAGAACAAGAAAAAGCTGAAGAAGAACGCAAACGTGCCATGAGAGAGTATAAAGCTAATTTCTCATGTCCTGCATATTGTAAATTTCTATACAACGATGGTATAATGTCAAAGTGTAGGATTTCTATTGATATATTTAAGACGTGTGAGCCATATAGATGTGGTTATGGTATTAATAACAACTAAAATCAACCCGACTGATTTTATTAAGATTCAGTCGGGTTTTCTATATTAGAATTTCATAAAAATAAAGATTTAAACTTTAAAACTTGTAAAATTAGATCATTTCAAAATAAAAATATACAAATTGAATTTTCCATATGATTATATTTCACATTATCAGAAGTAAAAAATATTCTTTTGTATAATTTTAAATTATTAAATTTTAATATTCAAAATTAAAAACCTCATTTTTGGAGAATTTTAAACATTAAATTTCTTCAAAAATGAGGATTTTCGCCTATATATAATATATAATATAAAATACAAATACAAAATAATATAAAATAAAAAATAAATAATTATAAAATACTATATACTTTTTCTGAAAAATCTTTTTATAAACCAAAAAAATAAAATTACAATGAATCGTTATAGTATATGCAGGCCTGTTATATCCAAGTTTAAAATGCCAATTTAAGGATTTAAACAGAGTAAATCGTTATTATATTGTAGCAGACAAAAAACATCAAAATTCCAAAAGGAGATTTTTATAATGAGAACATATGAAGAACTTTCCAAATTTACTTATGATCATATCTATCCGGAGGTTGAGAGGTTAGACCATGAGATATGTCCGGAAATGCCATGGGTAGTAGACGCTGAATGGCTGCATGAGAAACTGCAGATAAAAAAGCCGTTCAAAGCATGGATACGTTTTCTCAAAAAAGACGGTATGCAGGAAGGAGATTATTACACTTCGTGGCAGACTATGGCGGCAACTCTGAAACCTGTAAAAGTCTATCACATCACACTGGAAAACGTATTGGTAATTTGTTACAACCAAAAGACGGAAATCGGAAATACCCTGTTTGACTTTTACTCTGAATATCAGAAAATGCTGAATCTTAGGGAAATCATATGGGACGCTCTTGAGAAAATGGAGAAAGCATCAGGAAAAAAACTCCCTGCCGGTCCTAAGCTGGCTGAAATATTCAATAAAATATATGTAAGTTTATCAAAGAAATTGGAGGAATTAAAATGACTACATCTGGAGCTAAAAAACACATGGAAAAGGTATTGGAATTCGTAACGGAACGCATGGAATCAAAGGTTTCAATGTATGGAAATACTAAAGAACAGCTGCTTGAAATCGCTAAGTTGGGACGTGATATAAGCGATATGATCACAAATAATATTGACTCTATTCCTAACAGAGGAGAACCTAAAAATACTAAGAATGAACTGGAGGAGACCATCGGCAGAATATTGGAGGAAAAGCTTGATAAAGTCTTGGACGAGAAGCTTGGTAAGGTTCTGGACGAAAAAATTGGTAAAGCTTTGGACGAAAGGCTTGGTAAGGTCAAAAAATCAAAAAAAGATACTAAGCCTGATAAAGAAGATTCTGTACCTGAATCAGAATCTGCACAAAATCCACCTGAATCTAATGAAACCGAAGAAGTTAAACAGGTCGAAGTACTCCCTGAAATCAAGAATAAGGCAGAGCACATTTCACCTCTGACAGCAAAATCGGTGCTGAGAAGTTATGCAAAGGTACTGGAAAAATCCGCTGAACAGCATTCGGATATTAAATCCGTAAACCTGTGCAGAGACCTTATCTGGAGATGGTTTGACAGCCGTATTTTACATAAAAGGGGCAAATTCCGTTATTCTGTTGTCAATTTCAACAAGTATATCTATGCTATTGTCGTATGTTTTGGCTATCACATGGAACACAATTCTCTGACAAAATTTATAAGCACCTTTGATGAATGGATAGAAAAGGTCAGTGTTGAGGGCGAATATGCTGATAAATTTGCCCTTCCATATGAAGTAAATACCGTTTACCGTAATAAAAAAGATTTAAGCGAAGAAAAGAAAGAAGAAATGAAAGTATATGCTAACAATACTTCTGCTGTTTTATGGGACGTGCTGTGGGACGAAAGTTATTCTGAATTGCAGAACGTAAACCTCAATCCCTCTGCTAAATTACATGAATGCGGCGTCTGGGAAATGATAAAAAAGCTCAATATCAATGTACTTGATGATTACCTTGATTATCGTGTTTATCCGGACGTATTAACATCGCTTTGTATTGCATAAGGAGGAATCATAAATGTTAAGTTCAATACCATTTACACAGATCACAGCAAAACTCCCGTATCCTGCTAAAGTCAAGGCGAAACTCTCTACAATACATGCCGAAATCGTTAATTATGTTATAGCGCACTTTCATAATTCTGCAAATTACAAATCTAAGGTTATTTCTATACTCAACACAATATCTTTTATTGTTGTTTCAGGTGATACGATTCCCATGAACTGGACACCATTGAATCCATTTAATGAGATTGAATTTATCGACGTCGAAACAGCGCTGAATGCGCTCGGTGAATTATTTATTTATGATAAAAGTATCATATGGGACATAGAAGAATCCGAATCTGAAACACCTCAGCACACGCCTCGCAAAATTGAAGTAAAGGTTTCCAAGAAAGAAGATTATCCAACTACAACGGAAGATCTGTCTCTTAAACCACCTGTTATCCCTTCGTTTGACATAACAAAACCCTGGCTTGACACGGTAAAAGACGGTGAGGAGTATACAATTTACACGTCATTACCGATTATTCCGGAAGTACAGCGTGATATATCGGTAACAACAAATGCCGATCTTATGACAAGAAACGATTTTATGAATCTATATCCCAGAAACTTTGTCAGAACAAGAGCAGCGGTAATGTATGAAAAGACTGACGGTCTTGAATTTGATGATAAGCTTGGTGTAATCATACCGATAGAAGGATTTACGGCAGAGCAGGTCAGGGATAATATCATCAGATATCCTCATTTTTACAGGCTTAAAAGAAAGATAGACGGTCAGTTTCTGAGTTTTTATTCAAGTATTGAGATAGACGGCGTACTTCATGACACTCTGGAAATATGGGACACATTGCCGGAGAGTAAGTTGATTCCCAAAACCTCTGAATTTATAAAGGAATACGTTATAAGACGTTATTTACTGGAACGTGATATATTGAAAATCCGGCATAAATATCCTCTTTTCGGAAAGCTTGAACCGTTTGTGACCTTGTTTACAACTGCGGCAGACTATGCTGAATTCGGATTTACCGATACAGAAAATATAGCAAGGCATTGTGTAAATTCAAGAATCCAATATTTACAGTCAAGAAATCCTATCATCAGAAAGGTGTATGACCTGCCGTGAATAACTGTATTTTTGGTTCAGGCTGCATTAAAGAGGTTTGTGACAAATCATGTCCGGTATTGGTAGAAACATCATATCTGCTTGAAAGAAATGATATTTCTATGCAGAATCAAGTATTTTGTGCTTCTCGTAAAGAAAAAGCAAAAACTGTTTCTATACTCCGCAAAGCGTCAGGCAAACTATGTACGGTCATTTCCGATAATACCATTAAAACGGGAACGCTGCTTACATATTGTGCGGTTTGTGAAAACTGGCAGGGAAACCGTCTGCACTGTAATGTATATCATTTAAGATTTTCAAATCATCTTGATTCTATACAGCAAAGCTGGTCTGCAAAGGATATTCCCGAACAGCTTGAATATGAACAGATATGGACTGCCGCTGCAAAAATTCTTATCATATCCAATCTTGACTTTGTTCAATTCAAGGACTTTCAGGCACAAACGCTTCTCAATATCATTCATAACAGAATGAACAAGGGATTGACTACTATCATTGTCTGTCCGAAATTAACTACGCTGATAGGCAGCGGAATGTTTTATCAAAGACTGCTGTCTATGCTGGGAGAGGCGGTGCTCAGATGATCACATCAATAGAATTACAGGTCATATCAAAGATTCTCACCTCTGAATCTCCCGAAGAAATAGAAACATTGTGCGGTTTTGATGATTCGTACTACTCCGTATTCAGACCGCATATTCAGTTTATACTGAATCACAGGGAAAAATACAATGATGTTCCTGATGTCTTTACATTTCAGGCAAGCTTTCCCGAAATTACACTTGTAAAGGTACGTGAACCTCTTGTCTATCTGAAAGAAGAAATGAATAAAAACAAGCAGCATATCATACTGCTTGAAACGTTCAATAAGCTTAAAGAACTTGGTTCGGAAGATGTAACAGACGCTTGGGCATATCTTGGTAGGCAGTGTGAAAAAGCCGCTATGCTTGATTCATCCGATCCGCTTGACCTTATAAAGGATTCACAAGAGCGAAGCCGACAAGTTATCGAATTCAGTAAGCAAAGAAGGATTCCTACAGGATTTCCCGAAATTGACAAGGTTATGTACGGAGGTTTTTCTACCGTTGAGGAACTTGTTATTATAGTTGCCAGAACAAATACGGGTAAATCATGGGTCGGTACAAGAATGATGGAATCCGCTCAGAAAAACGGCTTTCCGGTTCTTTATTATTCACCTGAAATGCAGGCAAGCTTTTTAGGTACGCGTTTTGATACATGGAGAGGAAATTTTAAAAACAGTCAGCTTCATCAAGGCAAATACAACGAACAATATTATGAATATCTGAAAAGTCTGAAAGAGGAAGAAACGCCGGCTTATATATTAGAGGATAAAGACGCACCTGACGGCAAAGTTACCGTACCATATCTGAAACAGTTAGTCAAAAAGCATAGTATAAAACTGCTTGTAATAGACGGACTTTCATATATGGAGGATTACAGAGGTCGTATGAATGATTCCGATTCTATCAAATATAAAAATCTTAATGCCGATCTGTTTCGTCTGAGTAAAAGTATGGGCTGTACTGTAGTTGTAATGATGCAGGCAAACAGAGAATCCAAGAATAACAAAGATGACAAGGGAGAAGTTTTCCCGAATATTTATAATATTGAGGGTTCAGATCACCCTGCAAGAATTGCCACACAGGTATTTGCTATGCGGCAGATTTTTGATAAGCACGTCCTTGACATACGTCTTGAAAAATCAAGAAATGCAAGTAATCAGAAGCCTGAGTTCAGTTATTCATGGGACGTTGATACCGGTAATATGCAGTTTCTTCCCAATGCTGAAAATTCGGGAAGTACTGTTACACCTGTAATTAATCCCGGATTGGATACTGAAAAAACAGTTTCTCAGACAAATGATATTGTACTTGATGATACCGAAGATGATGTTGAATTTTAAAGAAAGGTAAAGCTATGGCTGATATATATGAAATACTTCTGAAACTTGAATCATTGGGGTTTCTGAAAACACATAAACGTGTGGGAAATTATATGCAGATTTACTGCCCTTTTCACAATGACGGAAAGGAACGCAAGCCGTCATGCGGAGTTCTGCTCCATGAAGAAGTTAGGGGTGGCAGAAAATACCCTCAAGGCTGGACTCATTGCTTCACCTGCTCTTATGCTAATTCACTTCCTGAAATGATTACTGATCTGCTTAAAATCCGAAATATCAGCAAATCAGGTATGGACTGGCTTATTGAAAACATACCCGATTTTGATGGAATGGCTGATAATGATTTTGAATTACTGATACCGTCAGACGTGATAAACACTCTTAATGAGCAGTATGCAATATCATATATCCAATCTCTCTCAAAACCGAAACAGCAATATGTAAGCGAGGAAGAATTAGCTTCATACAGATTTACAGTTCCATATATGTATGAACGTAAACTTACAGATGAGATTATTGAGAAGTTTGATGTAGGTTATGACGCAAACTGGATCGCACCGGGCAGAAAAAAGGCTACTCCATGCATTACATTTCCTGTAAGAAACAAAGATGGAAAAACATTGTTTTTATGCAGACGTTCTGTTCAAGGGAAATTTTTCAATTATCCGACAGGGGTTACAAAACCTGTGTACGGTTTATATGAACTGCCTGAAAACTGCAAATCTGTAATTATATGTGAAAGCTGTTTCAACGCCCTTACTTGCTGGGTATATGGTAAGCCTGCTGTCGCTTTATTAGGAACGGGAAATTCTTATCAGATTCAGCAATTAAAGGAGTTGGGAGTACATGAATTTATATTAGCCTTTGACCCCGACGATGCTGGAAGAAAAGCAACTGAAAAGTTAAAGAGATCGCTTAAACATACCGCTATCGTATGGTCATTTGAGGGAATACCTGCCGGTAAAGACATAAACGATTTGACTAAAGAAGAATTTGAGGCTTTAACATTGGTGTAAGGAGAAAATATCATGAAGCGAGAAGATTACATATCATGGAGAGAATTTTTCATGAGCGTAGCTATGATTGCCGCTCAAAGAAGTAAAGACCCAAATACCCAGGTTGGCGCTTGTATTGCGGATTCTGATAATATTATTGTCGGAGTAGGCTATAACGGTATGCCGAATGGTAATGACAGCAGTTTTCCGTGGACAAGAGACGGAAATTATCTTGACACAAAATATCCATATGTATGTCATGCCGAATTGAACGCTATACTGAATAGTCATAAATCTCTGAAAGGCTGTACATTATATGTTACCATGCACCCATGTAATGAGTGTGCTAAAGCTATTATACAAAGCGGTATTACAACCGTTATTTACTATGAAAATAAATATCCTGATTCAGACAGTACGAAGGCTGCTAAGAATATGTTTGATATTACCGGTGTTGAAATTATAAAATATGGCATACCTGACAAGCATATTTCCTTGATAATATAAAAACTATCCCTCTCAATCACTATTATAATTGAGAGGGTATTTTATAACCTTTTATATATTGATATACTTGTTCTGCATGAATCGTTATAAATAGTTAGAGGAATTTTATACGAGGAGGAATCAAAATGTCGAATTCCAAGAAAAACAGCAGTAATTACATCAAAACTCGGACTAATGAACTATACGATTCTCTGCCACATGAAAAGGAAGAACGGATCAGGTGTTTATCTATACGTGATGAGATCATAGAATTAAATTACACATTTTTCGGCTATGTAGCAGCTTCAACGTTTGTTGAAAATACAACGCATGAGGATAAGTTTCAGACAGCATTATTATCATTTATGGGAATGTGGTGGAAATACAAATGGACCCCTAAATACCGTGCCGACCTGTCTTTTGCAGTATTTTTCAAACCAAGATTATCGGAAGAAATACGCAGAAATCTGAGTACTGTCAGCTATACATCAAGGCGGACTCTCTGTATGAAAGCAGCAGAACAGCTCGGCAAAAACTGGACTGCTGTGACATATGATGACTTAACAAATGTAACGCTTTCTTCAAATGATATGAACGCTCTGAAATCCATACTTGGCGCAAGCTATCCGGCAGATATATCAGATGCTGAATTATACCTTGAAGCGCCGAATAACCATCACAGTATTGAAGATTATCAGACTACTATGTATGACTTGATTGAAGAATTATTGATTCAGGAAATGATAGAACAGGAATCACCGCTCTCAGACCGTGATTTACGTCACCTTTCTGATTTATATACCATCGATTATGATGTCTTGAAATCTACTCTACCAAAAGCATTAAAAATTTTGCATAAGAGATTAACGGAGAATTTATAAACTTTAGTTAATAAAAGTATCACATTTATATCAAATTGACAATATTTTAGAAATATGTATGACTTTCATATTTTTAAATCTATCCATATATCAAGAGAAATTGATATTTTATTTATGAGTATATTTTGACAACAATTCTGCACATAATAATTGCAGATTCCTTTCAATTATTTCATGTGAAAATTCTAAAAGCATAGCCATTGCTGTTTCATCTGATAATTTTAGCGAATCATCAAATATCATCATTCCATTCAAACGTTTGTGAAGACTTTCAGTTCGTAATCTATGCATCCATTTTCTAAAAAAGAGTATATCTGTTTTTTCTAAATTTCCATTAGTAACAAGTAACTCAGAAATCAATGAAAATAATCCATAAATCACACCCAATGCATCTGATTTTGAACGATTTAGGTGTTCCTTAATGGCAAACCCCTGATTAAAAAATGCTGTTTCCTCAACAGAACAATAAAGTTTTCTAAAGTGAAATAATGCATCTCTGAAATTAGTATAACAAGAAATAGGTAGTTTCCTGTTATAAGATAGTGCAATCGTTTTACAATCATTTAAAATTTTAGATGTTTTTACGATATACATTTCATAGATGTTTTTACAATATTGTTTTTTCTCTGTTTCATGTATTATTTTAAGTTCATCCATATTTTATTTATTTCACTTTCTGCTTTTACAGTACATACCATAAAAACCATCCTTTAGATTACCTTTATACTCTTCGTTTTCTTCCTCATTATCAATATATCCACCTCTGTCTTCTTCAACTTTCAGACGTTGTAATGGCTGTTTTTCAAAAGCTTCCCTAATTAAGGCAAGTTCCTCCCAAATTTTCATGTTCATAATGCATTTTCCTCCTGATTTCTAATTTGCTTTAATAGATATGGATAAATGGCCAACTCTGTTTCTAAATTTATTACATCCTGGGAATTAACCTCTAAATAGAAAGATTGAATTATTGATTCAATATCATGGTTTGGCACCAGTTGCTTTAAGTTTTTAATAAAACCTTTAAAATCTTTCTCTCGCAAAAACCTAAATCGATTTCTTTCACAATCCTCATTCATATCACTTTCATTTGTTAAATTCTCATAAAGTTCTTTGTACGTCAAGTATTGTTCAAAAAATTCATCATATGCGTTTTTAAAAGATTTTGCATCATAATTTTCCAAACAAGTCACTATAGAATTATAGTGTGACAAATACTCTTCAAGCACGATTAAAATAAATTCATATTCTTCCATTTTATGTCACCCCGGTTTTATTTCTATTATAAACAATTTAATTCTATCAGCACACTTAATAACAATGCTATTTTAAATTTATCTGAAACAATTTCCACATACAAAAGAAATTTTTCCATATTCATGTTCTGGTGAAAGTATGTATGTATTTTCAGGGTTAATATATTGTCTACAGATATCGCATCTAACTTTTAATTCAGGAATTGAAATTACTAAACCGATTTCTCCTGGAAGTAAAGTGCCTTTAAATTTCTCACCCAAATCATCTTTCATTTTTGCGATTATTTTTTCTCTTATATCACCATTTGTACAGCAAAATTCAGAAACAACTGAAAGTTTTGGTGACTTAGGAATATTTTTTAACAAACTAACGCTCCCATTATATCCCAAATGTGTGTGTTTGCTTTTTATTCCTATAACATCTTTCTCATAAATATCACTGATATTAAAAATCAAAACATCTAAATCATCAAAAAAATCATTAAATTCATTTAAATAAGCTGTATCAGAAGTATAACCGATACTAAAATTTTCATATGTCAATTTAATTCCATAAGTTTTTTCATTTTTCATATGCTTCGTTTGCACAAATTGTAATTTAATACTTTTTTTATCGGTAAATATACAACGTTCATTATATTCACTTAACAGCTCAATATTTTGTACTCCATTGTTCTCTAATTGATTACAATCCAAATCATCTACTATCCATTTTATGTCATGACCCACCATTTGGGTTCTTTCCAGTAATTTGCCAACAAAGAAGGATTTCGTCATATAAGCATTATAATCATAATTGAGAGAAGAAAGTGCATCAGCATCGGCATTATGATCCATGTGAGCGTGTGTAATAATAACTGCGTCAATATCTCTAATACATATCCCCATTCTATGCATAGTATCCACAAAATCCACACCAGGGTCTATGACAATACCTTTACCCCCAAAATTAATATAAATTCCTCCTCCATAACATACATTCTTAAAAATGGCAGAATGTATTAATGGCGTTGAAGAAGAAAATCCTTTTAAGCAAAAAATCTTATTTTCTAAGCTGTTTACCATTTTCAGTTTGTCATAAAATGATAAATAATAAAACATTCTCTGAGGTTTTGAAAAATAGTTGCTTAATCCATGTGAAATCGCTCTTTCGTTCATTTTATGTTCTAAAATTAACATATATTTTTTATATGAGCAATTTTGGCAAATAGCACATAAATTACATTTTTTCGAAAGGGTTACAGCAGCATTTGCTGCTGTTGTTAATCTGTGAAGTGGTAAATCTGTATCGTTTTTTAATATATTAGCAAATACTAATAGATGCTCTAAGGTTATTGCATCACCTTCATTTACATATCTTACAATATTTATTATTTCAGAAATTTTTTCTGCAACAAAATTCAGCATATCATTATGTTTCCCACATAAATCTGAATTATTACCATCATGCAATACTTCTGAAATTAGCGGATCAATTTCTCTCCACAAACCTTCTAAACAACTTCTCATAACAATACCTTCATTATTAGGTTATTTTCCAACTCCACAGATAATTAATACTTTTGATAAAATCTATATAATAAAAACCGTTGTTCAAACTATCTCTATGAAAAAGTCAATAAAGTCATCTTCCCCTATAGAAATCAATCCATTCACAACGGTCTTATTTTTATAACTTCCCTCGGCAGGATATTATGACTGGCTTCACATGCCACCTGCTTTCTCAGGTACTATATGCACTTAACATATTCTTTTTATTTGTATTTAATTTTTGAATTTTGTTGCATATAAACAAATTCAAAGGAGAAATTTGTCTATATCACACAACAGCGTAAACTTATCAACTCATTTATCTTATCACTTTTTTCAGGAAATGTCAAGTATTTGAGAGAAAAAATCTTGAAAAATCGAAAAAATTGTAAGGTTGCACAAAAGTGTTTAAAATTCAGCAAGAAAGTAATTATGTACTTTTTCTGTATTTTTGCAAAGTATACTGTTTTTAATTGTTATTGATTAACAAATTACGTATAGTAAATCCACTTACAATTAAAACTATTTCACTAATAAATATTCCCCATAGTTACATTGTTATTGCTATTTTATGTCTTTTCTTTCGACTTGATATGGAAAAATATTGGGTTTCTTTGCTACAATTTCAATTAGGCTTGCTACATGAAGATTGAAACAAGAGAAAATTAATTTTCTCGAAGGTAGCTCAAATTTACACAAATATAAAAAAGCAATTATTTATTATATCATATTTTAAATTATATGTCAAGTTAGAGTTTTAGACGTTTTGCACAATTTTCAGTTGCTGTTTGGTATCACATTTAATTTATATGGTACATATCTAATTTTATTCACTTTTTTATTTTCACTATTAATCTACTATAGCACAAAAACAGGCTGTGCTATGTCATGAGGTAAATTAAGATGATAAAAGTGTTCAGTGCAGATCACATTATAGAGATAAATAATAAGCAAGTCAGTAGATATTGACTTGCTTATTATTTTATTAATCAAATTCATGAAAATCCGATACCATTCTTGAAAAGCTGATATTATCTTCAAGAAGGTCGGCAGCCCAGTTATCAAAATCAGGCATGACAATTTCATATTCCGTGATATACCTTTGAATAATCCCATTAGAAGCAGATTTAATATATTCTGAAAGATCATCCGGTGCACAAATCTCCAAAGCTTCTTCCGGATTTACTAAATCACCATTAACCTCAATATCTTTGCCGTCAGTAACACATATATACAAGTCATCGCCTATAATCTGACTTCCGAACAAATTGTTGTCAAAATCAATAGCGGCCCATCCGAGTTCTTCAAAAGATTTTCCTATCCAGACATTAGAATCTTCACCATTGAAAAATTTTTGTATCTGATCGAATGTTACTAAATAATATGTAGTACCTGATCCTTGTGCGGAATTGGTTGCTGCACTTATTCTATGCTTATAAACTTTCATATACTCCATCTCCTTAATTAACTGCATTTCCAAGCTTTCCGCGTTTATCCCCGGTCAGCTTGCTGTAATTAAAATTGTTTCTTATATACACCCAAAAGTAATGCCCTTTACTTGGTGCAGACTGCCAGCGGCGATATATCATAACAGGAACATCATAGTAGATATACACATCACCCGCACCGCCGTTTTTATTCTTAAACTGTACCAATAAATCTCCTGTTTTATCCTTTCGGTTTTTGATATTCAATCCATATGCCCAGACGTTTGATGAACGTACCCTTACAAGGTCATTGGCAAGATTTTTGGTATTGATCGCAGCCAATACAGATTGTCTGTCCGAAAGTGCTGTAAACGCCATATTGATGAATACAGAATCATCATACTTAATATGGTCATGATCTGCACTTTCCCAATCATGTAAACTCAGCCAACTTTGAGCTTCATCAAATGTTCTGAATTTATTCTCTTTCCATGTAGGATATATCCACTCCCGTTCAGGATTTTTAATGCGGATATAATACTTATCATCAAGCTTAATTATTGAAAACTTATCAGAATCAGGAGAAAAATATATTTCCATACCAAGCTGACATCTGGGATAAAATGAAATCTCCATTTACTCATTCCTCCACATATTTTGAAATTCAAATCAGAAAAGGATCAGATAATCTTTATAAGCCTTCCTGATTTTATTGCCAACCTTCCAGATGATAATTTCCATCGCCTGTTTCAAATCGCTCATTTCTTCGGGTTTCATTGTGTCATAACCAAGAGTTCTTTCTTCCGGTGTCATTTCAATTGTGTTTATTCTGATTTTGTTCTGATATGTAGTAATATTGATATTGATCGTCATTTCTTGAACATCATTGACTTTACCGCCGCATTCTGGTTTAAGCTGATACAGCAAAGTGCAGTAAACATCATACATATTGCCGGATTTCATATACTTATATGCTCCATCAAGATGCTTGTACAGATATTTTCCTAACCTGTTGACCTGTTGACTGGCAGACATATTGCCTTGCGTTGCAGATTTAATATATATTTTCAAATTATCCTCCACAATATTTATATTGAATAAACACCACTACAACTACGTACAACTGCAGAATTGTCTATCAATTCAGTATATTCATCAAGTGAAAGGGATCTATCAGATAAAGTTGGACGTAGTGATATTCCATTAGCCGATTTATACGTATATTCTATGTTATTAACATTAGCACCGACTATCAAAGATAAATTACCTGGATTTTCAATATCTCCCCCATAATTATAACTCTTGTCAATCAGTACTATAGGATCATTATTATCACCACTTAATGGTGAAGCTGAAAACGTCAAATCTAAGCCCCAATTAATCCCTGTAGAATCTGCTTTGAATGTTTTATGCAGTTTTCTATTTATCCCTTCGCAAACTCCGGTCTTAGTTATAGGTGTTCCTAAGTTACTCTGATATCCGGGAGGTTCAGTACCAAATATAGGTCGTATATCATCATTATTAAAATTTCCTCTCCAATAGAATCCTGAATCCCAGCGTGTATTAGATTCTGTAGATATAAATGTAATAGCTTTTTTTAACAAAGCACATAATTCTATTGTAAACTTAGAAGTAGTACCCACTTCTGTAGTGTTAAGTTTGATTATCATTCTGAAATATCCATCATATTTAACAGTATCTAAATTATCCCAACCATCTCCAGTATCAGGAATTTTAAGGCGTGCTATTTTAGAATCCTTCCCAAACTTGAAAAGCGCAGATACACCATCTGTACAGCTGTTTAGCAGAACTGGCGTTATATCAATAGCAGTAAAATTATTTGGATCAACCGATTTTATTTCCAATTTTATACTGCATTTTTTATTAAAATGAAGCATATTGATAAGGGTTTCCCATGTAAATGAACCTTCGTACCTTGAAATGTAATTGTCAGTTGATTTGTATTTAAGTTCCAAATCAACAGAACCACTATTCCCATTCAGAGCATATAATGTACCAACTTCATCAGCCATAGATAATGCATCGATATGTTTATCATCAACTTCTGTAAAAGCGATTAAAGGTTTACCATCCGAACCTTGTTTCACACCAATGTTTGGTTTGAATTGTTCCGCAAGTACAGAAGGTACAGTAAAAATAATTTTATTAGCCCAAGGAAACTGCCAAGGTCCCAAGAAATCACCGTCTGCCGGTGAAGGCGTGTTCACAGCTGAACCGAATCCTGTCTGACCGTCAACTACCGAACGGTTTGTAAAGCCTGTAAACAGTATATAAAATGTTGATGTTACACGGCTTCGGAATGCAATTCTTAACATTGGAGCAGCTGACAATGATGGTTCAAAATCCTTTGCAGGAGGCGTATCAGGGTTTGGTTCCCATTTTCCCGGTTGTATAACAATTCCATCAATTATATTTGCATACTCTCTGATAGACTGCTTATATTCATCAAAAATTTTACTGCTAATTGACTTAGATGGAACAGAAGTTCTATATCCTAATGTACCGTTAGGGGAAGATGATGATGTATTACTTATCAGCGGACCATAATCAGTCACCTTTGTACACCATTCAGATGTAGTGTTATCATCTGCTTTATCACTTTTGCCAACAAATAATGACGCTGTAATAGTATTGGCGGCACACAGTCTTGAATCAGCCGGAAGCGGTATATCCCTATAATGAACTGTATCATAACTCGTCCCGTCAGGGTCTTTACCGACTTTCAGCAGCATTGAAGAACCCATAGCCATCATAGAAGCAAGCCATTCTTTTTCGCTTGCCGGTTTATGTCCAGGGTCAACAGCTAATGCATGCCTTACATACATTTCATATGCTGAATATCCTACTACTCTGCCTTCATTCCAAAGTTCTTTGGGCATGAATATTCCTCCTGTCAATACTTGTTTCCTGTGATTTCTTCATACTGTTCTTTAGAAATAATACCTTTTTTAACTGCCATCTTTACCATAAGCGCTGTCCAAAGATTATGTTCAAAATTCTTTTTTATTGTTTCAAAATTCATAGTAACTCCTCCTTACTCTTCTATATCTGCCATTGATGCTATAACTTGATATTCAAGTGCAGCTGCTATCCTTTCCTCTGCTGTTGGAGAATCATCAATTTTTGGGGGAGTATTGATAAACTCTTGAATAGCAAGAATCGCTTCTTCTTCGGAAAGTTCAGAATCTATTCCATACATTGTACGCATTGCCGAAAGATTTTGTAATGCCCACATTACTTCCCTGTTTTCATCGGTTTCTACTATATGTGTAAAAATAAGAGCTGCGGGTGTATTTTCAAGAACAACTTCTTTACTTGCAATTGTGCCATTAGGGTACATGTAAGTTTTTTCTCCAGTATATTTTTCAATTATTTTCATATTAAAAATTCCTCCTTTGATAGTTAGATATCATAAACTTCTATTTTATTATAATAAATAGGAGTTGAATTTGCTCTATTTTGATAATAACCTCCACCAATTAGCAAATGATCTTTAATTGTAATACCACTTATACCTCCTGCACTAATTGATGATTTCAAGCTATGACGTTGTAGAGTTTCATCATAAAGATCTATTATATTTGTAAAATTTGCAGAAACATTGGCTGATGCTTTTTGTCCTATAATAAAAATAGCATGATTTTTTGTATTGGTTGCCATAGGCATATAAGCGTTTTCAGATAAATAAGTCGGAGTTATTCTATTTAAATTATTATCATATGCAGTTACTACATTAATGCCAATCGTATCACTAACTCCACCACCAAATAATGCATAACCCCCTATTGTTGTTGCTGCTCCTCCCCAAGATGGAGAAACAAGTGATGAAATAGGAGTTGTTCTGTTTAAGTTTTTATCATAAACTTCTACTGTATCTATAGCTCCGTTGTTAGTACCGCCGCCAAATAATGCATAATCCCCTATTGTTGTTGCTGCCGCATACGATCTTTCTTGTGCTAATGCAGTAGGAGTTGAATGACTAAGATTTTTATCATAGGCATCTACTATATTTGATATTACACCTGAACTTTCTGACGACCCATTTCCTCCTCCAAACAAAGCATAATTTCCTATGGTTGTTGAAGCTACATCATATCTTTGTGAAGATAACTCTATCGGACTTAAACGAGAAAGAGAATTATTATATACTGTTATAGGTTTACTTTGATTTGTATGAGAAGAGCCATTAGCACCAAATAAAGCATAATCTCCTATTGTTAGAGCATTATCCTTAATATTTATTAATGCAGGTACAGAACCTGTTTCTGTTGTTAGACTATATTGGGCAAAATTTTTATCAAAAGCATCAATTTTTGTTGATGGAGCAAAGATCCACGAATTTGATGACTCATTAAAAAAACCCAAACCGCCTCCAAAGACGGCATATTCTCCAAGCGTTGTAGTACCCATCCAAGCTCTTCCTTGTTGTAATGTTAGAGTAGTATTAGTTTTAATAGGTAAATCTTCATTAGGCCAAAATTGTCTTGCAATTCCATTTACCCCAACATATCCTTTTTTAACATTTCTTGCTTTATCGTCAACTCCTAAATAAATCTTCTTAACTTGTTTTGCTTTATCTCCTATTCCAACATAAACTTTTTTTGGCATATGTTCATCTCCTATTCATATACTAAATATATATCGCCAGTAGTAAGAGATGAAGTTCCTGCGGTCAAATCATCTGTACCATATGTTATATTCGGCAATCCATCAAGTTTAATTTTATCAACAGAATACATTAAACCATTTCTACTATGAGTTACCAAATCAGCAGTATTACCGTCTGTGCCGTTTTTTGATACACTATATGACGTTGTAGAATCTCCCGTTGAATAATTAACAACGGTTTTTGTCCACAAGTATTGTCCTGATGACACTATTGGGATTGTAGATGACCAAGCAGTTGTAGGTATTATTGTACCACTTGATGATGCCACATATGTTATAGATGTACTTGTAATTGTAACACTTGTTCCGTCATTACCTCTATCGCCTTTAACTCCTTTATCTCCCTTCGGAATAGTAAAATCAAGTATAGAAACTGACCCTTTGGTAGTAGCAGAAACTGATGCCGAACTCCCAGATGCTCCGGTTTTAACAGTTCCGATTTGTATATCTGTCAACGCTCCGATATCGGATGCATTATGCGTATGATCAACATCAGATTTCTTTTTCAGACATGACTTTATAATATCAACCAAGGTATTAAACCCCTCTAAATTTAAATATTGATTCATCAAAAAACACCTTCCTACCTTTATACTCTTATATAAGGTTAGATTGTTTAATCACATTATATTCTTAATTTTGATAGTACTTCTATAATAAATTTAGTTATAAACTCATTAACAACGTGATAACAGTAAATAGTGTTAAAAAATAAAATATGTTGATCTACTTGATAAATCTCAAAATCAAGTACCGTCATAGATAAATGAATAACACTACAGCCACACTCAAATCCACCCATTTAATAATCTATCATAATCGATCAAATCTTGTATTAATTCTACAGGCGGCTTGAAACCATCAGTAATTCTTTCAAGGTTTTCAGCATAAACACCGGTAAGTTCGATGCCATATTGTACTGCAATAATATCATCAAGATTATCCATATTATTGATCATCGCTTTTAACTGATTGAAATATGTTTGATGATAGGTGATGAACCTAAAGGCATGTCCGGTCAATTTAAGCATTTCTTCCGGAGTATAAAATCTAATATATCCACCGTCATAATGCCACGCAGTATTTAAACCTTGCGCCGCTTTAAGAGATAGCACATTCAATGAATTTTGATCGCTTTCTTTTAACGAATAGTGATGCCCGTCTTCAAAATCGAATCCATGAATAATAATATTATGACAAATGTTACTCATCGCATTAATTTTTGCATTGCGAATACGCCGGAGCTGTATTTCATCAGCATTATCTTTAAGAACGAACTCCCCATTGATATATTTATAGCAAAAAATATTTTTTTTAATATCATCCGTAATATCGCCGACCTCGATATATTTGTCCTCTTCATTTGGTAAACCAACAGTAATTATACTATCGATCGAATTATCTTCGTTTAATTTAATAAACATTTTTTCCTCCTGATTATAATAATTTTGTCAACTCAAGTCTTAAATAAGCGTCGTTATTTTTGAACCATAACCCATAACTTTCGCTCCAGCGTATTATTAATGTATTGGCGTCTTTACGTATAGTTGCAATTCCATGACCCATATCATTACCATACATATAAGCCGCACCTGCCCCATTAGCTATCATTCTGACCGGAATTGTACAAGTAAATTCATAATGTAGTGATGATGAAGCCTCTCCATTACCCATTGAGAATTCCCACAGGATATCATTCCAGTTGGTTGCTTTTAATGTGATTTTCGTTTCATTATATGTGCTACCCCAAGATATGGCGCTATGTCCGCTTGTATATATACTATAAATAACCTCTTGTTTAAAACCACTATAGCCGCTTGACTGTAATTTTTCTGCAAAATTCGGCCATGTCGTATCCTTTATCGCAGTTCCACTAAGACTTGTATAAACCGCTGGATAGGTTGCTTGTGTGGCTGTTGCTGATGCTCCTGAATATCCTATAGAAATTGTTGTAGATCCAGCATAATCCTTTATTCCGGTCGCATTTCCAGATAATGAACCCGAGAATGTTGAAGCTGTGACTGTTCCCGGAAACTCCGTATTCCCAGACTCATTCAATAATGTGACTGTTTTACTAACACTATTTGTTCCAGCATCTATTGTAGTTTTTGGCGTATAATAAAACCGATATGCTTCATTATATACACCATGAGTAAATACTCCATTAGTGGAATTCATTTTTGCAAGCATATTAAATCCTTTTGCTGCCGTGGAATTAATTATTGCCGTACCTTGGTTTGCAGCAAGATATGTTGAGGATTGTAGAGATGATGTTATCTTGGAAGTTGTTAATTCCCCAGTTGAGGGATTGGCTGTAAATTTAGTCGATTTTCTTGCTGTAGTTGTTTCTGTGGTATCATTAGCATTACCAGATAATAGTAATCTATATGCCCCACTCGTGGTAGTATTAGTTTCTGTTACTTTAGTGTCAGTATTATTATCGGGTGGAACTTGCCACGTCCCGTCTTCGCGTAGATACTTCGTTGTGCCTGCCGTAGTCGACGGTGCAGGGACTAAGCCCGATTTCGCGCCCGTGCCTGACTTAACGAAGTTTGAGTATGTGGTGTTATTGTCCGCACCCCATGCCGCTGTACCATCCGCACTCCATCTTAAAATTTGTCCGCTTGAACCGCCTGACGGAATATGCTTATTTCCTGACGATGTAGGGTGGGTGTATACTGTATTAGTATCAGTAAATTTTGCATCTGCCGGAACGCTTTTAGATAACGTATACGTACACGCAGCAGGCTTTCCGTCACTGAAATATATAGGCTGTGTTGCCGTTCCTGCCGAGGCGTCTAACTTAACAGCTGAATTTGCCGCCCCTCCTGCGCTTGCAGAGCCTGCGTAATTGTGAGTGTGAGAAGCCGAAGCCGCACCGATATTTGCCAGAGTAAGATTAACGTTTCCTGTTCTGTATGAGCCTTCCGCATTGCCCTTTACGCCGGTAATACTGTTTTTCTGTGCCTCCACTTCTATTCCCGAAAGCTTGCTTTTTTCGTCGTCTGTAAAATCATTGGTTGAAAGTCCCCTACCTGAAATTTTATCAACCTTTTTGTCTATTTTTTGTTTTAATGCCTTTGTGTAAGCAATTAAGTTTTTTAAAGAAATTGGTTTATCCAATTTATAATCACTCCTAATTATAAAATAGAGCATCTTCAAATATGGAAGATACTCTAAAATCCTTATTCCCAAAGTGCAGCTATTTCATCTTCTGTCGCATAAGTAAGATCAGCTACTGCCTTTGCATATAAACCATCTTCATTAGACTCAAGAATATTCCCTTCTACTTTTGAAATTTTAACAACAGTTGAAATCTTATTGTTATCAACTGTTGTTGTCGCAGTATTGGTATCAGTTCCAACATAAATGGATATAAGCGTATCCAAAGATATAAAACTATATTCAACTGACGTATCACCTTTAACAGCAAGAATAAGGACAGATTTACCTTCCAAACTTGGATCGGTCGATCCCGGATAAAGTGTATCACTCCATGTAAAATTGCTTACAAGTTTAGTTTTAGCTTGATCAAGAAACATTTCTTCAGGAAAATTTAGAGATATATCAGGATCTCCGGTCATATCTTCGGTCCTATAGAATGAAAGTACATTGTCAGCATATTTAGCGCCTTTAATTGCAATGCCATCTTGCCGGTCAATATAACCTTTTGTTTCTTGCTGAAATGCCTGAAGTGTTTCAAGAGTAATAATTTTGTTTGTCATAATAATCAGCTCCTATAAAATAATAAATGTATCAATAAAGTCAAAAGACCATATTAATCAAATAACTTTCTGACATCTTCTTCTGATGCATATATAAATTTTTCATCTATTTCATTTTTTGAATAATATTTGCTCATAGGTTGTGTAAGTACAAGTGTAGACTCATTATCTATATTTACTGTTGTATATATAAATATTTCTAAATATGTTACCGATGTAACATCTGTATTTATAAAAGTTATACCTGATGTTGGTTCTATTCCGATATTGTTCAAATATTCATTAGTCATTTCAATAGTTGGAATATCGCTATTAAATACACTCTTAAAATTCAGACCATAGCACTTAGCAGAAGCATCATGTCCAACTGGTATTAAATTTCCATTTTTCACATCTTTATCTAAACAATCTTCGACAAACATTCCTAAACTTGATCGAAATTTATGAACAACTTGATATAGTTTACCAGGTATTAAATAAACAAGTTGTCCTGATACATAAGAAGCACCTTGTAAATATTTTTCAATAGATTTATAATGGTGGACATGATTAGGTATAGACGCACATGGATTGTGTGTGCAAAATTCATTATTACTTTGCCCCACTGATATAATTTTAATATCTACTAAATCATCTTCTTCAACCGGTATTGATGTACGAGTCGGTACAGAACAAAAATACCATCCATTATATTGCTGATTCTCATACATATACCAACCATTCTGTAATACCCATTTAGTATCAGGAAATCTTTCAATTATTACTATACTGCCTATATATAAACGCTGACAAGTATATGGAATAGTTATATAATTCAATATAATCACTTCTCAATTTTCAATAATATAAATATCGTCCAAATCCGGTAATTGCAACGGTTTTATTATGTCATCTCCGCATCTTACCAGATACCAGCCACATACAGGACGGTTTCCGCCCCATGTATACCAACCGTATGAAACTAACCACCTATCATGTTCAAATCGTCCGAGTTTTACATGATTGCCGGGTTTTAAACATATATCCGTATCAGGTGATGATAAACATAAACAATTATCCATAATAAACCCATCCTTCTTACCTTTATATTCTTATATAAGGTTAGAAGAATGGGCTTGTTTTTATTGTTTAATTACTGCATAATTCATACGCAGGTTTCCATGTCAATAAGTCATTTTTGATTATGATGTCATTCCAAAGTTCAGGAATATCCTCACTTAATTTGCGTATCAGCGGTACCATGATCTCTCTCATCTGCGGATGTGCCGCTTTGTCTGTACGAAGCTTGAATGCGTTTCTCCATTCACGTACATTACCTGTAACAACAATTTCTGTTTTGATACAATTTGGAAGAACCGCTCTGGCTTGCTGAGGTTTCCAACCACATTCAACCAAATCACAATAAACAATTTCAGCATCAATGCAACTATCAGTAAATATTCTGTTACAGCTATCTGTAAGTAATTCAAATAAATCGGTCAAATCATCAAATTCAATGGTCAGCATATATTCTCTGTCTTTACCTGTTACCCATTCCGGAATGATAAACTGCATATCTTTATTGCTGTAGTTTACATACCGTGTAGATTCCTGAGCAAATGAAAATAATCTATGTCTTACAAGTTCATGAGTTACGCCTCTGTCACAGATAAATCTTACCGACAGATTCGGCGCATGCTCGATCATTGCTTCATGACCTCTCTTAATAAGGTTATTGAGCATTTTTACAGCTGAACCTTCACAAATCTTATCTTCCGACTTGTAACAGGTTCTTGCAGCACGCTCAATGGTTTTCAAAACATTTTCTCTGGTGAAATCCTCTGAAAGAATCTCAAAGCTTGGTTCAATAAATCTCATGTGAAATCATCTCCGATTATTTGTAATTTTTTATTCTTCTCAAAGGCATTAACTTACGCATTGCCTTAGTTATTTGTGCATCTGACATTAATTCTGTATGTAACCGAACTGTACAGTTTCCTTGCTTAAAGGTAAAGTCATACGGACTGCTCATTATACAGATGTTACATCTTCTTTGATTTTTGTGGTATGGATTTGTAATAACCATACCACATGTAGGACATACCCTATATGTTCGTCCCATAAGCTCAATCCCAGATAGATGTTGTGTAATTCGGTGCAACAACATCACGACATTTA
Source organism: Clostridium sp. (assembly GCA_023664445.1). GTDB lineage: Bacteria > Bacillota > Clostridia > Oscillospirales > Ruminococcaceae > Porcipelethomonas. The sequence continues at coordinate 2,021 of JAMPFN010000004.1, read as the reverse complement.
GGAGCGTCATCCTCTTTAATCTCATTACCATGATCATCAACCTCTATAAAGTGACCGCTTGATACAAACTCATGAAATAAAATTGCGTCATCGGTCATACTGCTGTCATGAAAACCTTCTGCGTCATTAACATACTTTAAAATTACGATACGTTCAATTTTTGAATCAGCTGATACCTTGTAATTTGCAAAACCTACTACACAATAGGTACAGTTGTTCTTGAGGTACTTGTACAGTCCTTTGAATTTTACACTAAACATATTAATTATCCTCCATATATTGTTTATTGATGTAGATTATCTACAGTATATAATAACGATTAATGTATAAAGAAACTATCTCCCAACAGCTCAGCATCATCATATATGTTACCGACTAAATCAAATTTATCAATCCCTTCTGAGAATGCATTAGACGGAATATCATATGATGATTTATAAAACCCTTTTAAGTTAAACTTATAACCTTGCCTAACAACCTCATACATATTCAATTCATACCTCAATATATCTCCGGTATAAATTTTTGTACCGTTTATTACTAAACCTGTAAATTCGCATAAGGTGTTAATATCAATGGCAACTTCCCCCACCATTTGCACAATATGATGTAAGTTACCGGATTTAGCATATCTATACACATATTGACCTTCAATCCAACCGAAATCAGATAAGGTTTTTGCTCTGCATAAATTTATGGGAGTATTATTCATGATATATGAACCACCCATATATGCACCGCACTCAGGACAATATTTTATGCTTGGATATTTGTTAAACTCATCATACCCATACCAATTGTTTGATAATTCAAACCCACATTTTGAGCAAGTGTATCCGTAATCATAATCATATCCACTTGTAATATCACCATTACGTTCCTTGTGAAATTTCCATTTACCTATTCTTATTTTATCTGACATATCTATCAACTACTTTCATTTTAGCAACACCACCAGTTTTGTTCTTTAGCTTTTGGATCATAATATAGTCTCCAGACTCATCATGCTTATACATTTACAAGTTGTAATTTCATTTTGAGAAATTCATTATCAAGTTTTAATGCACACATTGGACAAATATCAAATAGACGCAAGTTCCATTCTTGTGTAGCACTTTTAGGGACTAAATCATCTACAGATTTAATTGGTGACATCTTATTACCGCACATATCACATATATGATTAACTTCAATCATCTCACAACACCTCTTTTAGATTGTTTTCTACATTTATAATAACGATTATGCTTAAATAAAAAGGTACTGCAATTTACAGTACCCTTACAGATTGAATTATGAATTTTTCATTATTATCTCATAAATAATATTATCATGATAATTGCCATTATGGTCCTTTATAGCGTCTCTTAGAATATGCTTTGTTCCACCGAAGCGGTTGCATATTTTATCATAATGTCTTTCAACAGGATTACCGCCAACCATTCTCCATTCAATTCTATGTAATTTATACTCATAAATCAATTTGCGAATTGTCTTATAAACATCTATTACTACAATAGGATTTCCTTTGTCAAAAGACATTAATCCGAACTGTGAAGCACATGATCCGTACCAATCTATGTAGTAACCTAAGTATCCTATAAGCTTTTCATTTTCATCTATAATTGCAAATTGATAATCATTTTCATCCTGTTCATCTGCAATATTTGGTATCCAGTTATGCAAACTTGCAGTTTCAAATAACATATCTTCTGTATAAAATTTTTGCTGAAATCTCGCAATGATCTCAGACTTATATAAAATAGCAGGTACTAACATTACCTTGTCACCTCCTTATCACAATTACCTGAATACGGACAATCCTCACATTCAGCAAGTTTCCTCCATCTTTGCCCCGCAGATTGGACAGTAGGGCGTTACATATTCAGGATTATCATGTTCATGTTGGCATTCAGAGCAATGGAAATGGTTATAATCATTAGAAATCCACTTGCCATGCCTCATAGGTTCGGATTCTATTGTCGGCGAATTAACAATAAAATCAAAAGTATCGCTATAAT
>JAMPFN010000049.1 GCA_023664445.1 Clostridium sp. | reverse complement strand
TTCCTGCGCTTCCTTGTAAATATTTTCCATATATGCCCCTTCTTGATGTCCTTACATTTGATTTTCTTGTGAATATTAAATAGAGCATTTTTTAGCTTTCCTTTCCGTCTAATTTTTTAGAAGTTAGGCACAACTCCTATACAAACGCTGTACCTACGCCGTTTTCTGCGGTTACGACTCCTGAATTTCTAACTTTCCCACTTCACGACCCCATTGTGAAAACCCTGCAAACGCCGTAGAATGGCGGTCGGCTTTGCCGTCCGCTGTGACTGCGACCCCGTCGCTTTAACTAGCAATGAAATATTAAGCGTATTAAAATCCGAAATTTCAGTAAATTGCCGCCTTGCTTTCATTGCTATACTAAAGCTATCCTCATCATCGTCCACAAACGCCCCACGTCGGCTTGTGTGCCGTTTTAGTGCTCCATGCTGATAACTTTCCCGACTGAAATTTGGAGGGCACAAATCGGCTTACTTTGCCCTGTTTCAAGCGTGACGGTAACTTTAAGGTGTGACAGTAAAAATTGCTTTTTAAATTCTACTGTCACGCACCGCAGACAACGCTGTTACGAACTTTGCAACACTTCGGCAAGCTGTTTCGTGACAGTAACTCCGCTGCCGTTTTTACTGTCACTACTGTCACGCTCGTGATCATAGTTAAGAATAATTTTACGTCCGCCGTGAACACGCTTGTACTGAAAATCAATTCCGTGCTTTTTCAGCGTGTAACCATTCTGAACAAGTTCACGAGTCACACGATTGGAATGGAATTCTTCATCGCTGACAAGCCTTAGCTGCTCTACCAATTCGGTAGCCGAGCCTTCAAAATGAATTTTCAATTTGATGAACAGATAAATGGCAGCAAGAAAAATGTTGTCTTTGCTTTTCGCAGAAGCAGTCTCGTCAGTCACGATCCACTTTTTCAAATCGCTGTCAAACTGCAAATTGATTTCTGCGTTTTCAATGTCACGACCTACGCAGTACAGCTTTGCAGTACGGCTGCCACGCCTTGTTTCAACAAGAACCATACTGCCATCTACACAACCACTTAATCCTGTACTGCCTGAAATCATATTGAACGGATCGCTGTCGGAACACTTACGTGTGTGGTGAACAAGTACGATTGCGATTTCCAACTTGTCCGCAAGACTTTTCAGAACAGATATTTCCTTGTAATCAGAGCCATAGCTATTTTCAGTTGATTCACGAATCATTTGCAGAGTATCGATAAACACGATTTTTAAATCTGCGTACACAGATTTAAACTTTTCAATTTCTTCCTCCAAACCATTCCCTATTGTATCTGCCATTATCGCAAAGTGAAGATTGTCAGTAGGTTCGTCTGTGATTTCATAAAGACGCTTCTGGATTCGTTCGAAGCTGTCCTCCAAACACAGATACAGTACAGTTCCCTTTGAAGTTTCCTGCCCTAAAACTTTTTCTCCTTTTGCTATACTTAAACAAATATCAAGGGATAACCACGATTTCCCTACCTTTGGCGCTCCTGCGAGAATATACAGACCTTGTGCAATCAGATTGTCAACTACAAACTCAATAGGCTCGTACACAGTTGTCATGATCTCCTCGCATGACTTTGAATCAAATTTCTTCATTTTATCAGTCCTTTCGTTAAATTTACGAGATTGTTGTTCTAATTTACTTGCGATACATTGATGGAAGCTATGTAAACAAAACAAAAAGCCCGCACACATTTCAGCAACACGATTTATACAAAAGGGCATAACTATCCCCTTAGTACTTTAATCGTGCCTGAAAATATGTACGAGCCTTGCGCTCTGATAAATTATGTATATATAAATTAAGTAAACAGCAATTATATTAAATTGTCTTTTTATGTCGAACTTCATAAGTATATCATGCCAATTCATTTTTGTCAATAGGAAAATGAAAAAATTTCAAAAATTATTTTATTAGAAAATTAATTATAAATTATAGTATTTTTTATAAGAAACAACCGCCTCTACTCAAGGCGGTTGTTTAACTTGAAATCTAATCAAGATTGTTTACATGCATAAAACCAATTGCTTATAATCTTTTCTACAAAAATATTATCTTCATCGCCTTTAGGTGAATTTACAAAGTTTGGCTTTTTATTGTAAGGAGAATATATAAATGAGGCTCTTCCGTTTATAATGCCGAACACTACAAAATCATCATTCACATATAAGTATTCTAATCCTTGATGATCCAATCTAAATACAGATTTAACCTTGGTAAACGCTTGCCTTTGTTCCTGAGTTAGTGAATATAAACATCGCTCATTGTTATTATAACAAATCAAATTATTTATATCACCACTAACACTGAACAACCAAACATCATCAGTGGCTTCACTTTCTTTATAATAATTCATGCATATCTTTGCTGCTATTTCAAAGCTATTTTTATTATCAACAAGCATAGATTTGTTATAAGAGATTGTAGGTTTAATTCCAATTTTCAAGAAAACAATAATAACCAAAACTGATAATGCAGTCAAACATATTATAATTAAACGATTTCTTTTCATCATGAAATATATCCTTCGAAATCTCTATCAAACTCCATATAGGTAATAAATGGTCTGTTTTGACCAGCAAATTCATCCCAATGTTGAAGTATATACCAATGACGGAATCCATTAAGTAATCCGAAGTCAAAGAAAAGTTCATATTCGTCTGTTATATCGCTACTATTCAAACCATAAATATCGTACATAGTATAATGTAAAGTACCACTATAGTGATTGCCCTCAAGTTTAAATGAAGATACTTCAATTTTATTTCCTGCTAAACCATCTACAGTAATTCCAAGCCCGCCAAATTTATCATTATAGGATGGTGAATATAAATCAGTATTACCTGAATTTAGTTCTTTTTGCATATTATCAACCATTAATGAATCATACCTGTTATCCTTGTTATATTTTAGTAAATAAAGATCACCGTTTGTTTGTGATAAAATAGATTTGAAAACCGAATCTACTGCATTAGTATATATTGTAGTTTTTTCGTGATTATCAACATTGCTATTAAGAATGTCACTATGGAAATCAGTACCTGTTCCATCAACAAAATGTTCCATCATTTCAATTGCAACATCTTCCATATCTCCCATAGATAAAAGCTTGGTTAATCGTTTCCAATTCTCAAAGTAGTCTCTGTCGAGAAAATCACCCCAATAAATATGATCCATATTACGAAGATTATCTTTAGTTAAATCAGCATATTGAAAGTCCTCTGGACGACGTTCGTCATCACCATCATATGTATTTACCAAATGTAGATAATCTTCATCTATCTCTGTTTCATATATTACAAATGAGTGAACCTTTTCATTTAGCGGTTCATTATCAAGATGATCGTCAAGACCGTCCCCGTCAGTATCTTCAAGACAAGGATCAGACCAGATAAATACCGAGCCGTCATACTGAGATTTATCCAGTTCATAGGTCATTGTTTCACTTGAAAAATGAAGTTCTTCATTGTCTTCAAGTCCATCATCGTCAGTATCTCCTAACTCTGGATTGCTTTCTATTGGCTGACCATTAGGTTTAAGACCATAGAGTTCAACAAGATCAGGAATACCGTCTTCATCATAATCTTCTGCTGTAAACTCTGGTGGAATTTCTACATTAACTCCTGAAACGCCTGTCAAACTGCCTGCGGTGTAACCATAGTATATGTCTCCGCCGGTATCATGAGTAATACTTTCCAGATAAGAGCCGGGACTGCCTCCGCCAAGATTTACAACGTTCAAACTAACATTTGTGTAATCATATGATGATAAATCATATCCAAACGAAACGTCGCCGGTAGTCAAAACAATTATACGATACATATTATTAATATCGTTAGTAGTAACATATGATAATGCCGCAGAGACAGCATTATTCAAGTACATAGAACCTCCGTCGTTATTAACTCTCTGTATTCCGCAAGACCTTGATGCTCCGCCATTCATTAAATAATCCCAATTTGATGACCATCCGGTATTATTTTCAATACCATTTGAATAGTTCATAATCATGGCCCTATCGCCGTTCTTCAAATTGTTTATAATATTTTCACAAATATATGCTCTGCTACATTTTCTTCTGCCATGATTTAAGTAACCTTGTTCTATGTCCCAATCTCTATCCATATCCTGTCTAATACTTAAATGATTCTCCTCTGTAACTCCATTATATCCAATTTCAATCGAACGATAATCAATCGGATCTACATATTCCATTTTCCATGAACAGTCTACAATCAAAATTGTATTCAAAGCTTTATAATACGATGTGTTTCCGCTCCACATTTCTCTCAATTTCTTAAAACTATCTTCCCAATGATCAAACCACTTTTCGCTATCCACAATCATATACTGCGAGAAGTGAGTTGTTGTAGTGCTGACAGTGGAATTTGCTTCGTCATGAATGGTTTCCATTTCCTTGAAGATTTGGTTTTCTTCATCATACCATAAAATAAGCAGATTGTCAAATTTAGTGTCGCCAAGCTTTGATTTATCAACCTTAAATGTTATTTTTGCTGATTTAAAATCCGTCGCCGAGGTGAAATTAAAAGGTTCGCCTATAAGCGAATACACATTTGTAGACATTGCATCAATGTTGAACATGCTTTCAATAGTGAGATTTCTTTCAAGATTTCCGTTTGTAGTCATGTCGACTTTAATTTCAGTGATTGCTTCATCATGAGTACTTACTTCCTGCTGTTTCGACTGACCGAACACCTCGTCGCCGTCAAGAATGCCATTGCCGTTTGTATCGGGATTCAGAGGGTCAAAATATACTCCGTATTTAACGTATATCGAACCGTCATAGCTTTCTTCTCCGTCAAGCAAACCATCGTTATCAGTATCCGGATTCAGCGGATCGGTCTTGTATTTGCTTATCTCGTCGCCGTCTAAAAATCCGTCATCGTCAGTATCTGGATTGTACGGTTCTGTCTTATTTTGATACTCGCCCAGATTATTAAGGTTATCGCTGTCAAAATCCTCGTCAGCGTCAGATATGCCGTTTTCATCCGTGTCTACCTCCAGCGGATCAGTATTCAGCGTAATTACTTCATATCCATCGGGCAGACCATCGCCGTCCGTATCAGGATTAAACGGATCGGTGTCGATCACCTTTTCGTAAATGTCGAATAACTCGTCCTTATCGGTATCGCCGAGCCAGTCCTCCGGCAAATATTCAAGTCCGCTGAAATCGTATACTTCCGACTCTGTTCCGATAAAACTTGCCATATCGTCCTTGTAGTTGATGTTTACGCTGCTGCCGTTTATCACTATCTTATCGGCAATGATCACACCGTTAAGATTGACGTTCGGCGAGTTTATGGTGAGTGTTCCAAGCGGAGCATAAATCAATCCGTTGATGTTGGCTGTGCTGTCGTTTTCGATGGTGATATCGCCGTATTTTGAGTAAACGACAGATGTGTTAGCGTTCTTTACTTCGCCTGTTATATTAAGGTTCATAAGCGTTCCGAGATTGGAATTCAAGGCAACGTTACCGTCAAGAAAGATGTTGCTGTAGCAGAACAAGGGGTTGTTAATATGTATGTTCATGTCTGAATATACATACTCTTCCTCATGCAAATCACAGTTTTCTGTGAAGTATGTTTCCTTAATTTTTGTATCGGCATAGACATGCTTTACTCTCTTTTCAATGTCATTGCCCGTTGTGATTTTGCCGTTGATATTACCGTTTAAATAGGATATCTCGACTTCCTTGTTGGTATGTACAGCGCCGTTTACACATATATTGGCTTCTGCGCTGATAGTTATACCGTTGCGCCCGAACATTGCGTATGGATACTTTTCAGGTTCTTCGGCTGCGGCAGGTATGCTCGGCAGAACAGATGCAATAACCGCAAAGCTCAGTGCGCCGGAAAGCAGCCGCTTAAATTTTGATTTAAAATTCATCATTTCCTTCTCTGTGTGAGGTAACAGAACGGTAATATTCTGTTACCTCTCATTGTTTTTTCTTACTTGTTTTTTCTGAACTTTTCAATTGCTTTCGGCATTTCCGGCTGATTGAACCACCAGTAGCAAGCCGAATCGGCGGAAGTAACGCCTATCATAAGCGCCAACGCCGCAATTGAAGAACCCCATTTCAGAATGATTCCGCTAAGCTTTTTCATAAGTTTCACCTCGCTTTCGTTTAATGACGTTTGGCATTGCAGACGGCTGTTTTGGCTGACAAAACCATACAGCGCAGGCACTGTGAGTGATTATCATCAAAACAATCGCCACCGCTGCCGCCACTATTGTCATTAAAATTATTTTGACTGGATCGGTTAATTTTTTCAACCGACTTCACCTCCATTTTTGCATAATTTTGTGAAAAAATCAATAGTTTTTGCACAAGATGTCGTTTTTTTGTTCCCAAATGCAGTTTATTTGAATTTTTGCTGTATTTTTGCCGTTAATACAGAACCGCTTGAAGTTAAAACTCCCAAAGCCGTGCTAACCATTATTTGCCTTAAATTAAGCATTCCAAATAACATGACCGATCCTGAAATAACAGCCATATATGCAATACTTATTTTTCTGAGTCTTACTTTATCCTTATCGCTCAGCGGCTTGTTTTCGTGTTCAAGAGGAGCAAAAAGTAATACCGTAACAGCGGAAATTATCAGCGACAGTTCTGAAACTATAACGTAAATTTCGGTCGGCGCAAGCCTGATAAATGCAATAAAACAGCACAGCACGGCTATGAGAATACAGCAGCAGCCAAAGTGAGTTTTTGCATGAAAACCTCCTGCCGATTTCCTCATAACAACAAACACAGACAAATAAAACAGGCACGGAATTACAGTTCCGCTTGAAATCGCAAGCAGTAGCGCAATTACAGCGTTCAGTACAGTTGACAATAAAAGCTGCAAACCGTATTCATATACTTCTTCGTCATTCTTTTCAATAATTTTTTGACGCACAAAAAAAGAAGCCATCCTTTTTGAAAGTCGAACGATCATAATTATCACCTCGACTATAAGGATAGCTTCTTCTTATTAAATTTTCAATAGTTTTTGCACAAGATGTCGTTTTTTTGTTCCCAAATGCAAAAATATAGTCAATCAACTTGAAAATCGGAAAAAGGAAACGAGTAAAAATGCTTTGTGACAAGGCGGAGGACACAGGAATATACACATATTTCAAGGAAGACAACGCAGTCACAAGGTATTTTTACCGCTGAACTTTTTGATTTTCAGGTTGATTGACTATATTACTCCGGCAGCATGATTTTCAATGTAAATAATCCATTTTCGTAACTGCAGCTCATGTGTCCGTTCATGCTTTTTACCGTTTGCTTTATGCTTTTCAGACCTATTCCGTGAATGATTTTATTCGCCTTTGACGTTGCAAGATCGTTAATATCGACAGCAGGAGAGGTGTTGTTAATTTCAATTATGAGCTTGTTTTCCAATTGATTCAGAGCAATACAGATACACTTTTCCTCTGCGTTGATTCGTTCGCAAGTCTCTACCGCATTGTCGAGAGCATTGCCCAGTATTCTGCACATTCCGACCGTATCAAAGTTGATTTGACTTACATTTATTTTAGTCATAAACCGTATTGCTCTGCTTTTTGCATAATCGCCTTTTAAATTTATTATGGAATCAACAGCCGAATTTCCGGTATAACAAATTGATGTGGAGCTTTCCACAAAATTATATAATTGCTTCATATGACTTTGAGCTGACGTATAATCTTTCTTTTTTATAAGGTCGTTTAGAATTGATACCTGATTTTTAAGATCGTGCTTTATGTTTCGGATCTCTTCGTAAGAACCTGCGATTGCCTGATAGTTTTCATTTTCTTTTTCCGATATTTTTTCCAAAGCCGCAAGTCTTATCTGCTTATCATAGCTTTCAAAATAGTTAAAAACAGACAGATTAAGGTAAAGCAATCCTCCTATACATATCATGTATGAACTCATCATACTCTTATCGTTTTCATTTGCCGAGAAAACCAGGTTTATAATAACCGCGCTCAAAAACGGCATCATTAAAATCAATATCCAGTATTTCAGAGGCAGACTTTTTACCTTGCTTTTGTAAATTCTGCATGAGTATACAACGATCCAGAAGTCAAATATTTTTGTCCCGATCATGCCAAGAATCCTGCCTGTTCCCGATTTCAAGCAGCCGTATGGGACTGCCAAAATCCATCAGCATAAGTACGCCTATAAACAGCGATTCCGATATGAAAATAAGCGCAATATAGTAAATTGAAGCGAAAATTTTCACTATATTCGAGCCGCTATAAAGGAATAAAGCTGATAAAATTAAAATAACAAACGTTGCGGCAATCTGAACCTGCGGCAATGAAATAAAAAGACTAACTGCCGACAAAACCAAAAATGCCGCCATATACACAGCTATGTATGCGGCTTTCGACTTGTACTTTAGCTGAAATATGCGATGATAAAACAACGCTATAATCAAGATTTCCGGTATCACATTTATTACTTCCGCAGCGTCATAAATCGTAAACTTCATGTCAGCAGCCCTCTGTAAGAAACGTCAGAAATTTATCCGTAACGGATTGCTTTAATTTTCGGCTGAGAGGTATTTTATCTTTGGTTTTCATAATCACAAAATCGTGTTCAAGATTGTCAATAAATGTAAGATTGACATAGTAGCTTTTATGCGGTTTAATGAAATTTACAAGTCTCTCGTCCTTTTCAATCTCACTCAGTTTTCCATAAAATTCGTATGTTTCATCTGTTGTATGGAGTACGATCATTCGCTTGAACACCTCAAAGAACACGATATCGCTTATCGATATATTGTGCATAGTGCTTTTTGAATGTACTGGAAACGTCAGATGAGTCTGATGATATTCGTTGAATATAGAATTTAACTGCCGCCGATACATCGGTTTTTAAGCATATACCGAAAAGCGTTCACCTCGTAGCCTTGAAGTGCGAATTCCTGATGGCTTGTAAGGAAAACGATAATCACAGAGTTGTCGGCAGAGCGTATCTTTTCCGCCGTTTCCAAGCCGTTTAATTCTTTCATTTCTATATCGAGTATGATTACGTCATACATACTTTTCTTGAAATCTTTAATAAATTCTTCTCCACATCCAAATTCACTGATATTCAGTTTATCAGGCTCAGGATAGCTCTCAATAATTATATTTTTCAGATTTGATAAGAAATTTTTTTCATCATCCACTATGGCAATCCGCATTTGATCATCCCCTCTAAATTTTATTTTACCATAAATTCGTAAATTTTTCAACATTTTTCTTAAATAATATATTTTTTTTGCCTAATTCAGTTTAACATGTTTATAAAAAAATCCACCAAACATATTGTTGGCGGATTTCTTCTCTCAATCGGTTAATTATCTTTGTTCCCTATCGTAAGCACGTATTTAGGCGGTTTGTTGGCGGTTTTAGGGGCGAAAATTTTAGGTGTAAAACCGTAGTGCCAGCTACTCTTAACGAAGAATTAAGTTTTATGCAGTACCCGTAAGTTTAAACTTACGGGATTTTTTTATGGTTAGTGTGTTTCAACCTCAAATGTGTAGTGGATTACGATAGTGTTCCCGCAAGTCCTTGAATACTTTTCAGGCTTTTCGTAAACCTCGATTTTGCGAACGAAGGTCCTGAGCAGCTCGGGAGTAAGCTTAGGCATTTCCATGTACTCTTTTGCTTTTTCCATAAACTTCCTGATACAATCTTCTCTGAGATTAACGCTGTCGATCTGTGATTCAAGTTCCGCCAACTTTGATTTAAGCTGAGATTGCTCCTGTTCGTAGCCGTTTGCAAGTGAATCGTAGCGTTCGGGAGTGATCCTGCCTGTTACTCTGTCCTCGTACAGGCAGCGGATTATGCTGTCCAGTTGAGTTATCCTTGAGTCAATCTGAGCCCTTTCACGTTTCGATTCCTTCATGAATTTTTTTGCTTCGGCTTCGCCGTTTTTGGCAGCCATTTCATAAAACTTTTTCGGATCGTTCCTTGCAAAAGCCGTCATAGTTTTAAGATTTTCAAGAACGATATGCTCCAGAATCTGCTCTCTGATATAATGGCAGGTGCAGTCGGTTATACGATTTCTATAGCTTGAGCACGTAAAACTGTTCTTTTCTTCTATTTTATTTCTGATAAGATAAAGACGTTTGCCACAGTCGCCGCAGTATAAATATCCTGCAAACATATCCATTTCTCCATGCTTACCGGGACGTTTCCTTCCCTAAAAATGCTTTTGAACCAAATCAAAGGTTTTTCTGTCGACTATAGCTTCATGAGTATTCTCAAAAATCAACATGTTTTCATCGTCATTTTTTATACGCTTTTTCAGCTTATTAGACTTGCTGTAGGTTTGGAAATTCACAGTATCGCCGCAGTAGATGCGGTTTGAAAGCATAAATCTGACAGTTCCGCTATGCCATTGATATGGTTTGTCAATATGCAATCCTCTGGTCTTGCGGCCTGTTTTTCTAAACGAATAAATACCCGGCGAGAGGATTTGTTCTTCGTCAAATTTGGCACAAATCTTTCTTATTCCGATGCCGTTTGCATACATTTCAAAGATTCGTTTTACTATCGGCGCAGCTTCGGGATCAGGCAGCAGTTTTTTAGGATCGTCGGGATTTTTCATATATCCGTATGGTATGTTAGTTCCGACACGCTCTCCGCGTTCACCCTTTGCACGCTGAACAGCCCTTATTTTCCGACTTGTATCCCTTGCGTACAGGTCGTTAAAGTAGTTACGGATTCCGGCATAATCGCTTGTGCCGTTAGCGCTGTCCACACCGTCGTTTACAGCGATAAAGCGTACATTGTACTGCGGAAAGGTTACTTCCATAAGCATACCCGTCTGCAAATATTCCCTGCCAAGCCTTGACTGATCCTTAACGATAACCGCTGAAACATTGTTGTTTTCCACTTCAGTCATCATTTCCTTGAACGCCGGACGGTTGAAATTTGCTCCCGAATAGCCGTCGTCAACGTAGAACTTACAGTTTAAAAATCCGTGATCGTCAGCGTATTTTTGAAGAATAATCTTCTGATTTTCTATCGACAGCGACTCGCCGTCCCTCATATCCTCTTGCGATAAACGGCAGTACAACGCTGTAATTTTCCGGTTTGAATTAGACATATCTATCCATCCTTTACAGTATACCACTATCCGGCTTGAAAGTCCAGAAAATTTTTGAATATTTTACTTGCCGTTAATAAGATAAGCCAACAATTCCGATACTTTTTTAGGGTTATAATCAACATCCGACTTTGGCATAACGGATATGATCTTGTAATTCACTCCATCGACTGCAATATTGCTATGCAAATATTCATGACGGCGGCGGTACTGACTTGAGCCTGTATCTTCCTTTACTTCCTTGTAGACATTTTTCATATATGACCCTCCTTGATGTCCTGAAATTCGTTCTCCTTGTGAATATTAAATTGAGCATTTTAAAATTTCCTTTCCTAATTTTTAATCTTGCTGATATGCAACAGCGTCCTCGTAATCGAAAATGCCATTGATTTTTCTGACCTCTGTAACGCACATAGAATGCAGACTTTTCAAAGTTTCATCGTCAACATCATTGAGTGCGGCGGTCATATGAGACAGCTTTCCAAGCTCGACAGCTACCTTAAAAATCAATCCTGCAAGTCGCTGTTCCGTACCTTTGATCTGTGCTTTCACTGTTTCCGTTATCATAGGGGAGAGATAATTTACCTCTTCCTGCTGACGGAGGAAGAAACCGTATTGCCAGAGTACGGGGAGCTTTTCCTGCAAAACACCGATATGGTAGGATGGATTTCTATTGCCGGCACGAACATCAACTATCCCGTGATGCAGACACCGAATGAGTCGAACTATTATCTCAAACACAATTTTGAGAAAGAGTATAGCGATTTAGGCACTCCCTATATCCAAGAGTAGATAACCGAGAGCGACGATGGACACGGGAATATCGTGCAGACGGAAACCACCGTTACACGCACTTATCTGTATATCACAGTTGCCCACAAGACTGCCGAGGAGATGGCGGATAAGTACAATTTCAATGCAGACCAGAGGAAACAGCTCTATCTATGGCTACGGTATCCCTGCCTACTAAAAATCGGGCAAAAGGAAAACAGAGGGGCTTAATCCTCTGTTTCCTCTTTTGCCTTACATATTGACTATATAGGATTTTCTTCCCTATATTGATTTCTCAGACTGTATATGCTATAATATATTAAAATATGCTATTGCAAACAAAAGGAGGGCTGATATTGAAAGCCTTAAACATTGGACAAAAATTGAAAGCCATTCGCAACAGTAGAAATATGACCTTAGATAATATGGCGGAATTGACAGGCGTTAGTAAACCTATGCTCGGTCAAATTGAAAGGGGACAATCATCGCCTACGGTTAATGTCCTTTGGAAAATATCGACTGGATTGAAAATATCCTTTTCTGCTTTTTTGCGGGAGCAGGAAACGGAATATATGATTGTTGATTTTAAGAAACAGGATATGATTTCTGAGGAAGATGGAAAAATGCGGGCATATACACTCTTTCCGTTTGACCCAATCCGCAGTATGGAAGCTTTTTATATTGAGTTTGATGTAGGGTGCGAACATCATTCTGATAAGCACAATGAAGGTGTGGAAGAATATGTTTTTGTGTCTCAAGGAAGATTAGATATGCTTTTGAGCAATAAAAGAATTTCATTATCTGAAAGGCAAGCTATCCGCTTTGCGGCAAATATTCCGCATTCATATCTGAATCCATACGATACGCAATGCTGCATCTATAACACAATTTTTTATCAGGAATAAGAGGTAAAATATATGTATGAATTAAATCAAGTCGAAGAAAGAAGCTATTACATAAACTGCCCTGCTAAAATCGGTGTCTACAAAGTGTCTGATACGGAAGTTTACTTGATAGACAGCGGAAATGATAAAGATGCAGGAAGAAAAGTCCGTAAAATATTAGATGAGAATGGTTGGCGGTTGAAAGGTATAATCAATACTCATTCCAATGCAGACCACATCGGCGGCAACCGATATTTGCAACAGCAGTACGGTTGTAAAGTATTTGCGAACGGTATTGAGGTTGCATTTACAAAGAACCCCATTTTAGAGCCGTCATTCCTATATGGCGGATACCCTTGCAAAGATTTAAGGCATAAATTCCTGCTTGCATCCGAAAGCGATGTTGTGGATATTTCAGATTGTGATTTTCCGAAAGAATTAGAGGTCATTTCTCTGCGTGGACATTTTTTTGATATGATTGGCATCCGTACACCAGACAATGTTGTTTTTCTTGCTGACTGTATCAGCAGTAAAGCCGCATTGGAAAAGTATCAGATTTCTTTCATTTATGATGTGGCTGAATATCTGAACACACTGGATAAAGTGGAAGCTATGGAAGCGGCAATGTTTGTGCCTGCCCATGCAGACGCAACGGATAACATTAAGGAATTGGTGCAGTTCAACCGACAGAAAGTATTTGATATTGCGGCTAAAATACAATCTGTCCTTAAAACACCAATGTGTTTTGAAATGCTCTTAAAGCAGATTTTTGACAAATATAATCTGATAATGAATTTTGAACAGTATGTTTTAGTCGGAAGCACAGTGCGTTCTTATTTATCGTGGCTGAAAGACAGCGGAAAGATAGAAGGTGTTTTTACGGATAATCTGTTAATGTGGAGCAGCTTGTGATTTGGAGGTTGAATTATGGCTATTGACTTCCCGCCCCCAAGACACTGATGGAAAGAGATTTGCAGGAAATGCTTCGTGAAATGGAACATATAGTGGAAGCAGATTTAACAAGCTGGCAAGCAGAACGCAGTGAAAGTATGGACTACTACTCAACTTGGGTTCACCAGATAAAAACACCGATTTCTGTTATGAAAATGACTTTAGAGAGTGAGGATACAGATGAACACAGAGAGCTTTTGGCAGAGCTTTTTCGTATCGAGCAATATGTAGAAATGGTGCTAAGCTATTTGCGGCTCGGAAGTGAGTCAACGGATTATATTATCAAAGAACATAACCTTGATAGCATTATTAAACAGGCAATCCATAAATACGCACCGCAATTTGTATATCATAAAGTCCGATTAAATTACATTCCTGTTGAAGTACAAGTGCTAACCGATGAAAAATGGCTTTCATTTATTATTGAGCAAGTGCTGTCTAACAGTATAAAATATACTCCAAAAGGTGCTGTTACTATAACCGTAACCGAAAATAAAGTTCTGAAAATTGCAGATACGGGAATTGGCATTGCCCCAGAAGATTTGCCACGAATTTTTGAAAAGGGATTTACAGGATATAACGGACATTCAGATAAAAAATCAAGCGGATTGGGATTATATCTTTGTAAAAGGGCTGCGGAGCATCTTTCTCATAAAATCAGTGCCGATTCTATACCGAGTCAAGGCACAACAATATCTATTGATTTACATACAAGTAAAATAGTAGTGGATTAAATCATCTTACAAATTTGTCACACAAAACGGGCGAAATGTCACTCGATTAGATGTCGGGGACTTCGACCGTTTTGTTACAATATAGGTGCAATAAACGAGGAGGTACAAATCAAATGACGATATTAGAAGCAAGAAATATTCAAAAAATCTATACTACCCGATTTGGCGGAAACCGTGTGCAGGCATTATCGGGCGTATCCTTTTCCGTAGAACAGGGTGAATATGTAGCAATTATGGGCGAGTCTGGCTCTGGAAAAACAACCCTTCTGAACATACTTGCCGCTTTGGATAAGCCAACAAGCGGAGAAGTTTTGCTGAATGGGAAAAACTTATCTGCCGTAAAAGAAAGTGAAAATACAAAGTTCCGTAGGGATAATCTTGGCTTTGTGTTTCAAGAGTTTAACTTGTTGGATACCTTTTCTCTGCAAGATAATATTTTTCTCCCGTTAGTATTGGCAGGAAAAAAATATAAGGAAATGAATGAGCGTTTGCAGCCAATTGCAAGAAGGTTAGGCATCTCGAAATTATTATCGAAATATCCATATGAAGTTTCAGGCGGACAGAAACAGCGAGCCGCTGTTGCTCGTGCGCTTATCACAAATCCAAAACTAATTCTTGCAGATGAGCCGACAGGTGCGCTTGATTCCCACTCAACAGATGAACTTCTGAGAGTTTTTAATGGTATAAATCAAGATGGACAAACGATTTTGATGGTAACGCACTCAACAAAGGCTGCAAGTCACGCAAGCCGAGTGCTTTTCATTAAAGATGGGGCAATTTTCCATCAAATATATCGTGGAAATAATACAAACGAGCAGATGTATCAGAAAATATCTGATACGCTGACCCTATTAGCGACAGGTGGTGAATATGATGAACAATAGCCTTTTCAGAAAACTTGCAGCCGACAATATCAAAAGAAATAGTAAATCGTATATTCCTTATATCATTACCTGCATAGTGACTGTTGCAATATTCTATATTGTTCATTCACTTTCCTTAAATCCCTATTTGGAGAAAGTAATCGGAGCAGATACAATTACTACCCTTATGGGATATGCAAGTTTCTTTGCCGCTTTGTTTGCATTGGCTTTTCTTCTTTATTCTAATAGCTTTTTGGTTAAGCGTAGAAAGAAAGAATTTGCCATATTCAATGTACTCGGTATGGAAAAATCACATATCGCAAAAGTTATTGTCTGGGAGATATTATATACATTCTTGATGAGTATTGCCGCAGGACTTATTTTAGGTATAGCATTGGACAAAGTAATGTTCCTGCTTATCTTGAAGGTAATTGGCGGAACTATTGCACTTGGATTTTTTGTGTCCATAAAGGCAATAGCGGTAACATTTTTTCTGTTTGCTTTGATTTTCCTTGCGATTTATGTTTATTCTGTTTGCCAGATGCGTAATTCAAATCCGATAGAATTGATGCAGGAGGGCAATGCAGGTGAAAAAGAGCCAAAAACAAATTGGCTGCTGGCTGTTTTGGGTGTGGCATTTACAGGTGCAGGATATTTGATTTCTATTTTTATGGATAAACCACTATCAAAAGCCATTCCTTATTTGTTTGTTGCTGTAATGTTTGTTGTCATCGGTACTTATATGCTTTTTACATCCAGTAGCATTGCATTGTTAAAAACGCTTAGGAAAAACAAGAATTACTATTACAATACAAAGCATTTTATCAGCGTTTCTAATTTGATTTACCGTATGAAGCAAAATGCCGTAGGACTTGCGAATATATGCATCCTCTCAACAATGGTACTCATTATGGTATCATCAACAAGCTCGCTGATGCTTGGTATGGCAGATATTTTACAAAGAGAATATCAAAACGACTTTGATATTTATTGCAACGAAAGTGACTTGTCTCGGAGAGAGGAATGTCTTGCTGACATACTTAGTTTTCAAAAAGAGCAGGATTTGAACAAAAAAATGAGTTTGGTGATTTGGCTTCAAACATCTGCTGCTTCTATGGATTTAATTCCGATGCAGATGAGTCAGAGCAGGAAGGATTTTATCAGTTACTAATGGATAAACTGCCAGAAAAAGAGTATGAACTGACCATTGCATCGAAAGTTGACGCAAAAGCAAATCAAATATCAACTTACGGAAGTTTCTTCTTTATTGGCATTTTCCTTGGAACATTATTTTTAATGGCGACTGTTCTTATTATTTATTACAAACAGATTTCCGAGGGATATGATGACAGAGAGCGTTTTACGATTATGCAAAAAATTGGTATGAGCAAGCGAGAAGTTAAGGCTTCTATTCGTTCACAGGTACAGACCGTATTCTTCCTTCCGTTGGCTATTGCGGGCATCCATATAGTCGCCGCATTTCCGATGATTGCCAGAATACTTTTGCGGCTTAACCTCGATAATATGGGCATATGATAGGGTACACAAGGAACAACCGATTGAGAGAAAAAATCCGTCAGCTTTAATAGCTGACGGATTGTCCTTCTACGAGGTAATTTAGATTGGCTTAATTATATTCAATAATGTCATTACCGATAAGCATTTTATTTTTGACACTCATTTCAATAATGATTTCTACAACTTCGACATTATCTATTTTTAGTATTTTATTTTTAGGAGTAGGCACAGGAAGATGATTAAGCAACCTTTTGTGTAAAACTAATTCTAATGATTCCTTTGCCATTTCTATTGCCTCATTCTTTGAATAAGCGCAAGTAATTGCTTCCGGAATATCTGGAAAAGAAATATTTATTCCATCATCGGCATATTCAAAAATTGCATTATAACTAATTTTCATAAACAATTTTAATTTATGATTTCAGATAATTTATTAATTTCATCTATTGAAAATGGTGAATCGGGATGATTCTCATAATTAAATATCACCCAATCTATAATATATTTATTTGATGGAAATGCTTGTAATGCTTGATTAATAAACATATAAATAACAGGATGAATATCAAAGAAAAAAGTATCAGTAAAAGTCAAAAAATCACAAATAAGAATTATGTTGTGAGGTGTATACTCTTTGGCGAGCAGATAAATTAAATAGCAATATTTACTACTACTAGAAACTGATGAAAAATCTTTAGTTAAATTATCCAAAGTATAGTTATACTCTTTTTTATTTAAAGTAGTATAAACATAATTAAAATTATGTTTTTTAAATTCACATATTATCTTTTTCAATTACATATCTCCTTATGGCTTCCCTATGCCGTTCCAAACCCAAGCATCACCCACTCTAAAAACCTTATCAACAACTTTTCCAGTTATCACAACCGTTTGACCTGCATACTTATATAATATTTTTACGCTTCCATTTGAAAGTGTCTGCCATGTACCTTTACGTATTCCTTGGTAAATAACAGTTTTAATTTGTGTATTTGTGACTTTTTTCATAACTTTGCTCCACAAATGCTTAGATACATTTATATGGCTCATTTTTTTTGAAGTTATACTTGCAATGCTTTTGTATGACTTCTTTAATAAACCAGCAAATTTCGCACTCCAAGAAGACCATGCTTTTGCAACGTATGGACCAACAAAGTAACCAATAGTTGCAGCAGTAGCAGATACAATTGCCGTTAACCCAATAATAAAAGCTTTTCTTTTCCATCCTTTTAATCCTATTTTATCTGCAAGCCATTTAGACAAGAAACTGCCGCCAACAGCACCGATAACAGCTCCTATTACAGTACCTACTACATTAGCAGCAATTTCACCGGTAGGATCAATAAAATTAACAGGATTATTACTACAATAAGCAAAAAGATTATTGGAAGTTATATCACCATTTGCACCAATAATTGAATCCGCATTCAAAAATCTACCTGTAAAGCTATCATAATACCTTGACTGTAGGTAATAAAAACCGCTTTCGTTATCATAATAATATCCGCGATATCTAAACGGATTGGCATTGGCTATTTCTTCATTGCCCGAAACGGAAGCAATATTGCCCCATGCGTCATAGAAGTATTCGCTTACAAAATTTCCATTTGCATCAAATATTCTGACAACGTCGCCCTGTGCATTTTTTTCAAAATAGTATGCCTGATCATTATATTCAAAGCCTATGATCGAATTATTTTCATCATAGATATACCACTTTATGTTTCCATTTGTTGTTTCAGATACAATTTTAGTTCCATCAAGCTGGTAAGTAGTTTTTACTCCATTAACAGTTTTGAAAGTTCTGATCCCATCGCTGTTGTAAGTATAGTTTACCACATTTCCGTTCTTTTGTAAAGAAGAAAGCTGCCTTCCGATCCATGTGAATTGAATTCCGTCACGATATGATAATGGATTTCCTATTTCATCATATGTGATGGCTTGACCGTTGAAGCTTGTTAAAAGATCTCTCCATTCAGCATCTTCATAAGAGTAATTTTTTGTTGAAATAACTTCACCGAGTTCACCGTTAGTATATGCATATTCATCTGCTTTAAGAATATTTCCGGCATTATCGTAAGTATATACAACAGTTTTATTAGCATAAACGCTGTTTTCTCTTGTGAGTTGTCCCAAGCCGTCATATTCATAGCTTGCTTTTTCTTCTCCGTTTTCTGTTATCGTTTGAATATTTCCGTTATTATCATAGAAATAATTTATTGTTTTGCCGTCTTTATATTCAATTTTACTTATGCCTTTGTCAGAGTATGTATATACAGAGTTTAAAATGGTATTTTCATTTGAATAGATAGTCTTCTCTTCTGTTTCCTCACTTGATTTAACAGAAATGAGTTTACCTCCTGAGATAAGATTCGTTGTCGTACTTGTAGGAACAAATTCATCTGTTTCTACACCTTCTCCATCGTCGCTAACTGTACTCTGTGATTTTACAACTCCATTATTTTCATATGTAACAGAATACATATTATCATCCTGTTCATATGATATACCCAGACCACTATTTGAATTAAGTGAAATTAAATTACTATCTTCATCGTATGAGTAAGTATATGTAACATTATTTATACAATCAATGTATGTAAGAATATTTCCATCAGCATCATATGTCCATTTGTAAGCAGTAACACCGTTTATTGCTTGTGAAATAACATTGCCATTTTCATCATAAGCATAGTCATTGATAGAATCGTTCCCATAACTTTCACGCAAAATAGAATTTTCAGAATATGTATTTGATATTAAGATTCTGTTACCAACCGATGCACTTGTCATATTTCCTAATTCATCGTAAGTAAA
>JAMPFN010000048.1 GCA_023664445.1 Clostridium sp. | reverse complement strand
GAATTGACAGTATAATGCGAGGAATCCCGGGATATGACCTTGATATGAACAGGACCTTTCCCGGTACTGAATCAGGTACGATGCCCGAAATGATAGCTCATGAAATTCTTGAAGATATGAAGGGCGCGGACGTGTGCATTGATATTCACGCAAGCAATATTTTTCTGCGTGAAATTCCGCAGATACGCATGAGCGTCCCGACTTCCGAAACGCTTCTGCCGTATGCAAAAATGCTGAACGTTGATTTCGTATGGGTTCACGCGTCGGCGACGGTTTTGGAATCCACACTTGCACATTCGCTCAATTCAACAGGCACAAAAACGCTCGTTGTGGAAATGGGCGTGGGTATGAGAATTACAAAAGAATACTGCCGACAGCTTATGGACGGAATTTTAAATCTGCTTGTAAATCTTGAAATGCTGACTAATGTTGAAGTACCTGAAATCCGCGAGCCGATTGTTTCAATGGACGGTGCAGTCGAATTTATAAATTCATCATCGGCGGGAATTTTTATTCCTGAAATACCTTTCGGCAGTACCGTAAAAAAAGGCGATATTATCGGAAAAATCGTTGATCCGCTTACAAGTGAGATCGAGGAAAATGCGGTTGCTCAGAGTTCGGGACTTCTCTTTACTCTGCGTGAATATCCCGTTGTTTATGGAGGTTCGCTGATTGCACGAATTTTACAGGAGGGTAAGAAAAATGATTGAGAAAACAATTTTTGCCCTTGAATCAGTCTACAGAGAGCCTCTTGAAATCAAAGCGTTCTGCTTCGGCGACGCAAATAAAAAAACAATTTGTATCATGGGCGCAATGCGTGGAAATGAAGTTCAGCAGATGTACGTCTGCGCAAGACTTGTAAAAGAACTGAAAAAGCTTGAGATCAACGGGCAGATCACTAAAAATATGGGAATCATGGTTATTCCGTGCGCCAATTATCATTCCATGAATATCGGCAAACGTTTCTGGGCAATGGACAACACCGACATCAACAGAATGTTTCCGGGATATAATTTGGGAGAGACTACACAGCGTATTGCGGACGGAATTTTTTTAGAAATACAGGGGTTTGAGTACGGGATACAGCTTGCAAGCTTCTATCAGCCCGGACGTTTTCTGACCCACGTCAAGCAGATGACAACGGAGTTTACAGATGATTACGGACTGGAAGATTTCGGGCTTCCATATGCCTTGAAGCGTACTCCGAAACCCTATGATACGACAACTCTGAACTACAACTGGCAGCTGTGGAATACAAAGGCATATTCTTTGTTCACTCATTCCACCGATGATATGAAAGAGGATTCGGCAGACAATGCGGTCAATGCAATTCTGCGTTTCATGAAAAATCACGGAATCATAAATTATCCAATTCATTCGGGTTATGCGACTTCAATAATCAGCGAATCAGATATGATTCAGGTGCATTCACCATGCGGTGGGATTTGCAGGATAAAAACGAAAATCGGAGACGTTGCCGAACGTGGACAGGTAATCGCAGAAATACTGAACCCATTGACCTGCGAAGTGCTTTCGGAAATCAAAGCTCCCGAAAAATCTACTGTGTTTTTTCATTTTTCATCGCCGCTTATCGTTGAAGGAACAGTAATTTTTAAGCTTGTAAGAAATGATATTCTTTGAGGTGATTGAAAATGAATCGTTCGATGATGGAAATGACGGACGTACTTAACCGTGAGTTTGATAAACTTGTTAAATACTGTATGATTTCGGGAGAGTCTGATTCTGAATTTTACAGGCAGTATGACGTAAAACGCGGACTCCGTGACAAAGACGGAAAAGGCGTTCTTACTGGACTTACGGAAATAAGCGACGTTGTTTCATACGAAATAAAAGGCGGTGAAAAAATACCAGCAGAAGGTAACTTATACTATCAGGGATATAATGTTTATGAGCTGCTGAAAAATTCTGAAAACCGTCGTTATCTTTTTGAAGAAGCAACATATCTTCTTCTTTTTGGTGAACTTCCGAACAAAAATCAGATGAAAAGTTTTCTTGAAATTCTCAGCAGTTTGCAGGAACTTACAGGGCAGTTTATTCGTGATGTAATACTTAAAGCTCCAAGCAGAAATATAATGAATGCACTTCAGAAAAGTGTCATTACGCTTTATTCTTATGATGAAACCCCTGATTCAATTGAGGTTTCAAATGTTCTAAGGCAATCGCTCCAGCTAATCGGCAAACTTCCTCTTATAGCTGTTTATGCCTATTATGCATACCGTCATATTGAGAAAGGCTACAGCCTGCTAATCCGTACTCCCCAAAAAAACTATTCCACAGCTGAAAATATTCTGTATATGCTCCATAAGGACGGAAAGTTTACGCCTCTTGAAGCAAGAGTGCTTGACATCGCACTTGTACTTCATGCAGAACACGGTGGAGGAAATAATTCTACTTTTACAAATCACGTTGTTACATCTTCGGGAACTGATACATATTCCGCAGTATGTGCAGCTATTTCATCGCGGTCCTCGTCACGGCGGTGCTAATCTGAAAGTACAGGAGATGTTCGACGATATAAAGGCGAATATTTCCGATTGGGAAAATGAAAGCGAAATCCGTGATTATCTTATGGGTATTCTTGATAAAAAATGTTTTGACGGTTCCGGGCTTATATATGGACTTGGTCATGCGGTGTATACCGTTTCCGACCCTCGTCCGTTGCAACGATTTTTGCGTGGACAGGCGCATTGCGTAAGCGTGGAGAACTTGACGCCAACTCCGAACTTGTTCGTTTTGCAGACTGTCTTGAAAAAGCCTGCATAGAAACTATCGAAAGCGGTAAAATGACAAAGGATTTAGCTCTGATAACTACAATTCCGAATCCTGTTGTTTTGAACAGCGAAAATTTCATTAAAGCTGTCCGTGAAAGTCTTGAGAAAATACTTTGAAACAGATAATTATAGACCAACAAGCCGCTGTAAGCAAAAGTTTACAGCGGTTTGTTTTATTTGAATATAATCGGTTCATAACTGTTTTTGAGTTTATGAACAATGCTGTTGAAATCAGATTTGTTTTTGTCGTTTGATTCAATCAGCTTTTTGTACTCAAGTTTCTGTAAATCAGCAAGATATTGTATCATATTATCCGTACCGGCATTTCTGTTATATATTTTTATGTAGCTATAGCCGTCATATTTATCGGATTTGTAGCACAGAATCTTAAATCTGTCGTTGTATTTTTCAGCAAGCAGATTATAAAATGACTTGATTTTATCGGTTTTGTCAACAATCATAATATAAACGGTTCTGTCTGTTTCTGTGGGTTCACGATTTACGTAGCACCTGTACGGAGAATATCATTTTCGGCGTAATTTTCAAGTTTCTGATAGTAAATAACGAGAGTATCGTCATAAAGCGCATTGATGAAGCAATTAAAATCATTGCTGCGTATCATTTCCACCAGTTCACAGCTTGATTGATTTGATATTACGTAAGCTTTCAGATAAGTATTTTCTTTCAGGTCATACAATGCCGCTCCGTTCATCACAATAACAGGAAGCTTAAGATTGACTTCATTCAATGTCCTGATAAGGCTTGCAGGAGTTCTCATAGTTGCAACGGTAAAATTCATACCTTCGTCAAGCATTCTGTTTATTTCAACCTTTGAATATGCCGATAGTTCATCTTTTACAGGCGAAATCATATCGTCAAGCGCTGCAACAAAAAGACAGTTTTGGCAGCTTTTTATTGCGATCAATACAGATATATAATTGATTTGGATAAAGTATCATTAACTATTTCTTACAAAAGTAAAAAGCGAGGAGCAGATTATTATAATTGCTCCTCGCTTTTTATATACCGAAATATAGCTGTTTGGCTATCACTTAGATTCCGTTCTGCCATTTTGGGCGGCTACAGTGGAAGCCCAACTGTCAAAATGCTGCAAACCGTTCTGCATCAGCGTGTCATACTGCAAGTACCTCTGACAGAGTACGGCTCCACCATTGAGTTTGAAACAGGCGTGCCTATTGCGGCACCTTAACAAGAAAATTTTTAGGAATTTTGGACGGTTGGTTTTACATATTATAAATAAAAAACATTAAGAGATATGTTCTCTGACTCTTGAAAACATATACCTTATTTAGATAAAATTTTCTTTTACTTGATTCAAGTAAATTTCCATGACGACCGCACCTCCGATCTTTAACAATATTAGTATAACATTTTTTTACACAAAATCAAGTTGTTATATCTGCAATAATTACGGTATAATACATCTTCTACATTTACAATAATTTCATATGCCTTGTCAGATTTTTATTGATAATTTAATCCATAAAAAATATAATTATGGTTTAAATATATTGAAATTTTTGAGAAAATAGTGTATAATGATTATATAGTAAAACTTAGAAAGGTGAAGGTTATGAAAAAAGTCAATTTGAAAAACAAGATAATAAGTGCGATTTCAGCGATAACTTGTACAATATCATTCTTTGCAGGGACATTAACAATTAGTGTTGATGCGGATTGGTATGAAGATTATCTTCAATACACAACAGTTGACGCAGATAATGACGGAACGCCGGACTATATTAAAATTATGTCTTTTGACCCGGATTGCATACAAGGAACAGAAATCAGTATACCATCAGAAATCAAAGGATTGCCCGTAACAGTTATAGGTGATAGAGCGTTTTATTGGTCCACAGATTTAACAAGCATAACACTACCTGATAGCGTCACTTCAATAGGAAATTATACATTTTATAATTGTACAAATTTAACAAGTATAACGCTGTCTGATAACATTACCTCAATAGGTAATGACGCATTTTCATATTGCAGCGGCTTAACAAGCATAACTCTGCCGGATAGCGTTACTTCAATAGGTAACAGCGCATTTTTTATGTGCAACAACTTGAAAAGTATTCGGCTTCCTGACGGTCTTACATCAATAGGTGATTCAATGTTTGAGTCTTGCTATAAACTAACAGACATAACAATACCGGAAGGTGTTACCTCAATAGGAAATGATGCATTTTTAGGCTGCAGCTTAACAAGCATAAATCTGCCTGATAATGTTATTTCAATTGGCAATTGTGCATTTCTATGCTGTGAGGTTTTAACAAGCATAACAATACCTAAAAGCGTTACGTTCATAGGCGATTCGGCATTTTCGGGATGCAGCATAACAAGTATAGAGCTTCCCGATGAACTTACATCGATAGGAGCTAATGCGTTTTCCAAATGTACATCTTTAACAAGCATAACAATACCTAAAAGCGTTACGTTCATAGGCGATTCGGCATTTTCAGGCTGCGGCAAATTGACGGGCATAGAACTTCCAGGCGGTCTTACGTCGATAGGAGCTAACGCATTTTCCAAATGTACATCTTTAACAAGCATAACAATACCTGAAAGCGTTACGTCGATAGGCGATTCGGCATTTTCGGAATGCGGCAAATTGACGGGCATAGAACTTCCAGGCGGTCTTACATCGATAGGAGCTAACGCATTTTCCAATTGTGTGGGTTTAACAAGCATAATAATACCTAAAAGCGTTACATCTATAGGCGATTCTGCGTTTTCAGATGATTTACTGATTTACTGCTATGAAGATTCCACAGCTTATGAATATGTCCAAAATAATAATATGACATTTGAGAAATTAATTGAAAAAACCGATGCTGACAGACTTGAATGCCAAAAAGTCGATAGTAATAAAGATGGTTCTCCGGATTATATAATAATTACCGGTTGTGATGATATGACTACAGAAATTGAAATTCCGGATCAAATAGACGGTGTTCCTATAACAAAAATTGACGATATGGCGTTTGTACTTTGTTCAGAATTAAAAACGGTAAAAATTCCCGACAGTATTACAGAAATAGGAATGTCAGCGTTTGTCTGTGCAAACTTAATAAGCATAGAAGTATCCGACAACAACCAAAATTTCAGCAGCGCTGACGGCGTTTTGTTCGATAAAAATAAAACATCCGTAATTCAATATCCAATGGCAAAAAAGGATAATGAATATTCTATACCGGACGGCGTAACATCAATAGAGAAAGAGGCTTTCGAAGGCAACGGAAATTTAATTAATGTAACTCTGCCTGATGGAGTTGAAAGAATCGGATCTTATGCTTTTTATGCATGTGCCAATTTGAAAAGCATTCATTTACCGGATACTATAGCAGAAATAGAAAGAGATGCGTTCGGTAACTGCAGCAGCTTAACTATTTATTGTAATAAAGATTCATATGCATGGGAATACGCTGTAGAGCATAGTATAAAATATGTTTTATTAGACGCCGATCCTGTTGTTACAACTACAACAACACCTACTACTACAACTTGTAATAACGGTGTCGATAAGCTTAATTGTCAAAAAGTAGATGAAAACAATGACGGAAGTCCGGATTATATTAAAATCGTACGTTGTGATACATCAGCAGCTGAAATAATTGAAATCCCGTCAGAAATGGAGGGTTTGCCTGTAAAAATGATAGGAAACAACGCATTTTTTGGCTGCACAGGTTTAACAAGCATAATTATACCCGACAGCGTTACGTCAATAGGAATCTACGCATTCCGAAATTGCACAGGTTTAGCAAGCATAATTATACCCGACAGCGTTACATCAATAGGAAATATGGCATTTTCTGGCTGCACAAGTTTAACAAGTATAACAATACCCGACAGCGTTACGTCAATAGAATACCGTGAATTTTATGGCTGCACAAGCTTAACAAGCATAACAATACCTGACAGCGTTACATCAATAGGAGACAGCGCATTTTATGGCTGCACAAGCTTAACAAGTATAACAATACCCGACAGCGTTACGTCAATAGGATACAGCGCATTTTATGGCTGCACAAGCTTAACAAGTATAACAATACCCGACAGCGTTACATCAATAGGAAATATGGCATTTTCTGGCTGCACAAGCTTAACAAGTATAATTATTCCCAACAGCGTTACGTCAATAGGATACGAAGCATTTTATGGCTGCACAAGCTTAACAAGTATAATTATTCCCAACAGCGTTACGTCAATAGAAGACGACACATTTTCTGGCTGCACAAGCTTAACAAGTATAATTATTCCCAACAGCGTTACGTCAATAGAATACGGCGCATTTAAGAACTGCACAAGCTTAACAAGCATAATTATTCCCGACAGCGTTACGTCAATAGGATACTGGGCATTTGAGGGCTGCACAAGCTTAACAAGTATAATTATTCCCAACAGCGTTACGTCAATAGAAGACTATGCATTTGATGGCTGCACAAGCTTAACAAGCATAATCATTCCCAACAGCGTTACGTCAATAGGATACGCTGCATTTTCTGGCTGCACAGGTTTAACAATTATGATTATTCCCGACAGCGTTACATCAATAGAAGACGGCGCATTTAAGAACTGCACAAGCTTAACTATTTATTGTAATAAAGATTCATCTGCATGTAAATATGCTGCAAAGAATAATATAAAATATGTTTTATTAGACGCCGACCCTGTTGTTACAACTATAACAACTACAACTAAGCCGATTACTACAACAACCACCACGACTACCACTAAGCCGATTACTACGGCAACTACCACAACTACGACCAAGCCGATTACTACGGCAACTACCACAACTACGACCAAGCCGATTACTACGAAAACTACCACAACTACGACCAAGCAGGTTACTACGAAAACTACCACAACTACGACCAAACCGGTTACTACGAAAACCACCACGACTGCGACCAAGCCGATTACCACGAAAACTACCACGACTACGACCAAACCGATTACTACGAAAACTACCACGACTGCGACCAAGCCGATTACTACGAAAACTACTACTAAACCAGTTACAACTCCTGCTACAACAACCGAAAAATCAGGTGATTTAAACGGCGATAATAAAACTTCTGTTTCTGATGCTGTTTTGTTACAAAAATATCTTTTAGGTGCCGGGAAACTGACAAGTGTGCAGTGGAAACTTGCCGACATGAACTCTGATGGAAAAGTCAACGTTTTAGATATGGTAATTTTGAAAAGAAAACTTTTGAAATAAATTATTTGTTAAATCGGTCGGATATAAAACCCGACCGATATTTTTTTAGGTAGATTTCCTTACGAAGCGACATAAGTACAGTATCAGCGTAATGTGCAGAAAACTCGGAGTTTCGGGAAGTCTTGTTTATTACAAGAAAAAGACGAGAAAAATAGACCGCGATGAATTTCTTCTCTCCCATGCCGAGAATTTTTGAGTAGTGACAATATCTGCTGACGAACTCGGTCAGCTTGTGATTGCTGCCCTGCTTTACCAGACCGATACCCAGATTGACCGCCGTGGTGGTCTTGCCGACACCGCCTTTTTGATTGGTTAGAGCAATCACTTTGCAATTTGACATTTGTGCGTCCTCCTTTCGCATAGATTTAGCCGCTTTGTCAAGGCGGCTATGTAGATTTTAGCGGAGAACGCAAAAAAGCCGCCTACTCTTAAAGGGGTTAAGAATAAGCGGCTTTACATTGATCTGCCGTTAGACATATTCAATTTTTACTTTCTTGACAGGTGCATTGGCTATCTTAAAGATAATCTCGTCAACGCAGTCCCCATATCCGCCCTGCTGTATAAGCTGATTTTTCAGCTCCACAAGGCTATGTTATAAGGTTGTCTTTTCGTGGCTATCCAGATATATACGGTATGTCTGCTCTTTCATAAACAGCACCTCCGTCCTTTGCATACATTATAACGAAAAAAACTAACGATTTCCAATGTGCAATTAAGCGGCATCGGGGATAGTGCAATAGATGTTTATTTCACGCTCAGAGCCTTGTCCGATAAGTGTCGGCTGCTCTGAATATGTAAATTTATTGTTCTTTCCGTATCTTGTGAGCTTGTCCGTTGTGTTGATTGTATCCACTAAAAAACCCATAAACACAGGCTTTTCGGGCATTTCCGTGAAGTGGCACATTTTTGATGCTTCTGTAGGTACAGAAGAGCTGTCGCACCTTGAAATTATTTCCGCTATCATATATCAGCTCACAAGAGATCTGACTCCTGAGCAGATAAAAGCAAGCGGATTTGACGCATATTTCGTCGATCATACAACAGGCATCTACCCGGCAAGCGCGTCGGGAGTTCCATTTACTGCCGCTTATTTCCAGTCAAAAGGCGATCCGATAACCGATCTCACAGAAGATATGGCTGCCGAGCAAAAGGCTCGTTCGACTTACGACAATATCCTGCGTCTTGCGGACGATCCCGACGTACGCGATCCTATCAAGTTCCTGCGCGAACGTGAGGTAGTACACTATCAGCGTTTCGGCGAAGGTCTGCGTTTGGTACAAGACGACCTCGATTCCAAAAACTTTTATGCGTGCAATCCCGCATTTGACAAAAACTGCGGACGCCGCAGAAAGAAATTCTGAAAACAAGGGCATTCCTTTTATGAGGAGTGCCCTTGATATGTTGCAAAATCTATCCGAAGCTATTTGCCGCAACACACTTAAAATAGATTTTTTCTACAGACTGGCGTATCATTTTATTGATACGCTTTATTTTTATAAGTTCCACAAAATACGGCGAACAGATTTAGTCAAATTTTACTTACCGAAACCAATATCGTAAATTTTAAGCAATACCACTTGAAATAATTGTAATATTATGTTATTATTTGAATATGGGGGTGATACAATGGTAAGGATCGCAATAGTTGACGATGAGCAGGAGCAGATCGATTTGATCTCCGGAATTGTATCAGATTTTTTCAACGAACGCAGCATTGATATAACGATAAATCGTTTTATGAGCGGCGAGGCTTTATTATCCGAAATAGCAGAATATAATTTAATTTTTCTCGATATTCAAATGGACGGTATTGACGGGATCGAAACAGCGCAGCGTTTGCGCGTTACAAATAAAAAAGCCGTATTGTTTTACATAACCTCGTTTAGGGACTATATTCAAAAGAGTATGACGATACATCCGTTTGCATTTATTGTAAAACCGTATTCGGAAGAAGAAGTAATAAAAAATTTAAAAGATTATCTTGAATATGAGGAGTCCATAAACAAAAATAATATGAAAGACATATTTCAGACCAATACTCTGAACGGACATTATGTCAGCATCAACATGAACGACATCTCATATTTTCATTATCTGGAAAACAGGACCGTGGAATTAGTCACAACAACGGATCAGTACAAAATAAAAGACAGCCTTATGAATATATACAATAAGCTGAATCATAAATATTTTATTATTTCTAATCAAAGCTTTATCGTAAATCTGTATCATATAAGGGAAATAGACGGAATAAATAAAACTATTATTATGAAAAATGATGCGGTAATTTTGATCCCGCGGAGAAAATACAATGACATCATAGAATCGCTGAATCGTCTTATAGCCTATGAAGGAGAGTGATAAACATGCAGTTTGTATTAGATTGTTTTACAATGGTAGTATCTGCGGTGCTGTGTTTCAGTTTTCTGCATAATAAGTATAAGACAAACGACGTTAATTTAGCTGTCCGGATCGCAGTTATCACATGTATTATAGGCGTAAAAATAGGCGTCGTACTTCTTCAAATACCTCCGCTGAATTTGATAACCGCTTGGATCCTATACTTTTCGATAATATATGTCAGCTATAAATGTTTACTTAAAGAAGTTCTTATGTATTCTTTTATATTTTTGATGATAGCATTGGTTGCAGATGCGCTCGGAGTTCTGATCGTTTCGGCTTTTTATAATCATGCTATAACGGAAACGATTGTCGGCGCTACCGATCTTGTCTGGCATCATCATTTATGGAATTGGATCGTACAGATCTTTCTGTCAAGAATTACCGCATCGCTCATTCGCAAAGATAATAACCTGCAATCCAAATGGCATGAATTAGCGTTTTATATAATTCTGATCATATTTGAAATAATATTTTTTGCGTGCGTATCAACAGCTATCCAGGATTATATGAGCGGACAATTTCTTATATTTGTAATGTCGGGATTTATGGTTTTGGATATTTATATCATGTATATGATTCATAAAATATCCTTGGCAAGAGAAATCGAGCAAAAAGTCAATCTTATGCAGCAGCAGGAACAGCTTCAGCATCAAATGTACAGAGAATTACGGGAAAAATATAATATTACGCGCGAGATCTCTCATGATATAAATCGTCATATCAATTCACTGGAATCTTTGATAGCCGACAAACCGATCGAAAAAGCCGAGCGTTATATTTCTGATTTGATAAAGGAAACAGAACGTTTAAAACCGTATATAAAAAATCAGAACGCTATGCTGGAAATTATTCTCAATACTATTTCAGACAGATGCGAAAAAGAGCATATTCTTTTGGAATTGAATATAGAGGATTTTAAAATGGATTTTATTTCGGATATGGATATTACGACCATATTTTCAAATTTATTAGATAATGCCATAGACGCATGTATGGAAATTCCAAGATCTGAAAGAAAAATTCATGTCGTAATACGCAAGCAGATAGGGCTGATAGTGTTCAGGATAACAAATCCCTGTAAAAATTCATTAATACATATGCTGCCAAATAATACCTCAACAAAATTGAATCATTCCGGTATCGGTTTATCAAATGTTAAAAAGGCAGTTAAGAAATATAATGGAATAATTAATATCAGCCATGAAGAAAATCAATTTTGTGTTTCGATCACATTTAACAAGTAAAGCTTGGTCTTTGAAGCGCATTTTATATTTGTACTAAATGTAAATATAAAATCGTTTTTAACATTTAGTATATGAATTTTCCGATTTATGACCAAATGATGCCGAAAAACGACCAAATGATGCAAAACCATTGAAATTTTAAAAAAATTATGATATATTTAAAAGCAAGATATCTTGAAAGTTAAAAATAGGAGGAAATAGTAATGAAAAAAGATACAATAAAAAATAAAACTCTTTCAGGCGTTGCTTCTGTAGCAAAGAAATCCTCGTCGTTTTTTGCAAATACATTATGCACATGGTGGGATTATCAGCCAAAGATGCCTAAGTCTGTAAAGAAAATGCGCAAATTTTAATGTTGGAGCGCATATCTGAAAAGTTTGCATGTAAGCTGATACGCGCCGGAATTATTTCCGAAGAGGATACGGATGTGTATATATACGGATTCTTCCAAGCAGTTATGATGCTTTTGAACATTATAACAACATTGCTTTTGGGGCTTGTATTTCAGCTTTTGCTCCCGTGTATATTATTGAATATTTCGTACATACCTATTCGTATATATGCCGGAGGACACCATGCAGACACGCCTTTCAGGTGCTATGTCAGTTCAACGATCATGATAGCCGTTTTATTGGCGGTCATAAAGTGGGTCATATTTTCCGGGATAATATCTGCCGTAATGTTTATCACAGCAAGTGCGGTAATATTGATTTTGGCGCCGATCGAGACCGAAAATAACCCGTTGGATGAAACAGAAAGAAAGGTGTACCGCAAACGCACCAAATACATTTTGACAATTGAAATCGTTATTTTTGCCGTTTTTATTATTCTGTCAAAGAATCTGGCAGCGGAAACAATGGCTCTTGGTATAACAACAGAAAGTCTGATGTTAATAGTGGGCTTGATCAAAAATAAGCATTGTCAAAAAAATTAAACTGTAAGCCTGTTCGCAAAAAATAAATTACGCGTTTTTTCGATAAATTTTCTGATGACATTGTTAAGAATTCTTGTAATGTCGCACATGTTCCTTCAATTCTTGATTAGTTATCAGAAAAATCATGCTCGTGATCGTAAATCCGTATAATTATTTTATGTGAACAGGCTTTAGTGTTTTTGTTCATATATAAAAAACCTGTTCGCTTTGAAATGCAAACAGGTTTTTTATATTGACTTTGGTGCGCCAGGAGGGACTCGAACCCCCGACCTACTGGTTCGTAGCCAGTCACTCTATCCAACTGAGCTACTGGCGCATTCATTTATATAACAATATTATTATACCACAGACAGGAAAGAATGTCAAGCTTTTTTTATAAATTGCACGAAAATCAGTTTTTGAGAAGATTATTGGGGGAATCTATAATTATAAATGCGGAATTTTTTTGGCAGTAATATACTGTCAAAATCAATATTTACTTTTTGCTGACGAAGAGCGGTGCAAATAAGTCCGAATTGATTTCTGATTGATTTGAATGTATTGACAATGCTCCCACAATAGAATCAGAACCCGTAAGGCATGGTAAGTGGTTGCCTGATAACGCAAATAATCCCACAAAATTCTAAGTGCAAATGCTTAGTTCAAATCGGTCATTATGCGTTTAATTGCTATTATAATTACTGCCCGAACTGCGGGGCAAAGATGGAGGAGGCAGAAAGTGATCAGCGTGAAAACCTGTGATGATCGGTGGGCGGAAAAGTACGGCGAGTTGGAAGAAGAAAATATCAGGTTTACTCGTCAGCTGCATCAGGACTATAAGGCGCAGATAGAACAGATCACAGCAGATTATGAAAAAAGCTTGCCAACTGCGCTGTAGAGCATACGGCAGGGTCGAATATCAAGGAAACCTTTGAAGCATACTGCAATATGGCATATAATTCCTTTGAAGCGTTGGTGGGATTTGCGGAAAAGCAGTCTGAAAATAACAAGGCGCTCTGTTTGGAAAAAACAGAAGAACTTATTAATAATCTCAAATCAATTATACGGGAGGTATGAAAAAATATCAAGACTTTTACGATAATTACTCGGTTTCCGTCTGTCTGAGTGGCAAACATATATTTGCCGTCACCGTTTTTTAAACTGTTGTAAACATGCCTTCAACGGTTATTTTTTCATCTAAAAGCTTTCCGATCGTTTTGGCTTTTTGTCTGCCGTCTTCCCCTGTTTCCAGATGATTCAAAAAATACACTATCACATCGTCGGGCAAAGATTCGACAAGCTTTACAAGCTCCCAAAAATTTTTCCCGATATCGGTTAATGATCTTAAATATGTTGACGAGGCATTAAGGATCTATTACCATTTAAAGCCCGAACATAAATGCATGGATTGTGACTGCGTTATAATGCCTGAAAAAATCGTTCGGCACAGGAAATAGCCGAAGGCACATATAAAAATTACGGGTGTAAGCTGTGCTGGAGCTGCATGATCAAGGAAATAAACAATACGTCACGGGTATAAAAAGGGCTGGGCGTTTTATCAGGCAAAAAGAAGAGGAATGATAATATGACGCAGGAACATTCGATACAAAACGATATACGTCTGACGCTGAGAAACATATGCGTCATGTTCAGAATGAATGTCGGGGCGGCGCGTACTCCGGACGGAAGATATTTCACAACGGGCGTACCCAAGGGCTTTCCGGATCTTTTCGGATTCAGAAAATAGCAGTATTCATAGAGGTAAAAACGGCGGACGGAAAAGTTTCTGCCGAACAGACGAGGTTCATTGAAAAAATGACCGCAGAAGGCGCGATCGCAGGAATTTGCAGAAATGCCGACGACGCTTTAAAATTAGTAAACGGAGGTTAAAAATGAGATTTTCAACAAATTACGAAAACGTGAACGCCGTTTTGGAATACCGGCATGAAATGGACGTTATTTCAGCTTTTACAGACGCCTGCTGTGAGATCGGCGGCGAATCAAAAGCTTCTGCGATTTACGCCGAATACTGTAAGTGGGCGGCTGAAAATAACGAATATAAAATCTCTAATACAAAGTTTGGAATTGAACTTTCAAAGAGATTTGAAAAACGTATGATTAAAGGCTGTATGTATTATAAGGGCGTTTCAATTTCAAATAATAGTGATTATTCTGTTTCCGCAGGCTGATAAGGGTAGAGGGTTGTAGAGGGTTTGAGGGTTTTCCTTATTCCTTTACATAAGAATAAAAATAAATATATAAAAGATTATAGAAAACCGTCTAAACTCTCTTCAACCCTCTACAAGGGTAAAAAAATGAAACGATATGATTTTAAAGATCCGAACGACTTCAAAATTCTTGAACGAATGGCTTATGACTGTACGCTCGATATTGACAATTTTCCGCCTGCCGCTTACGGTATTTCGACAAGCTTAGAACTCTTTATGCGGAATTCAAGTATAACGGTATTCCGCTTGAAACGGCGCAGCTGCGTAAACGAAGTATTTACAAGGAGTATACGGACGCGGTCGAAGTATTTGACAAATGCAAAGCCGTCTATACCGCATATCAGGAAGCGATACATAAATCGGAACTGCTTATGAGCGATATCGAAAAGTCCTTTGATGAGGAAGAGATTGCAATGAAAGCATGCAAGGCTATATCTCTTATGACCGGCGACAGCGGTTTTGCTAAAAGGCAAATAAGAAAATTTAAGGGGGAAAGGGTATGACAGCAAAAGAATATCTGGAACAAGCAAGATTTCTTGATCTGCGTATTAATGCAAAGCTTGAAGAAGTCGAGCAGCTGAACGCTTTGGCAACAAAAGCAACGTCTGTATATAGCGATATGCCGGGCAGTCCTAACAGGGATACTGCAAAAATGGCAAAAACCATTGAAAAAATCGTAGATCTGGAAAATGAGATAGACAGGGACATTGATGAGCTTGTAGACCTCAAGCGTGAAATATCAAATGTGATCAAAAGGGTTCAGAATCAGGAACATCAATACATTTTGGAACAAAGATATCTGCATTTTGTAAAATGGGAATATATTGCAGTTGATATGGCGCTTGAAACAAGGCAATCGCCATTTCGGAGAATGTTTTCAACGGTTCTTTTAGGCAATCCGGCAGAATAAGCGAGTTGCTGAACCGTTAAACCTTTTTACAGGAAACAGGACTGACTTTTGCATATCATCATTTTGCAGAGGGCGAAAGTCCTAAACCGCCTTTTCTGATTTTTCTGTCATCGGAAGAGCATACTTTTTCAGCTGATAATCTGATGTATTACAGCTTCAAGGAGCTTGATATTGAATTGTATACCGATGAAAAATCTCCCGAAACAGAATCGGAAATTGAGGAAACTTTAAAGAGGCATCATATTTTTTACAACAAAACAGAGGTATGGATCGAGAGCGAAAAGCTCTATGAGATCCTGTATGAAACATTGTTTTTTGAATTTGACGGAGATAAAAGACATATTCGTCATGTGCTTTACTGCTGTACAGCAAGCCGCTCTGCAACAGAATCAAGTACCATCGAGGACAGTAAGGAAGTTAAAACAGAAACGCTGTCGCTTACCGCGTCCGCTCTTGAAAACGGTCTTGTAAAGTCCAAAAGCTGCGAGGAAACGGATAAGACGGTTTATGACAACTGGTTCCAATCCGTGTATATTCCTGATTTTTCAACGGCTGCTGCTAAGACGAACGCCAAAACAACATCTTAACGGAGGTATGATATGGCTATGGCTATAAAGGAAAATAT
This sequence comes from Clostridium sp., assembly GCA_023664445.1. Lineage (GTDB taxonomy): Bacteria > Bacillota > Clostridia > Oscillospirales > Ruminococcaceae > Porcipelethomonas. Next base: position 3,547 of record JAMPFN010000048.1, on the reverse strand, counting down.
TCTTGTTGACGGTATCGAAGTGCCTTTTAAGACGAGCGCGGCTGTGCCTCGCCTTTACCGTTTAAAATTCGGAAGAGATATTTACAAGGATTTTGCGGCTTTGCAAAAATCTGTAAGTGAAAATGCAGATACTGAAAATTCTGCATTGAGCATTGAGTCTCTGGAAGTATTTGAAAACATACATACATCATGGCAAAGCACGCAGACCCTGAAAATGTTCCCGATACTCCCGATGAGTGGCTTGAAAATTTCAACACGTTCAGCATTTATGAAATTCTTCCGAAGCTTCTTGAATTATGGGGACTGAACATCGAAACGCAGGTTGGATCTAAAAAAAACATCGCCCGATTGACAGGGAAATGACAACGCCGCTTTTTCTGCTACGATGCGTACAGCTTGGGTTGAGTTTATCCGAACTCGACCTGCTGACTATCGGCATGGTGAACGATATGTTTACCGAAAGAGAAAACGATGATTTTAAATATCCGTATAAACCGACGCAGGAGGATTTTGATAAGTTTTAAGGCTATAACTTGCCTATATCTTCTTCATCATTTATTTTTCTGATAAATTCATCTGGTGTAAAAACAGGAATATCCGCACGAGCATAATCTTTTGCATTTCTTGTTACAATGCAATCCATATCAGAACGCTTTGCCGCTTCGATCATTACAGCGTCCTCGTAGTCTGAAATATCTGAAAGCAGTGCGTGACGGCAATCTTCTCCTGTTGTGTCTATGATCCCAAAGATAATGAGCAGCTTGTTTAAAACGCTTCTTGTTTCCTTATCATTGTGAAAGCTGCGATGCATGATATAATAAATATCCGTTATAGATTTTGCCGTGACATATCCTGTGAATTTGCAATTCGCTGCAAGAAGAAAAATTTGCTGTGCGTTTTCAACAAACGACTCACGGCTTTGGAGCGCATCAATAATGACGCAAGTATCAATTAATGTTCTCATATTTCGTTCAGCCTTTCTTCTCTTGCCTCTTGTACGGTAACGTCAGCGGGAATGACACCGAAAAGAGATTTTGCAATATCAACTCTGTCCTGATTAGGATTTGTCAGCTTGGCAACTACCTTTCCATTTTTCGTGATGTAGATATCCTCTGTTTGGGAAAGAAGCAGATATTTTCCAAGGTTCATTTTAAACTCTGTGGCTGTGATAGACATATTCATGCCCCCCTTTTATTTACTAATACTATTATACCATAATCGAACGATTTAGTCAACTGCTTTCGTGCGATTTTAGAAATGAGATGACCGACCATGGCAAACAGAATCAAAGGCATAACGGTTGAAATAAACGGCGATACTACCAAGCTTTCAAAAGCTCTGGAAGGCGTTAATAAAAATATCAGGAATACTCAAAGTCAGTTTAAAGACGTGGAAAAATTGCTGAAGCTTGATCCGGGTAATACTGAACTTTTAGTGCAAAAACAGAAGCTTTTAAAGGACGCTGTCAGCGAAACCAAAGAGAAACTCGCCACGCTGAAAACCGCCGCAAAACAAGCCAATGACGCACTCGCTAACGGCGAAATATCGCAGCAGCAGTATGACGCTCTGCAGCGTGAGATCATTGAAACAGAACATACCCTTAATGGCTATAAGTCAACGCTTGAAGAAACTGCCGATTCTTCGGGAGAAGCCGTCGAAGGTCTTAAAAATGCCGGTAAAAAAGCATCTGAAAGCGATGGTAAATCCTCTAAGCTTGCCGGAACTCTGGGAAAAGGCGTAGCAGCCGGAGCAAAGGCGGCGGTGAAAGGATTTGGCTATCAGGTTGACCTAACTCTTTCCGCAGAAGAACAGTTAGCTCAGCAAACTCAGGATACAGCCGGATTTGTTGATATAATGGCATATGCGCAAGCAAATTCCAATACCAGTAAGGAAGCGTTAGGAGGGGCTTATAAGAATTGTGCGGCAACAGCCACAGCTTTAGTTTCAGGGCTTGCAGTCGGAATTCTTGACGCGCTTCCTGAAATAATCGATGCGGCTTTGCAGCTTGTTGACGGCTTGATTGACGGTATAGTTGATAATCTTCCGCTTATTGTCGATACGGCCATGCAGTTGGTGGAAAGTCTTTGTGACGGCTTGATCCGGAATCTTTCGAAAATCATTCAGTCTGACGTACAGCTTGTTCTGAAATTAGCGGACGGGTTACTGCAAAACCTTCCGAAAATTCTTAACGATAGACGGACATTATTTCATCAGCGATACGCCTCTGGTTTACGACATGAGCAGTCATGTAAGAGCGTCTGTATATTCAAAGGCGTTTATAGGTGTGAGCTGCGATACTGCCGAAAACGCAAGGGAATGTAAATTTGAAATTTTTTCATGGGGCGTTTCAGATTCGTCAGGTCACATCGATCTTGAAGAAACCGAAACAAAAAAACGCCTTAAGCTTGCGGAAATACTTATTCCTCCGGGCGCAGGAGCTTTGACGCAGTCGGACATCAGAGATTACCGTAACGATGTGGGCGTTTGCGGTTATGTGAAGTGTATTCTGGGCAAATGCACGGTGTATGATGAAATGATGAGAATAGACGCCGCTATTCATGAATTTGACGAATTAAAATCGGACGTAAGGATGCTTCAAAATAAAATTGCCGATATCGGAGATATAACGCAAATGAACCTGTCAACACCGAAGATACCGCAGAATTAAAAAGATATGTAAAGGAATTAGAGGGCAGATTGGACTGCATGGAAAGCGTTTTGGACGACGCAGGCAAGCCGATATTTGTGGTGACAAGTACGGCAGGCGCGCCCGGAAGCATGGCGGAAGTGTATCTCAGGATATATTCGGGCAGTACCGTCGCAAATTATACGGTATCCATATCCTTTGACAGCAGGCTTACCTTTGTGGATTTTGAGGGAGATATTCTAATGGGCACTCTTAAGGGCAGCGTTTATACGATCACAGATGCTAATGAACGCGCAATTAAAGATGCTATCGGCGGCAAATCCCTTAAAATAAGATTTAGGATCCCGGAAAACGCCGCCGCGGGGACAAGATATGATCTCACTTTGGGCAGCGTAGCGGCTAACGACGGAAGCAAAGCAATCGATTGTATGACAATGCCGGGAGTAATAACGGTCGTTCAGGGGTGAAAAAATGTTTTACATTGACAAAAATGGAGGAATTCACATAACCCGTGGGGATTCGGCGGATATCTCCGTTCAGCCCGAAAACATGTTTGAGGACGGCACAAGCAAGCCTGTTATTCTGACGGACAAGGCGTGCGTGATATTCACCGTAAAATCGGGCTACAGCGGCGAAACGCTGATAAAGCGCGTGCTTACGGCGAAAGATCATTCCGGGGATAAGCTGACATTCAGATTAAACTCCTCCGAAACGGATGCCGCGTCCAACGTCTACCGATACAGCTTTATGTACATGCCCGATATCGGCAATCTTGAAGAGGGCTACACGTTTGCAATGGGGATCTTTGAAATAATGCCGTGCGTCAGCAAAACGTCGGATTCGATTATTACAATTCGGTAACAATTTTTTAAAATTTGTACGTTTGAATGCAAAATCCCA
>JAMPFN010000047.1 GCA_023664445.1 Clostridium sp. | reverse complement strand
TGGGATTTTGCATTCAAACGTACAAATTTTAAAAAATTGTTACCGAATTGTAATATTCGCTCCTTAGATCGGAACTAAAATATATCCCAGACGGCGGTAATTTTTACCGTTGTATTTTACCTCCATGTCGCAGCATTGATAAGTGTCGGGCTTGTAGACCATTTCGAGAAAATCGTCGGGAGCTTCAAGCGAGTATGCCGTGACGATCGGCTGCGTCATGACTATTCCGCTTTGGCTCGTTACGTGATAGCCGAGATTTGACGAGGTCGATAAACTGTAGCTCGTATTCACCGTACTTTTACTGCATATCAATCTTCCGCTGTTGGCGTTTATTGAGAATGAACAAATCCCTTTTTCGCCGGTTGCGGAATTTGTGCTTTGAAAAATTCCGATAACATGAACGTAATTCGTTGCCGAATCGCTGTCAAGAGTCGGATTTTTCGATGTGCCGTTTACAAGCAAAAACCCTCGTCTTGTCTTTGAAACGGCGGCTGTGCCGTACATGAAAGGAGTATAGCCGCTTGTTGCGCCTCCGCCCATTTGATGATAATACTCTTTGTCGCCGTCGTAACCTACCGAATAAAAAGCTATATTACCAACGCTTGCTATTCTTATACCGCACCACCGTTTGTCCGAATCATCCTCTTTATTATAGTATTTTTTGAAAGTGATCGTATTTGAAACAGAGTCGTCTATTTCGTCCCAATCATACCATTGTGAAAAATCCGTTTTAAACGCATTCAGACGATCTCCGGAGGGGGTGTTGTATAAATTCCTCTCGTAAAAATCAAAATCAGCCATTTAAAATTCCTCCTTATCATTCAACTCTCCGACAGTTCTGTCGACTCCGAAGTAAATATGATTACTGCTTTCGGAAAAATCTCCTACAGTTCTGTCAATTCCGAAATAAACGGGATTGATGCTTGCGGAAAAATCTCCGACAATTCTGTCAATTCCGAAATAAACGGGCTTACTGTTTTCGGAAAAGCTTCCGACAAGACGATTTACGCCGAAATAAACGGGAATATTTATTCCGACCGACCGCTTAACGCTGCCGCGGACAACGCCGCCCGCGCTTTTTACCGCGGCTTTCAGCGGTTTACCGACAGCCGACACGCGCCCTGCGGCATAACGCCGGCAAGCGTCGATTTTCCCGTTGATAAATATTGTTTCTATAATTTTCACTTTATTTTACCTCAAAGATCCGTGTAAACGCTGACCGAATTCATGATTATGAACTTGCCCTGCTTGTAGGTATGCGCCTCGTTCAAGGCGTTTTTATCGGGGATATAGAGAAAGCTGTATTCATATTCGGCAGGCTCGAGCATTGTTTCCTGCGGCGTTATTTCAACGACGTATCCGCCGTTTAGGTAATCGTTTGAGGTCAATATTTTCTTGATTTTCGTATACCCGTTTTCAATTGCTTTTACCGTAAAAATAATAACCGCATTTTCCGAAAGCACGCCTTCGGCTTCGTTTTCGTCCTGTTTATCGTTAAAATTCTCATCGAAGTAAAAGGACGTGGCGACAGCGCAGGAATCCCCGCGGCTGACATATATCGAATCTTCCTTGTCAATATAATACAATTTTATTTCCCCCTTGCAAGTTCGCCCGTAAGCGATTTTCTTAGGTTTCCAAGCTCGACGCTCAAAACCTCGCCCGTTATGCCGTCGATAGTTTTTTTCACGATCTGCCGCGTTGTTTCAATGCCCAAAAGCTCATGAAAAACAGTTCCGGTATCGCCTAAGCCGCACTCCTGCAATCCGTGAAAATCCTTATACAGATCGTAATTTTTCAAATCGGCAAATGTTATGTGAAAATTAATCAGCGGCTGACATTCTCCGTAAAGATATTCTCTTGCTCTTCGTTCGCAGTCCGCTTTGATCTCATATATGCCGGGAAGGTCGGTTTCCGACTTTATATCCTTTAAATTGACCTCGAAAGCATAAAATCCCATAGGCTTTACAGGCAGCTTATCGTCGGCGTTTTCGTTTTCGATTATTCCGGAAATACCCGACTCGTTACGGATTTTTTTCCCGTTTTCCGTATACTCATGGTAAATTGTCGCCTCATAATACAAAGACGAGCAATAACCGGACAGATCGGTTTCCGCCTGAATTTCCGTCATGTCGACGCCGTAACGGATTGAAAAGGAGTTTTCGTTTCCGCGCCGTTTAAGTATTTTTACATCAAAATTATCTCTGACAAGCTCGCCGCCCCACACGTTTAAAAAGCAGTTGTCCGCGCCGATGAGAGCCTTTGTCACCGACATTTTTTCGTAATATGCGGTGCGGTAATTTTCCGCATTGTAAGGGTCGCTGTCAAGGTCTGTGAAAAAGCTGAAACGCTCTCCCGGATCGCCGTTAAGGATATTCTGATATCCGTCGTGCGCCGGCGTAACTATCCACTCCAGAGCCGCGTCGGGAAGCTTAAGCATTGGGCGCGAGTCTTTGATGAAATAGAAATTAAGATCGTAGGAAATGTGCATGGCGTCCGCCTTTATTTCATAGCTGCCGTCGGAGGTCATGGAAAGCGTTTTTTTGTATATTCTGAAAAGCTGTCCCCGGGACTTTACGATGTTATTTTCGACGATATATTTCCAGTTGTCCCAGGGGTCGAGAGGGTGCGAAAGCGTCAGCGAATATTCGCCGTTCAAGACCTCCGTTACAGCGCACGAGGTCGGACAAAGAACGCGAAGTCCGTTATGCGAGAAATCCGTTTCATCGGAACTGTAAACGCTTATGTACGAATAATCCATTAATACCACCTCTCGTTTGTCTTAAGGTCGAAAACGCGCAGCCCCATACCGACGGTTCTTACGGTTGAAAACTCTTTTACAAATTCAAGAGATATGGTGTTTTCGCCGTGCTTCAGACTTGGAAACCGACCGCTTGTCATGTTCGTGACAACGTTATTTTCGCCGTCGGTCACAATTTTTGCGGCGCAGTCTATCAGGTACGACGCGTTTTCGTACTCGTACTCTAAGTGATCAGATTCCATTTGAGAGCTATCCTCATATGTGATCAAATGCGTTTTGGTTCTGACCGTAAACGGCTCGTCAAGATTGAATCTCATTTGCAGCTTGCCCGCAAAATTAATAAAGATCAGCGGCTCGCCGCCCGCGCTTCCGTCAACGTAAATATGAAGAACGGTCGCGGCGATCGGGTCGCTGAAATCGATCTCCCTGCCGATAAGAGGATTTTCGGGGGATATATACGGATTGCGTATCGAATACCGAAAAGGCTCGGCGGTAAAGATTATGGGATAGTTTGCAAATCTGCCCGACAGCCTCCCCGGCGTTATCGGGGAATGCACGTATGCATGATATTTTTTTTCAGGATCGGTACTGAGTATCAGATCGCCGCTGCCTTGAAGCCAAGCGTTCAACCGGTCGTATTTAGCCGCGTTGAACGTTCTCAGGGTTATCGGGATATCCACGTTTTTCCGCGTTACGTTCAATCTGCTCAAAGGGATCCCGCGCCCCGGGATCTCCTGCGTTTCCATTGCGCGTTCGGCAATCGGGGGCATGTTGGGGATATCTACAACGCAGTCGAATTCCCGGCTGTCTATCCCCTTGAATTTAAAGGAATGAAGCTTCATATTAACCCCCCATTGACGCTGCGATCCTGCGTCTCGATTCTTCAAGCTTGTAATTCAAGCTGTCAATATCGTCGTCGCTGTTGATTATTACCTTTTCCATTATGTAGTTTACGGTTGTTCCCGAAGCGTTTCCGATGATCGCCGCCGCCCTTTCCGCCACGCGGTCTATCCATTCGGCATTGCCGCCCGATCCGTCTGAATAGCTGCTTACGGCTAATTCCGCGCTTGGAAACTTCATATCCGAGCCCGAAAAATCCATACCGTTTTCAATGCCGCGGCGGATAGCGTCAAATTCGCTGTTCCAACCTTCGCCTATTCCAAGAGCCATATTACTGCCTATCCCCGCGAATACCCTCGACGGAGAATGTATACCCAGAAGCCCCTTTACGGAATCTGTGATGCCGCTGAAAAAGCCCGTCACCTTGTCGTTTATCCACGACCCCATTGATTGAATACCCTCCCAAAGACCCTGTACAATGTTTTTGCCTACATCAGTGATTTTATAAAGCAGATCCTTGATGCCGGAAACAACCTTTTCCACAATTTCACCGGCTTTTTCACCGATCAAAGGCAGATTGTCAATAATACCGCTTGCGAGCTTTCCAATCAATTCAGCCGCAGATTTCAGCAGCTTCGGCGCGTTTTCTATAACAGCGTCAACAAGGTTGCCGACAATTTCAGGAGCTTTCTCTATCAGCGTCGGCAAAGCTTCGAGAAGCCCGTCCGCCAACGCCATTATCAGGGCAAGCGCGGCGTCTATCATGTTGCTTAGATTGTCGGGGTCTGTAAGCGTTTCTACTATCTTTAGCACCATTTCCACTATTGCCGGGATCAATTCCGGCAAATTTTCCGATATGCCGTTAGCCAGTTCTGTAACTATTTGCAGCGCGGCTTCTATCAGCGTCGGATAATTCTCAATCAAGAAATTCATCAGGGTGTTTATAATGCTCATTGCGGCTTCGGAAAGAACCGGAGCGGCGGCTATAAGTGCGTCTACTAATGCCGTTAACAGGATTTCGGCGGAATCCAAAAGAGAGGGTACGACGTTTTCTATCAGAATCGGCAATTGCTCTGAAAGAATAGGAGCTAACTGCTGAACCATTGAACCTATTCCCTCTAATGCCTGTGTAACGGCAGGTATTAAATTTCCTGCCGCCGTTTTTACGCTCTCCACAAGGTTGGATATCAGAACGTCTAATTGCGCGTTTCCTCCGACAAAACCAACAACGAGATTTTCCCACGCCGATTTCATAGACCCAATACTGCCCGAAATGGTTTCGCTTGCTTCTGCGGCGGTCGTTCCCGTTATGCCCATATTATCCTGAACAACATGTATAGCCTCGATAATTTTATCAAAGGAAACGTCGTTAACCGTTTTTGCAGTAACCTCGATCGAATCGCCTAAAACGCCGCTGTCGTTGATAAGCCTTGCCATTTCTGCGGCTGTACCGCCATAGCCGAGCTTCAAGTTGTCAAGCATGGTGTAGTTTTGCTTTGCAAAGCCCTGATACGCGTTTTGTATAGCTTCCATATCCGTACCCATTTTGTTGGCGTTGTCGGACATATCGACTATAGCCTGATCTGCTATATCAGCCGCTTTTTCGGTGTCTCCGCCCAGTCCCTGCAAGAGCGACGCTGAAAAGCTTGTAACTGTTTCCATGTACTCGTTTGCGGACATTCCGGCTGTTTTGTATGCATTATTGGCATATGCAAGCACAGTATCGCTTGACGATTTGAATAAGGTTTCGACGCCGCCTGCAAGCTGTTCATAATCTGCATAGCCCTCAACGGACATTTTGGCAAGCGCGCCTATAGCCGTACTTGCCGCACCGATAGCAGCCGCGCCTGCCTTTGCGGCTGTGCCGAGACCGTTTTTCAGCTTTTCTCCGAAGGAGCTTGTTTTTTTACTCGCACCGTCAAGTCCTCTGTCATACTCGCCGGTATCAATAGAAATTTTTGCATACAAATCAAATAAGTCTATTTTCCTCGCCCCCATTCTTTTTTACTATCTTCAATCCTGCCTTTCTGATAACGCCGGCGGCTATTTCCGCGCCCGTGCGGTTATCCTTTGGTTTCGGATATACAAGGTCATAATATTTTTCCTTGATGTACGAGCCCGCCGATATCTTAGCGGTGTTTTCGCTCATTATCCTCATAAGCTCGGCGGAATATATTTTGTAACCGAATTCGATCCTGTGTCTTGCCAAGCAATATTTGCAGAACGCTTTTGCTCTTTTGATTCCTGTGTATTCTCCGAGGCAGAGCCAGAGGAAGTCCGGTTCTGCGCCGAAGTAAAAAGGACGGCAAAATCCTTATCTGTTATAAGCTCTGCCATGTCCGCAAACAGCACGCTCAAATTAAGCGATTCGGCGTATTCCTCCGGCGATACTCCCTTGATCGCCGAAAGTATGGTGATTATGTCCGATTTGTGCGCTTTAAGTAGTACGGGAAGAGAGGTTCTTAAACGTCTGAGCATAAATTCATTTGCGGTCATACCCTCCGGAAGCGGTTTTCTTGTAAAGAGTTCCGACGCTTCCTTGTCCGCCGCGATATTGGCAACAGATTCTATGATATCTGCGACAACGTCTAATATGCGTTCTCCTTTAACGTCCGATAATTTCATTCTTCCGCACCCTCCTTCATAAGACTTACAGATTCTGTAGATTCCGTTTCAGATTCGCCTTCAGATTCGCCGCTTTTTATGTAGATTTCATAAGGGACTTTATCAGGTTCTTCCATTGAATAATGTCCCGTAAACGTAAAGGCGAATTGTCCTTTTCCGTTTTTGGTGCTCTGGATCTGGAAACCGCCTGTCGACAGCGCATTAAGCAGTTTTATTGCAATAAATCCGCCGTTAGTCTCTCCGTTTTCGTCCGAATAGTCGCCTATCCACCAAATATCATTAAAATCTGTTTTTTTCAGGTCACGTCTGGGGACAACGTGCGAAGCGTCGTTTTTATCAATATCGGCAGAGCCTACGAGCATTTTTGCAGTATTAGTATCTACGGATATAAAGGTTCCCGACATTGTGACCTCTATGCTGTCAAGCTTTTTCAGCTCGAGCATATTATTCGGGCAATTGTCAATATCCTCTCCGAAATCGCTGTATGACGGCGCGGCTGTAAAATTTATGCCGCCCGACGTCGCGCCAAGCAGATCTTCGTCCGACATCTCGCCTGTCGACGGATCGAAGTCGGACGTCAATATTCCTGCATTAAGCTGCAATTTCGAGAACGTGTCCGACGGAATTTTAGTAAATTTCATTTTTTTCCTCCTTTTCAATCGGCTGTGATATATTCAGCCGTTATGTTCATATATCTTCTTTTTATCGCCGCGTCCGTATCGTCTTTCAGACCTTGGCAAAACGGACTCCCTCTTTTAAGCCATATCATACCGCCGCCGCACGGTATCGTCACGCCGCCCCTTCCTATCCTGTCCGAGATCTCCTGCGCTTTGGCGTTAGGTATTTTCTCGCTGTCGGTGTAGTACCATAAATTCACGGTAAGCCCCGCCTCGCCCTCGTCAAACGAGGAGGTTATAAACTCGTATGTAAGATAAGGAAATACGGCGTTATCGGGAACGTTCGAGGTCACATAGGCAGGAATTCCGAAGCCCGAAAAGAATTGATGTAAAGCCGCCGCTTTTGTCAAGGGCTTAACGGAAACTTTCATACCGGCAACGCCTTCTTTTCGGCGGTAAAATATTTGAGCTTCAGCGTCGAGATATTCGGGGCTTTCTTTTCGTCGGGTTCTGATGTGACGCGGTAAGTCTTGCCCGTTTCAATATCCTTGAAATAGTCGCCGTATTCGATAGGCAGAGCCTTGTCGACCAACGCGCTGTAGACGCTTGTAACGCCCTCTTTTTCGGCTATACGCGCTTCCATGGATGTAGCAAGTTCCTGATAATTGTTGAACTCCGCGCCCTCTTTCCACTGCGTACCTTCCCATCCGCCTTCGCCGTCGGGGATTCGCATTTTCTCCATAAGCACACATTTTTTAGCCATGGAATCAAGTAATTGTGATGAACTCATTTTAATATTCCCTCAACTTTCTCCATCTGTTTAAATTTGATCTGAACGCAGTCCGCCAGTCTGACGATCCGCCGCCGCCCGTCTGCGAATAAGCGGAAGCTTTGGAGTAGCTGTAACCGCCGAAGCTTTCGGACGCATACGGGCTTGCTGAAACCTCTCCGTATTTTTCCTGCCATTCGTTTATTTCTTTGACAAGCTCCTGCACCTTTTTGGGCACGTTCATTGCCCATACCGCGCCGTCAAACGTTTCGTCCTGTAATTCTTTCAGGCTTTCGGGAGTATTCCGATATACTCCGTCATTGAACACAGAGCCTAAAATGCGGAAATACTGCCCGTCCCGTACAAAATCAAGCGGTGAAACGATTCCCGCTGAAATTGTAAACACGCCGAATACTTTTTCGGAAACAAAGTAGTTTTTACACTCCGCGCATATATCCTCGATAGTGATCATTTCACCGCTCCTTAAAATTTATTTTGTACTCTTGGTTGACGCCGATCCGGACTGCGCGGAAACAGCAGCCGCGCCGCCTATCGTACCCTTGACGACTCCCTCCGCATACTCGACAAGGAATTGGATACCGTTCATTACAAGGCTTTCTATCTGCGCCCTTTCCTCGTTCTGATAACCGCTTTTTATGCCGATATAGCCTGTTTCGTCCGCTGTCAGATCGAAAGCGCGCGCAATGTCGCCGTTCATTGTGAGGTAGTACATGATGAGATTTTCCTTTGCGGTAGCCACAAACGTGCCTTGCGTCACTCTGGAGGTCATTATTACCGTTCCGAGCCCGAGGAAATTTTCAATATAATTCATTCCGAACACAGTCTGAACGCTGATCGAAGCCGAGGCAAGATAATCGGATATATCAAGCGGATTTACAAAATATACCGCCTCCGCCGTATCGTCCTCAAATTTGACCTGGAGCTGTCCCCAAGCCGACGCAAGAGCCTCCTGTAAACCAACGCCCGACACCGTAACAGAGCCTGAAACAGTACCGTTGAGGAAATCGAAAAACGATTTGCGGACTCCCGACTGCACGTCTTTAAGAAGCTTTGCGTCGGTCTCCGTTACTGCCGCCTGATAGCCGGATTTCTTTATAGCCTCCGCGCTTACCGCTTTCCTCCACTTATTGAGCTTTATCTCTCCGACGGGTTCTTTATTGGTTTCATACCGGCTGAGCGGTATGATCTCGCCCTCCGGAACTTCGCCGCTTTCAAGCGTGCCGTCGACGGTGTAAACATACATAGTCGTGCCTTCCATCATCGGTATTTTTCTTGTCACTCCAAGCACTTCAATAAGCTTGTTAAGATTTGAATGTGTGAACTGTTGGGCGAAGTCAACCTCTCTTGCCTTTTTCATTTGATCGGCGGTTATGAGATTTTTTTCCGCCGCTGTATCAACACTTGCCATAGTTTAAAATTCTCCTTTCGTAATTAAAATCCAAATATTTCATGATTTTCGGCAATAGCCTTCTGACGCTCTCCGGCGTCTTTGATCTTCATGATATCTTCTTTATCGACGGTCTTTCCGCCCGTATTTACAGGGGGATTCGCGGTATTCGCGCCCTCTATGGACTTTACGCTTACAAGCCCCGAAAAATCGCCCTTTACGAGAGAATCCAGAGCCGAAGCGTCTTTGATGCCGCCCTTGTCGTCGAGTTCGACCGCCGAGATCTCCGCACCGCTTCCGCGCATTGCGATGTCGAGAGCCTTTCCCGTGATATTTTTGCTTTCGTAGTAAGCCCTGACCGCTTTTTCTTTAGCCGCCTTGCTTTCCTTAGCCGTAATATCGGATTTATAGTCGTCAAATTCCTTTTTGACCTTGTCGTATTTGTCTTTCCAACCGTCGTTTCCTTTGGCTTTCAGAGCTTCGAGCTCCTGCCGGATTTTCGGAAGATTTTCAGCGTCCGCCTGATATTTTTTAACGTCCGCTTTCAATCCGTCTACCGTTTCCGTATGAGCTTCAATGATCGTGTCGACCTGTTCTTCGGTCAGTCCCATGCCTTTTAAAAGTTTTCTGCTAAGCGCCATATTAGTACTTCCTTTCCTGATTCCCGTTCCTTTGAGAATTTATGATTTTTTATAAAACCGCTTTCCTTTGCGGATCTTAACAAATAAAAAAGCCAACCTCCGAGAATTCCTCGTCAGTTGGCTACTATTGCCCTTCCTTCGCCGCGATTGGCGGAGGGACGTATCTGATTTTTTCTTTGATCTCTATGACGGCGTAACCGTCGCCTTTTCGCCGTATTTTCGCGTCGTTTCCGCGTTTTATAATGGATTCGATAGCTTCAATAGTCTGTTTATCCATTTTTCAGCTCCTTTTTTATAACGCTCCGATAGTGGTCTGCGTGGTCTGCGACCGCAGGTTTCAGGTAGGGCTGCGCTCTTTGACCATGCGTTAAATGCCAGTTTCCTTTAGCGTCCTGATATACCCAAGGCTCTTGCCTGCCGCCCGGATAGTATTTGCCAGTGCCTAATTCCAAATAAACAGCATATTCGCTGTTTGTACCTATGTATACTGCTTGTTCGTTTTCTGCCACCTGATGCGCTATACTGTTTCTTAAAGCACCTGTTCCTGTCTTTCCGGGACTTGGAGCAAGCATTTTAGCGTACTTCTCGGCGTCCTGTCCGCACTCTTCCAACGCGCGCAGGACGGCGGCTTCAAGCTCTTCCTTTGCCTTTGGGCTGTTGTCGGTTATCTCAATACGCATTGAATCTGCCATGTCATTCTATCCTTTCCAATTCGTCCTCTGTGCAGTCAATCAGGTCGTTATCGGCATCACTTTCAACAAGATAGTAAGTCCCATTTGTGTGCCGGATATCAACCACAATTCCTGTAATCCCGTTTTCTTTTATCTTCACATGGTCATATTCATGTATCATCTCTGCCACCTCGTTTTTTCCTAAATCCAGTTACAACCCTTGGCAAACTGTCTGGCGTATCTTGAATCCATCCAGTGCAGAAATTTCGTTTCTTCGTTATGCCAAGTTCCATATAGATATTGAACTTTCTTGCTCCGCCGTCCAGTTCCTTGACATCGACCGCTTTGCTCATATCAAACTGCCGCGCCATATCATACCGCAGCTTTAACGGGTTATCTTGTGTATACCCAACATCAAAGAATTGATCGGCGTGCTTCGCTCCGGGCTTTAAGAAATACCCCGTATACTTTTTCGGAGTGGTGACACAAGCCGCATTTTCAACGAAAACCGTCTGCCGTTTCTTGGTTTTCAGAGTTTCCCACTCCTTAGTATCATTATACTTCAAATCCCGAAATGTTTCAAGCGTTTTCGGCATATCCTTTCCGAGAATTTTCTTGTATTCCTTAAACTGCCTTATGTCCAAGTCTTCATTGCGCGCCTTTTTGAAAGACATGTCAACGGCTTCGTCGCCGTACTGTTTTCTTTTCTGCGCTATCCACTGCTGATAGGTCATATCCTCGATAACCTCGGATTTCCCGGTAACGGGATCTCTTGCGCGCCTTTTAGCGTCGCTTGTATCGCTGCCGTCAACGTCGGAAACAAGGGTACATCTGCAATTGTAGACCTCGTGAGGCGGACCGTTCGGGTCGCCCGGAAACATACAGCCGTTAGGAAACTTTTTGTCGTTTTCAACAGCGACGCCGTCAAGAGCCGCATGGCTGTGACGCGTTCGGTTGTCGAGGGTCGCAAGCCATTGTTTTTTCAGCTTTATGCCCATTTTTTCAGCGGCATGATAGCCGTCCAGACGCCCTGCGTTCTGCGCGCCTGTAACGGCGGTTCTTGCGGCTCTTACCGCGCTTGTACGGTTCATATCGGGAATATTTTTTTGAAGTCTGTCGGCTAAATGGGTTATGCTTTCGCCCATCAGAATACCGCTTGTGACCTGCTTTGTGATTTGAGATTTTCCCCATTTAAGGTCGAATCCGCGCTTTACCGCGCGTTCGGGCGGATAATACGGCATAATGTCGGGCTGCTCAACGATCAGGCGTTTTACCGTCTGCTCGTCCCAGAGCGTAAAGCCAACGTCTCCCGCGACCTGTTCTATCGTATATGCGGCGTAGTTGCGGTTGAGGGAGTATATCCCCGGCGTTGCGTCGTTTATGTAAGCCGCCGCCGTTTCATTGGCTTTGGTCATACGCTCGGCAAGCTTATCGCGCAGATCCTCAAAGCGTTTGCCCCTGCCTATCTGCGCAAGCCGCCACTGCGTATACTGCTCCTTAGAGATCTCTCCCGATTCGAGCTTTTTCAGCTGCGCCGCGTCGCGTTCCTTGAAACGGTCAAAATACGCCTTGACTTTATCGCCGATCTCCTTTGAAGCTTTTCCGTATATCCGCGATATCCGCTTTTCAAGCTTGGCAAGCTCCTTGTCTGTTAATTTATGGGCAAGATCCGAATTATTTTTCATATTTAATCACCGCGTATAATTTCCTTGTCCGACGTTTTATCGTCCCCGAACCTGCCTATATCCTCCGCCGCCTTTTCATTCAATATCTGTTCAGCCATATCTATATCGCCGAAAGTGGTAAGGAGTTTTCTTGTAATATAATCGTCTGTCAGATACTGCGCGCCAAGCATTAATGTCTGTACTTCTTCCTGCTTGTTTATAAGCTTATTACGGGTATATGTAGGCTCGTCGTCCGTACCTGCAAGCTCCTGTATGCCGTTTATGAACTCCGTTACCTGACGCTCGAATTTATCCGTTTTCAGATCCATAGGAACGTAGGTTGCGTTTATCGCCGTAGCCGTCTGATTCCCCGCGCTTACGGCGGACGCGTCAAAGCATTGAAAATCGGTATAGAGGGCTTTAAGAAGCATATCTATGGTTGCCTGCGTACCCTCGAACGGAGCTTCGATAGTGTGCGGCGTTACATCTCCGTCGTTGTCAAGATTGGCGACATGCAACGTTTTTATGCGGTCAAGGAATTTCTGCGTATCTAAATCGTCCATACCGCCCGAATTTTTCAAGACCCAGTATATAAGACTGCCCTCGTCGACGTTGTTCGCCATACCGGATCTTGCAAGATCGAGCGCGTCTATAGTGTTCCTCTTTCCGCAGATAAGGGACTTGCATTTTTGGTTGTTCTTAAGAGGAACTATCGGAAACGTCGGATAATTATAGCCGTCGTAAATTTCAGTACCCGATATTCCGTAAGTTTTCACTTTAAGATTATACGGACGTTTCGGCTCTAAGACAGTCATATCCTCGCCCTTGCGTTTGATATATTCCGCATAACCATTAAGCTCGTACAGCGTGGCTCTGAGCGGCTTGTCGTCGGCTATCTGCCAGAATCTTATCCCGGCTTTTATTGCTCCGTCCTCATCGTCATAGAGCGGAATAAACTCTTTTGCTGTGAACACTTCGATATGGTCGTGATTCCAAAAACCATAGGACACGCCGCCTATAAGCGCATACTGTCCCATAAGCTGAATTTGACGATCAAACGGGTATTTCTTCGTACCAAGCTTATTTTTTGTTTCGGGCTTGCCGAACGAAACGCCGTTGCCCAAAAGATAACCGTTCTGCTGATCTACCGCAAACTCAAAAAAGCTGCTTGCTATTTTATGATTGGCAGTCCACATATCGACATGAGCCTTGCCCATGTAGTCGTATATGACCTTTTCATACCTGTTTATCGTGGGATTTTCGCCCTCGTAATACATTTCCGCATCAACGGCGGTTCTGTAAAGCGGACTGGTTTTGTATTCGCTTATCGCCGACAGGATAAATTCCATACGCCTTTTTTCATCTTCTCCCACGTCGATGAAATCCTGATATGTTTTCAGCTCAAACCGCCTCCTTTCATGCTATGAACACAGGCTCTAAAAAATCGAATGATATTCCGTTTTCGGTTTCCATATTCTCAAAGTATTGACCATATAGCGCAGAGCGTCCATACAATGGTCGTTTTCCTTGATCGGTCTGTCTTCGTCGGTGTTATCGTCCCACGAATAAAGCCCGAATTCGCGGATCGTGTTTTTGCAGCAGTCGTTTATCAGCAGCTTTTTTTCGGAAAGAACGGACGCGGTGTGCCGTATTCCGTCGATAACGTCGTTGTTCGCTTTCAGGATCTTGAATTTTTTCTTCTGATTGCAAAGCGTGATGAACGAACTTGCCGAAGGGTCGATTATCAGCTTCCATATCGGCAGCTTTCCGCAAAGCCTTTCCAGTTCTTCATAATACTGCTGATCCGTCTTTTGCTCGTTGGTATCGCGTCCGGAATGATAATACTCCCTGACAAGATACCATACGCCGCCGCATAAGCCCCACAAAAGCATTGCAGTGGGATTTTGTATACCGTAGTCCATAGATACGGCGTACTTTATGTATTCCCTGTCGATCGTAGGGACGGTGTTGTCGTACATCGGGTATATCAGCCCCTCTGCCGCTACCCATTCGCCTAATATGTACCTTTGATAGAAAACCCCCGTATATGTCGATTCATATCGCCGCAGGGTTTTCTGTGACAGCGAGGGGTTGTCCGTCATGGAAAAATGCAGATAAAGCGCGTTTCTTTCCTTTCGCCGTTCTATCCATTTGGTGTAAAACCAATGCCCGGGATTATCGGGATTGCAGGAAAACCACATTCGCGCCTCGTCTACGCTGCACCTTGCCAACGCCTGATTTACAAAGCTCTCGGGCATAAGCACCACCTCGTCGAGCAGAACGCCGGCAAGAGTACGCCCCTGTATGAGCTCATATGAGGATTCGTCTTTACCGCCGAATATCTCAAACAGGTTTTTGACCGAACCGCGGCTGACCTCGAGGATTTTTTCAAATCTGCGCCATTTCAGAGTATAGCGTTTTCTTGCGTAAAGCATAGCCATATACGGCTTTATCATGTTTTCGGTCGCGCTCCCCACAGTCTTGCCGCAAATTCCGAAACGCTTGCCGCTGAATTCGCGCATTGCCCAGTCGATAAAAGCGACAGTCATGATCGAGGTCTTGCCGGAACGCACCGCGCCGTCGCAGATCAGGGTGTCGTATTTGGAGTAGGGAAAGGCAAGGATTTTCTTTTGCTTTTCGCTAATCATCGCTTTCCAACTCCTTTCCCAGTTCTCTCAAGCTTCTGCTAAGCTCGTCCTCGTAAGATTCGTCTTGGGGGCTTCCGCTTACGGCAGTCCACTTGTCGATCAGCGTACCCATTGCCGTGGTGACCTCCGACGCCGATTTTGCGCCTGCAATTTTTTCGGGCAAAACCTGTAAGCCCACGTCGAGGATTTGACACACGCTTTGGCGTTTGCTTTCCATATATGCGAGAATATCGGCGGTGTTCTCTTCTTTTTTTTGTGCCGCTTTTTGCTCGAAACCGTCCGTTTTGCTTATGACACGCTTCACGCTGTCGGCTGAAACTCCGTTTTTCTTTCCAACGGCTCTATAGCTGCCAAGCTCCAAATAATCAGCGATAATTTTCTTTTTCTGTTTGTCCGTGAGCCTTGCAGCCATATCACCACCTCGTCAAATAATTTTTCCTTGCTTTAATTATATCATAAAAAGAATATAAATTTTGTCGTTTTTTTGTCGAATTTTAAATTTTTTCAAAAAAACTCGCAAAAGCTCAAATAGTCGGCAATAGATGTCAAAAATTCATTATTGGTGGGTTCCGATCTGTTACAATCAAGCTCTGAAAAAAAGCTTTCAATTGATTCGGGTTTTATGCTGTCAAACGTTCTTTCGACGCAATATCTTATTGACCGCTCAATGATTTGTGCAGTTGTATCGTGTTCTATTGCTATTGATGAATATATATCCTTTATTTTCATATTCGGGAACGCCGTCATATGCAATAGCGCATCCGCTGTATATTCATAGCCTTTCAGGTTTTGCGGAACGCCTATTTCATTTAGCAGCGAATATATCCTATCCTTTTCTTCGCACTCCGTTTCATCGTCTGTGTCTAAGTCTTTCAAGATCCCGATCGCCTTATCGAGAGCCTTGACGTACTCTGTATAATTCGAGCAGCAGTCGTCGATCTCTGACATAGCCTTGCAGTGATCTTTCAGGCGTTCGAGCTGAATTGTCGTTTCTTTCAGATCGTTCATTTTTTACCTCCATTCATTTTCGCTGTCCTGCGCGGTCACGCGCCTGTCACTTCAATTTCAGTTCTGGGGTTATCCTTGTCGTACCCGCCGCAGAGTATCAGCTCGATATTGCCGAAGCTGTCGTCCGTAATTATTCCGGCATGCACCAGACCGTCGAGGATAAACTTGCCGCTGTAGTTGTCAGGGTCGCGCCTGATACGGTTTTTGAAGCGGTACGTCAGCCTGACCTTTGCTTTTTCAAAAGGCTTTTTAGGCTTTGGAACGCATAACAGGGATATCATCCGCGCCCACCTTTTCTTTTCGCTCTGATACTCCCAGTTGTTTCTTCTGCCGATAAATCTGTTGTTAGACGGCGGTATTTCAGGAAGCGTGTATGTAAATTTACGCATAAAATCACCTTAATTTTTATCCTCGCGAGCGTTCAGTTTCATTTGTCGAATCTGAAACGCGCGGCATGTCCTGCGCGGTCACGCGCTCCATAAGCTCCCCTGCCCAACAGCCGTGATCAAAGTAAACCGCATCGTCAATATTTATGCCGACGGAGCAGCTTTTTACCGCACCGTAAGCTCCGTATTCGCATTCCTGACAAGAAACCCAGATATGACCGTTAAATTCATAGCTTTTCATGATAATTCCCCACTAATCGAATTTGTTCACAAGCGACTTGTAATCGTCGAGATCGTAGCTGTGCGCGTCCGTGCTATGCTGTAAATTTTCGGTTGATATGTCGTCCTCCCAGCGTCTGTCGTTCAGCCATCTTGCAGGGTATGAAATAAACCGACCGTTGTCCTTTTGCCACTGAACAGATCGTTTTTGCTGTTCCAAAGCATAAAGGATTTCCCTGACTAAATCGTCGTTTGGTTTGAGCTTATTCCATGCCTTTAACGCGTTTTTCTTTGAAACCTTCTTCGGGTACGCTTTCCAAAAATCATCAAATGATTCACTGAAAGAGTCTGTTTCGGATTTCTCTGACTTTTTGCTTGACTTATCGACAGACTTGTCCCCTTGGGGGGATATAGGGGGGTTATAATCTATACTATCCTTACCTAACCTATCCTGTGTATACATATTGGAATCAAAATGTATACAGTCTGTTTCCATTTCGGAAACATGGCGTTTTTTCTGCATATATTCGCCGTTTTCCGAAATTTCAAGACTGTCAAATTCTTTGATGTAAACAGTTTTTTTGTATCTGTCCTTTTGAATTGTATTGTGCATTCTCCAATGCTTTACAACTGCAATTTTTCCATACAAAATAATTATGAACTCATTTGAAACAAGCTGCTTCAAATCATCGTCCGAAGCGTTTACCATTCGTTTTATCGCATTCGGACTGCTTATAAAACCGTCGTCATCTGCGCGCATTGCAAGGTGAAAGTACAAGTTTTGAGCCGTTGGCGGCATATCAAGGAATGTATCGCTGTCAATAATATCAAGGCTGAACATTCTTCTGTTTGCCAACTTACCGCCTCCTTTCACAAATAACCGTTTTGGGATATCTTTTTGCACTCCCGCGTACAAATAAGAAAAAATTGTAATCGAATTTTCATTCTCTTTCAATCATTGCGAAATGTCCTGCGCGGTCGCGCGCTTCCTTTCAATCATTTGAAATATTATATATTCAAAGTGAAAACGCTCTTTATCCGAGAGAATGATCGCCCCGAGCTTCTTTTTGTAAGCTTCGTAAAGAGGTCTTATTCTTTGGTGATTTACGTTGATTTTATAGCCGTATTTGTTTTGCGGGGCATAAATCGTTTCATCGATTTTCACATCATTCATCAACCGTTATCCCTCCAAGACGTCTGCGAAATCGGACTGCGGTTCAGGTTCTGACCTTGAGATATTTTCGACAGGCGTTTCAGGGAGAGGAGTGTCGATATTGACTTCCTCCGCGCCGTACATACCCTCGAAGTTGTCGGGGAACGCTTCTCGGAGAGCCTGCATCTTAGCGACCTTTCTTATCATCGTCGCCGGCTTTGACGACCATTGGGAATTGACCGTACCGTCCTTTTTTCTGCCCATATACTCTTCAAGAGATACGGCGGATTTTACCGGCTTTTCATAGCCCTCGACATAAATTTCAGCCCAGCCGCCTACCAGTTCTTCATCCTTTAAAACCACCGTTCCCGATCTGTTTTCAAGCCCTATATCAGGAATATATACGATCACTCCCGCGTCGAAGCCTTTGTATTTTTCACACCTTGCGGCACGCTTTTCAAAAGCGGATTTTCCTGTCACGATAGTTGCCGGCTGCGTGCCGTATTTTATTAAGTATGCTTCACGCAAAAACGGATTCAGTCCCTGATATTTGCAGAGGTTAATGAACATCACGATCTCCTGATCTGTGACCTTGTCCGCATCTCCTGAAACAAGATAATTTCTGACCGTTACCGGACTAAGCTTTACATCGTCGTTTCCTGCCTTGAACGTAACTGAATTGTTATCGAATTTGCCTGTTGTCAAACTATTTTTAACCGTCATTTTACTTTTCCTCCAATTATCTGATTACTTCAAAATGAATATTGTTTTCTTTCATAAAATCGCGTAAAGCGATCAATTTTCCGCGTGTGCACGACACCTTGAATGTTCCTGTTAAAAGCCTTTCGCTATCGGGATTTTCAAGGATTTCTTCCGCGGAAATATTTACTTTTTGTTCCGCTTCGTTTTCCTCGCGAGCGTCGATCGGTATTTCCGCGTTTGGGGAATGCGCGAAATGTCCTGCGCGGTCACGCGCTTTCTTTTGCATTTCGTCTTCATATTTAAGCTGCGCCGCGTAGATCATCGCCTTGCTCATGCTGTAGCCCTTGCGGTATTCCGAAATAACAGCCGTTTTATAGGGCTTGCCGGCATATTCGGTATCGAGAGTGTCAAGCTCTTTTTTGATACGGTCGATGTTATCCTCGATTTCCGCTTTGAGCTTATCGGTTTTTTCCGTAACGTTTTTCCATTTGGGATTTAAAATCTTATCAAACTGAATAATGTCAGCCATATCGCCTATGTAATTGTCAAAACAGTTTTTCAGCTCGTCGTATTTTTTCTGATCCCTTATATTTTCAAACTCCTTGATCTGCTTATCTATCGCGGCAACAGGAGCTTTTATCAGCGAAACAAGGTCCTTGCATTTAGCTTCAAAGCTGTCGTACGGCTCAAGACAACGCTTTTTTATCTCCTTACGCTCGTCTTCAATGACGGTGATGAGCTTATTAAGCTTTGCCTTGTCAGCCTTTGCGGCCTTGATACCGTCCTCGGTGACGACGAGATTTTTGTAGTATTCAAGCCTTTCGGAAATCTCCGATTTCAGCTCCTCGTAATTGAATTCTATAACTGACGGAAGTAAATTCAAGTCAGTCAGTATCTGTATTTCCATTCAATTTCCTCCTTTTTTACATAGGGTCACCGACTAAATTTCAGGCAGTATCAGCGGCGGTTCGGCTTTGTTTTGAACGCTTTTCCAGAACCTGATCTCCGCATCAAGCAGTATTGACAGCTCGTCCTTGACCTCGGCGCGGTCTATCCTGTAGTGACGCGTCGTTATGTTCAATTCCTCGTTTTTGAAGTACCTGATATGCGCCTTTAGGATTGCGAAATCAAAGCCTGTCGCAAGCAGCTGATGCAGGACTTGTACGTAATAATTATCGGGGATCTTTTCGTCCCAGTCGTTCCATTGATCCGCATTATTAATAGTAGTGGTTTTTATTTCAAGAACGCCATTTTCGCCTGATTTTGCTGTCAGTTCGCCGTCGAGCGTTGCGAAAATAAAGGGATATTTTTCATGGGCGTACATTCTGTATTCGTGGTATTCGACATCGTATTCGGGGAAGTCCAGCGCGAACAATTCACGAAGATACGATTCGGCTTTTTTGCCGTAAACAACGGCAGGCTTGTCCGAAATATCCTTGGGATCTGCACCCGTTTTTTCTCTCCAGAGCTGTAAGTTGGACTTGTACTTATTCCTGCCCAGTACGCAGGCGGCGTCGCTGCCGCCGATACCGTTTTTTCGCGCTTCAAGCCAACTTGCATGTGTTTCGGGATCTGCTAATATCATGATTTTTCTTCCCTTTCAATATCCCTTAGCATGTCCCGGTCAGGCTCGGGTTTGTTCTCTTTAGGACAGTTTTCACAATCGTGAAAGCATTGTTCTAATTGGTCGTAAATACAGCTATCCATTGATTTCCTCCTGATTTTTCTCCAACATGGTCAGAGTTTCATACTCTGAAAAAAGCGTTTTGATTTTGTCGAAATATTCGTCCGTAATGTCACCGCCAGATGCGGAAATCACGTCTTTTATTATGCTTTTATATATCTCTGATTTTTTCATTTTCTGCCTCCTCCATCTTTGCCCCGCAGTTTGGGCAATACAAACTTTTC
>JAMPFN010000046.1 GCA_023664445.1 Clostridium sp. | reverse complement strand
TTTTTAGTAATACTTTCCCCAAGGGGAAGTATTACTAAAAATATAAGTACCCACATAGAACATTCTTGGCAAGGATCAGGAGATAAAGCGCCTCAAAATTCTGAAAATTAAATTGTATGATATTCGGTTTTTTGATAATAAAGGAATTTCTATTGACTAAAAACGGCATATTTGATATAATAATATAAATATAAGTATTATTGACGCGGCGGTAATCTTTTGAACCTTAAGGCAAAACCGTTATGCGGAAAAGGTTATCCGCATTGCCCAAAATAACAAATTTGATTGAATACAGGGACAGCATTATGAAAAACAACGAACAATATAAAAGAATAATTTCTTTTTTTTCAAGCGTGGTACTGCTTGCCGCTCTTGCGGGCGTATTTATTTACGTATGGTATGAATTTTACAGCGATATTATTATCAAGCCTTTCTACAGACGAGGCAACTGGGTAGTTATTTTCATTTATATAATACTGACGCTGCTTTTTTTCAAAGCGTACGGCGGTCTTAAAATGGGTTATCTGAAACGGTCGGATATGCTGTATTCGCAAGCCATATCGATGGTTGCGGTCAATATCATAACATATTTCCAGATAAGCGTTATCGGCAGACGTTTTATGATGATAACTCCTATGATATACATGACTATCGCCGATCTTATCATAATCGCCTGGTGGATATTCATAAACAACAGGATATATTTAAAGCTGTATCCGCCGAGAAAGCTTATTATTATTTACGGAAGCCAAAAGGCGGCGACGCTTACAAATAAAATGAGCAAGCGCGAAGATAAATACATGATATGCGAATCTATAAGCATAAAAGAAGACTTTTCAAAAATAAAGTCGGAAATCGAAAAATATGAAGGCGTTATAATGTGCGATATAAGCGGCACACTAAGAAACGACATCATAAAATATTGCTTTGAGCATTCAAAGCGTCTTTACATTTCGCCTAAAATATCGGACATCATAATAAGAGGCGGAGAGGATATAAAGCTTTTTGATTCGCCGCTGCTTTTGTGCCGCAACGAAGGTCTGTCGTTCGATCAGCGTTTGTTCAAGAGGTTTTTTGACATATTATTTTCCGTCGTATTCGCCGTGCTTCTTTCACCGATAATGATCATTATCGCCGTTGCCATTAAAATAGACGACGGCGGAGATATTATCTATAAGCAGAAACGCCTGACTATCGGCGGACGTGAATTTTATGTTTACAAATTCCGCAGTATGATACAGAATGCGGAAAAGGACGGCGTTGCCATGCTCGCCGTAAAATCCGATAAAAGAATAACAAGGGTCGGAAAGGTTTTGAGGAAATGCCGGCTTGACGAAGTTCCGCAGCTTTTTAATATACTAAAGGGCGATATGTCGGTCGTAGGACCGCGTCCGGAGCGTCCGGAGCTTACTGAAAAATATGAAAAGGATATGCCGGAATTCCGCTATAGATTAAAAGTTAAAGCCGGTCTTACGGGATATGCGCAGGTAACGGGCGTTTATAATACGACGCCTTACGACAAGCTGAAAATGGATCTTATGTATATCGAGCAGTACTCGTTTGTAATGGATCTGCGTCTTATGCTGATGACCTTGAAAACCATGCTGTTCCCGGGGGAACTTAATTCGGAAGAAAATGAAGATAAACATTTCGGAGGGTGAACGAATTGAAAGGAATTGAAGATCTCAGGAAAAATACCTCTGTGTATAATCCTGAAAATGATGAGGAAATGTCCGCTGTTCAGAAAAAATTTGATAAAAAATATCCGGACGCATTGGATAATTTAAAATGCTTCGGACAGAATCAAAACGAATTCAATAACAAGCTGCTCGACTGCTTGGAAGAGCTTGCCGATCACTGCAAACGTCTTGAAGACGCTCTTTCCGCCGAAGTAAACGCGAGAAAAAGAGATACCACGCCTGTTTATACTATGAAAAAGGATCTCGATACGGTAAAACTGCGATCGACTCTCAATTCAAGACAGCTTGAAAAAATAGACGGCGCTCTTGAAAAAATAAGCAGCCGCACGGAAAACTATGTACTTCACATATCGCCCGGCGCAAGGCTTCGGGAGCGTCCTAAGGGCTGTAGGGAAGCAAAGATAGATTCTATCATAAACATGCCCGAGCATATCGAATCGATAAAGCGTTCCACGCCCACGCAGCGTGAGAAAAAGCTGAAGGAACTTGAAAAGCTTTGCATGAAAACGTTCAGCCGTGAGCTTTCATATTATAACGCCTACGAGGAGATCGGCATAGACTTTTACGGTACTGAAAAATACGCCGAGATAATCTACAGAAATTTAAGCAAAAACAGCATATATAAAATCGAAAACGGAAGCGTATCGGGCGATTCGGGCAAATATTTTGTATACTGCGGCGAAACGGCTGCCGTTCCCGAAAAAGCCGTTTTGAAATCCGGCATGATATTTATTACGGGACGCAGTCCCTTCGAGGGACTGAGTGAGGAATTTATCGAGGATCTGAGATTCTTGAACGACTGCGGAATACACAGCTATACCGCGATGAACAACGACGCATATAACGAGCTGAAAAAGTCGGGTTTTCGCTGTATCGCCGCGGCGTCCGCCGAGGAGCTTGCGACGGGAAAAGTAATATCCGCCGTTGAATCGGGAATTGAAAACGCCGTACCGGGCGGAGCGGAAAAATACTCGCGCCTTGTAAGAAAGCTTGACAATGCGGGTATAGGCTTTGCCCGTTCTGCCGACGATATACTTGACTTTATTCTCAATGTCAGAAATTCGGGCGATTTTACGCTCAAATATATCCAGTCGCTTGAAAAGACCGCTTCTGCCGCAGTCATAAAAAATTACTTTAACACGGCTGACATTACCTCGTCCGATATTTCACAGGATACGGACGGCGAATTTGATTTTATCACAGGCTTTGACTATATAAATCATTTTGATTACAAAACGCGAAAAACTCTTTATAAAAAAGCCAGAAATCAACTCAAATCCGGAGGACTGCTTCTTTTCAGCGGCAAAGACCCCGTGACCTCCATAAAGCTCCGCGCTATCGAGGGCTGGGATCAATACCCTATCTATGAGGCTATGTGGACGTCAAAACAGCTTGTGACCGAACTTGAGGAAAACGGTTTCCGGGTAAGATATCTTATTCCGACGGGTACGGGGCTTTACGACATGATGCCGTCCAAGTACAAGGATATCCCCTCGCTTTACATAGTCGGCGCTGTTCCGATAATATGAGCAAGCTGATTTTTCATATAAATAAAAAAGGAGACAAATATGAGAAAAACAAAAATCGTATGCACAGTCGGTCCTGCGACCGCAACGGAAGAAATGCTGAAAAAGCTTATGGAACACGGTATGAATGTGGCGCGCTTCAACTTTTCCCACGGCGATTACGGCTACCACGAAAAATGCCTGAAAACAGTCAGAAAGGTTGCGGACGAACTGGGACTTCCCATTGCCGCCATGATGGATACGAAGGGACCCGAGGTAAGGCTTGGAAGATTTGTTGACGACAAGCCCGTTGAAATAAAAAACGGCGATACCTATACCCTTACGACGGAAGAGCGTTTATGCACGGATAAAATAGGAAGCGTTACTTTCAAAAAGCTCCCCGACGACGTAAGCGCCGGCACACGCATACTTATAAACGACGGCGTTATCGAGCTTATTGCCGAAAAGGTAACTCAAACCGAGATAACCTGTAAGGTTATCCACGGCGGAAAGCTTTCCAACAACAAGGGAATAAATATTCCCGGCGTTAAGCTTTCCATGCCGTATTTAAGCGACGCCGATATGAGCGATCTCGAGTTCGGAGCTAAAATGGAATATGACTTTATCGCCGCAAGCTTTGTCAGAACGGCTGCCGATATAAATTATCTGAGAAGATATACGCAGAGTCTTGGTTGGTTCAATGTCAGGATAATCGCAAAGATCGAAAATCTTGAAGGCGTTGAAAATATCGACGAGATACTTGAAGCAGCCGACGGTATTATGGTGGCAAGAGGCGATATGGGCGTTGAGATACCGTTTGAACAGATCCCGGCAATACAGAAAGACCTTATCCGCAAGGGATACGGCGCAGGCAAACAGGTCATCACGGCAACGCAGATGCTTGAATCTATGATATCGAGTCCAAGACCTACCCGTGCCGAGATAACGGACGTTGCAAACGCTATCTATGACGGTACAAGCGCTATTATGCTTTCGGGAGAAACCGCCGCCGGAGAATACCCCGTAGAGGCTGTCAGTACAATGGCTCTCATTGCCGAAACTACGGAAAAGAATATCGACTATAAGGCGAGATTTTACAAAAGAGGAAACGACAGCGACCCGAATATCGCAAACGCTATCTCTCACGCTTCCGTTACGACTGCTCACGACCTTGACGTAAAAGCGATAATCACAGTCACAAAGGGCGGAAGCACAGCAAGGCTCATTTCCAAATACCGTCCGCTTTGTCCGATAATCAGCTGCACGACCGATGAAACCGTATGCCGTCAGATGAATATGTCGTGGGGCGTAACTCCGCTTGTTATCAATGAGGAAACCAACACCGACGAGCTTTTTGAACATGCGGTCGAAGCGGCAAAATCGGCAGGACTTGTTGAAACGGGAGATAAGGTGGTGATTACTGCCGGAGTACCGCTCGGCGTTTCGGGAAATACAAACCTTATGAAAGTTGATACGGTTAAATAAGATGTCCGCACACATTATAAATTTTTTATTTGGGTCGTGATCTTATGACATTAAACGAACTGGAAATAGGAAAAAGCTGCATTGTTGAAACTGTTGGCGGAGAAGGCGCGCTTCGTCAGCATTTTCTCGATATGGGAATTATAACGGGCGCGAGGATAAAGCTTGTGAAATTTGCTCCCATGGGCGATCCCATCGAGCTTAAAGTCAGCGGATACGGACTTACGCTGAGAATAGCCGACGCGGAAAAGATCACGGTAAAAGAGATCTCTCCCGAGGAACAGGAGCATCGTAATCCTGAAAAAAGAAGCGGCAGAAAAACGGCTCACCCGGGTCTTGGAGAGGGCGGACGCTATCACGTCAAGTCGGACGAAAAACCGCTTCCCGAAGGAACAAGGCTTACGTTTGCTCTTGCTGGAAATCAGAACTGCGGAAAGACGACGCTGTTCAATCAGCTTACGGGTTCAAATCAGCATGTGGGAAATTTTCCGGGCGTGACGGTCGACAGAAAAAGCGGTACTGTAAAGGGGCGTGCCAATACGGAAATAACCGATCTGCCGGGCATATACTCAATGTCGCCCTACAGCAGCGAGGAGATCGTTACAAGGCAGTTTATTATTAACGAAAAGCCCAAGTGCATTATAAATATTGCCGACGCTACCAATATAGAGCGTAATCTTTATCTTACCATGCAGCTTATGGAGCTTGATGTTCCGATAGTCCTGGCTCTCAATATGATGGACGAGATGCGGGGCAACGGCGGCTCCGTACACATAAATGAAATGGAGGAAATGCTCGGCATACCCGTTGTGCCTATTTCCGCATCTAAAAACGAGGGCGTTGACGAGCTTGTGGATCATGCGCTGCATATTGCCAAATATCAGGAGCGTCCGGGAAGAACGGACTTTTGCGGTAAGAACGATTTCGGCGGTGCTGTTCACAGGTGTCTGCACGGGGTAATGCATCTTATAGAGGATCACGCGCAGGCGGCGGAGATACCGCTGAGATTCGCGGCGACAAAGCTTGTCGAGGGCGATTACGAGATAACCGGGCTTCTGAAGCTTTCACAGAATGAAAAGGAAATGATAGAGCATATCATAAGCCAAATGGAAGTGGAAAGAGGTCTTGACAGAGCGGCTGCGATTGCCGACATGCGTTTTTCATTTATACATAAACTGGTCGGCAAAACCGTGGTAAAGCCGCAGGAAAGCCGCGAACGTGTAAGAAGCCGCAGGATCGACAGGATACTTACGGGAAAATATACCGCTATTCCCTCTTTTATCGTTATAATGGCGATCGTATTTTTTCTTACGTTCAATGTTATAGGCGCGTTTTTTCAGGGACTGCTTGAAAAGGGAGTCGATCTTCTCATGAACGCCGCTGACAGGGTAATGACCGAATGGAACGTGAACGGAGCGATACATTCGCTTGTGATAGACGGGATTTTCAGCGGAGTCGGAAGCGTTTTAAGCTTTCTGCCGATAATCGTTACGCTGTTTTTCTTCCTGTCGCTGCTTGAGGATACAGGTTATATGGCAAGGGTGGCGTTCGTGACAGATAAGCTTCTGCGAAAAATCGGGCTTTCGGGACGAAGCATAGTGCCTATGCTGATAGGCTTCGGCTGTACCGTTCCCGGAGTTATGGCAAGCAGGACGCTTCCGTCCGAACGCGACAGAAAAATGACCGTTTTGCTGACGCCGTTTATGAGCTGTTCGGCAAAGCTGCCGATATACGGCTTTTTGTCCGCGGCATTTTTTCCGGATCATGCGGGACTTGTCATGGTCGGTCTGTACTTTTTCGGTATTTTAACGGGCATATTGACGGCGCTTGTTTTTAAAGGCACTATGTTCAGCGGCGAGGCTGTTCCGTTTGTAATGGAGCTACCGAATTACCGTATGCCGGGCGTACGCAACGTAGCGCAGCTTTTGTGGGAAAAATCAAAGGACTTTCTGCAAAGAGCGTTTACCATAATTTTTATGGCGTCGATCGTCATATGGTTCATGCAGACCTTTGATTTTCATTTCAGAATGGTAAGCGATTCACAGGACAGCATACTTGCCGCAGCCGCCGGATTTATCGCTCCGATATTCAAACCGCTCGGCTTTGGCGACTGGAGAGTTTCGACCTCTCTTATCGCCGGCTTTATGGCAAAGGAAAGCGTTGTTTCGACTCTTACCGTACTATTTGGCAGTAAGGAGGGAATGACCGCGTTATTGACGCCTCTTTCAGCGGCGGCGCTTTTGGTGTTCTGTCTGCTTTACACGCCGTGCGTTGCGGCAATAGCGGCAGTCAAAAGAGAGCTTGGCGGAAAATGGGCTGTAGCCGTTGTAATAGGACAATGCGCGATAGCTTGGGCTGCGGCTCTTTTGGTAAGAGCAGCAGGTCTGCTGATAATGAATATATAAGGCATACGTCTTTACGGCAGGTTTTACTTGCCTGATTTATCAAGAAAGGAAAGGAAAATGGAGAAAAATAATAAAGGATTAAAAATTGCGGTTGCCGCTCTTGCGGTGATCATTGTTGTGCTTATTGCAGGTATTGCGTTTTTACTTGGCAGAAGCGGTAAAAAGGACGAAAACTCATCGTCAGCCGCCGAGGTCGTGACCGAAGCCGAAACTTCCCCTTCGACAGAGCCTCCTGCGGAGATTACCGAACCCGAGGTCACAACAACCGCTCATATAAGCCCGATAGAAACGGTAAGCTTTTCAATGGGCAGCGAAAAAAGCGATATCAATGCGATACTCGATTATGACGGAAACAAAACCTATAAGGCGTCTTTAAGCGAATTTGCAAAGCCGGGGGACAAGATAGATTCGTTTGTTTTCGTTTTCTATGCCGAGGACGGCGCGTCAAATATCAGCAGCTATAAAGGCGCATGCGGAATTTCGGTAAACGAGGGCTGTTCCGCTGCGACAGACGAGGGCTGGTATCAGTCCGCTGATTTTGAAATGGACGTGAACAGCGCATATCTTGAAGTTAAATGGGACGTTCCCGGAGAAATAAAGGACTATGTAAACATCAGCGATAAGGGAAGCATCGAGGTCGGCTACTGGTGGGGAGGATTACAGCGTCTTAGACTCGCAAGTATAATCTGCAACTATTCAACGACAGCCGAGATACCCGTTGACGGCACAAAGACTATCGATATCAACAAGACGCTCAGCTACGGAAGCGAAGCGGACAAAAAGCTGAACATACCGCTTTCCGACATGATAAGCAAGGACGATACGCCGCAGTATTTTGAATTTAAGATAAAGGCGGGCGGCGAGCTTCAAAAATATTCCGGAGAATACGGCATTTCGGTTGACGACGGCTGTCCTGCAAAAACGGATAAAAACTGGTATCAAAGCGGAAATATTGCCGTTATGACGAATTCTGATAGCGCAACTCTTTATTGGCTTGTGCCTGATGAAATTAAGGATTATATTTCATCGGACGGAGAGGTTATGCTTGGATATTGGTGGAGCAAACAGGATTCTGTGACCCTTGAGTCGGTTACGGTAAAATACAGCAGCGGCTCCGCGCCCGTCTTAAACGCGAACGCCGATGCGGAAGTACCTAAGGACAACGCTGAAAATAATACGGCTGACAGTACCGGCGTAAAAAGTTCGGCGGATATAGTAAAAGACATCAAGCTTGGCTGGTCGCTCGGAAATACGCTCGACTGCTATAACATAACATGGCAGGTCGACGAATTTGAAACCGCATGGGGCAATCCCAAAACAACAAAGGCAAATATCGACGCAGTAAAGGCGGCAGGCTTTAACGCTGTCAGAATACCTGTTACCTGGAATGAACATTTAAACGGAGATACCATAGAAGAAGGCTGGCTCAACAGAGTGAACGAGGTCGTTGATTATGCCTATGACAACGGAATGTACGTAATTCTTAACGTACACCATGACGATTATACATGGCTCAATCCCAGTAAGGCGGACGAAGCTAAGGTAAAGGCAAAGCTTGTAAAGATATGGGAACAGCTTTGTGCACGATTTAAGGATTACGATTACCATCTGCTGTTTGAGGGCATGAACGAACCGAGGATCATTGGCGGTCAGGATGAATGGACATGCGGTATCGCCGAAGAACGCGAGGTCATAAACAACCTTTTTGCGGCTTTTGTTGAAACTGTCAGAAAATCCGGCGGAAACAATGCCACGCGCTCTCTTATTGTAACATCTCACGCGGCGTCTATTGATAAAACCGGCGTTGACGATGTAAAAATACCTGCCGACGACAGGATAATCGTTTCGATACATTATTATTCGCCATGGGATTTTGCCGGACCCGACGATCCGAGATCCGATTGGGGAACGGACGCCGATAAAAAAGCTCTTGACGAAGGCTTCGATTATCTTAAGTCAAAGTTCGTAGA
The DNA here is from genome assembly GCA_023664445.1 of Clostridium sp. Lineage (GTDB taxonomy): Bacteria > Bacillota > Clostridia > Oscillospirales > Ruminococcaceae > Porcipelethomonas. The sequence goes on along the minus strand of JAMPFN010000046.1, from coordinate 11,010 downwards.
TAAGGGGATACCCGTTATTATCGGCGAATGGGGAACGGTCAACAAAAATAACGACGATGTACGCGTAAACTATACCGACTATTATGTAAAGTCAGCCAAACAGCGCGGAATCAAATGCTTCCTTTGGGATAACGGCGCGCAGGACGATTTCGGACTGCTCAACAGAAGCAATAATACATGGTATTTCCCGAAGATCGTTGAAACGGCTGTTAATGCGGCAAAATAATTGTAAGAACCTGTTCAGATCCGCGAAAAACGGATCTGAACAGGTTCTTTATAGTCAGCTTAAAAAGAAATAATAAATAAATCCGTAAATAAACGACGCCGCTGTTCCGTAAAGAATAACAGGTCCGGCTATCGTGAATATCTTTGCGCCGACGCCGAGTATCAGTCCCTCTGTCTTTGATTCTACGGCAGACGATACGACGGCGTTTGCAAAGCCTGTTATCGGTACAAGCGTACCTGCGCCGGCATGCTTTGCAAGCTTTTCGTATAATCCAAGCCCTGTCAGAAGCGCGCTTAAAAATACCAGCGCTATCGACGCCCATGCGCCTGCCGCTTCCCTTTCAAGCCCGAAATGCGAGAATATGTTGAGCATCAATTCTCCTAATGTGCAGATGATCCCGCCCGTCAGGAATGCCATAGGCACGTTTACAATGCTTCTGCTGTTCGGGGAGGCTTTTTTGCTCATTTCATCGTATTCTTTTTTTGTTACCATATTAAAAACACCTCTTTATAATTTTAGAGCCTGTGTTCATAGAAGTTTATGCGGATTTTCGTGCATAATTTTTCTGAGAACAAGGCGACTTTTTTGTTTGCCTTTATTTTGTCTTAAATTGCACAAATTATGTGTTTAAAATTTTAATTAATTAATAAATTTTAGGAAAGTCTGCCCATATATATAAATTCCTCTTGACAATTTGCTCAAAAAAGTATAAAATAATTATATTGTATAAATTTGCACAATTATTACTGCGGCTTTTATGCGGCTGTAATTGCAATCATACTTTTATATAGATGAAGCCCCTTCAGGCAGATAAAGATATATGCCGCCGCGGCTTCGGTATAATTTTTACTGCACAGACAAAAAAGTCTGTGATAAAATAAAAATATGAATATAATTATGGCAACATTATCCTGCCGGAGTAATTTAGTTATTGGTTCAGCGATATTGCCTTAAGATATCGAACAGGTTCTTAGGGCTTTGTCAATGAAAACAATATTATACAATTTCTATAACTATTCCATAAGGAGGTAATGTGCGACAATGGATACGATTATAATTATTGTATGCTGTATTGCTGCGCTGATAGTAGGCGCTGTTGTATCCGGATTTATATGCTTTAAACAGGGAATATCCTACAGACAAAAGCAGGCTGAATCCATGGTAGGTTCTGCCGAAAAAGAAGCTGAAAGAATTCTTGCCGATGCCGGTAAGGAAGCTGAAACAAAGAAAAAAGAGGCTCTTGTTGAGGCAAAGGATGAAATTTACAAGCTGCGTTCAGATGCTGACAAGGAAATAAAAGACAGACGTTCTGAAATTTCGCGTCAGGAAAGACGCATACAGCAAAAAGAGGAAACACTTGACAGAAAAAACGATAATTTGGAGCGCAAGGAAGATATGCTCCAGAACAAGATCAGGCTTGCGGACGAAAAGCTGAAGGAAGCCGAATCGATAAAGAAAAGTCAGATGGAGATACTTGAGAGGATCTCCGAATTTACAAAGGATCAGGCAAAGGAATATCTTTTGCAATTGCTTGAAGGAGATCTTGTTCACGAAAAGGCTGTGAAGATCGCGGCTTACGAACAGCAGATCAAGGATGAATGCGAAGAAAAGGCAAGAAGCTATATTTCGCTTGCTATCGCAAAATGCGCTGCGGATCAGGTGTCCGAGGCAACAGTCGCGGTTGTGCCTCTTCCGAGCGATGAAATGAAGGGAAGAATAATCGGCAGAGAGGGAAGAAACATAAGAACCTTTGAAACGCTTACGGGCGTTGATCTCATCATCGACGATACCCCCGAAGCCATTACGCTTTCATGCTTCGATCATGTAAGACGCGAGGTTGCGAGAATTGCGCTTGAAAAGCTTATTGCGGACGGAAGAATACATCCGACGCGTATCGAGGAAATGGTCGATAAGGCAAGACGCGACGTAGAATATAAGATCAAACAGGAGGGCGAAAGAGCAGTTTTAGAAACAAACGTACACGGTATAAATCACGAGCTTGTCAAGCTTATCGGACGTCTTAAATTCAGAACGAGCTATCGTCAGAACGTGCTTAACCACTCTATCGAGGTGGCGCAGCTTTCCGGCATACTTGCGTCTGAACTCGGTGTTGACGCAAATATCGCAAGGCGCGCCGGGCTTCTTCATGATATCGGTAAAGCGCTCACAGCTGAAATTGAAGGCTCTCATGTTCAGATCGGTGTTGACGTGTGCCGTAAGTATAAGGAAAACGCCGAGGTCGTTCACGCTATTGAAGCTCATCACAACGACGTTGAGCCGAGAACCGTTATAGCCTGTATCGTTCAGGCGGCTGACGCTATTTCAGCAGCAAGACCTGCCGCGAGAAGCGAAAACTATGAAAATTACATAAAGCGTCTTCAGAAGCTTGAAGAAATATGCGTTTCCTATGAGGGCGTTGAAAAATGTTATGCCGTTCAGGCAGGACGCGAGGTAAGGATCATGGTCGTTCCCGAGGTTATCAACGACGAGAAAATGATAATCGCCGCAAGGGATATCGCGAAGCAGATCGAATCCGAAATGGAATATCCGGGACAGATCAAAGTAAATATAATACGTGAAAGCCGCGCTGTTGAATACGCTAAATAAACAATGTAAATACCCCTGTTATCGCAGGGGTACTTCTGTAAAAAACGGCGTGTGTAAGAAATTTTTCTCATAGGCCATAAGCATACGTCTTTTCCTATGAGAACAACTTCTAAAATATTGTATAAAATCATAAGGAGGATAAAAATGCCTGATACGGAAGAACTTAAAATCAAGGCGGAAACCGCTCAAAACGGCAAAGTCAAAGCCTTTCTGCTGTTTTTGCGCGACTGGTTTTTCAGAAACAAGATATATTTCATCGCCTTTCTGATACCTGTCGTTATAATGTATGCCGCATACGCAATATTCAAGATATACCCTTTCGGGGACGAGTCAGTGCTTGTTCTCGATTTGAACGGTCAGTATGTCTATTACTTTGAGGCTCTGCGCGACGCTTTTTGGGGAAGCGGCAAGAGCATTCTCTATAACTGGTCAAGAAATCTGTCCGGAGGATTTGCGGGTATCATAGGCTATTACCTCGCAAGCCCTTATACTCTCATTGTATTGCTTCTCCCGAGAACTATGCTTTTGGGAAGCCTGCTTATTATGCAGCTTGCGAAGATAGGCTCTTCAGCCGTTACGTTCTGCTATTATTTGCAGAAATCAAAGAAGCTTTCGCCTATGCATTCGCTTATTTTCTCGCAGCTTTACGCTCTCTGCGCTTACGGAGTTATACAGCTTATCGACCCTATGTGGCTTGACGCCTTAGTGCTTTTGCCGCTTATAGTTTTGGGTATCGAGTATCTTATCGACGACGGAAGAAAGCTTAACTTTATAATTCCGCTTGCGATAATGATGGTCGCCAATTTCTATATCGGATACATGGTATGCATTTTCACAGCGCTTTATTTCTTCTATTATGTTATATTCGGCTGTAAGAATGCGGGAAGGAAAAACCGTCTTTATGAGATTTGGCAGGCGTTTGTAAGAATAGGCGTGTCGGCTGCTGCTGCGCTTGCTTGCGCCGCGTTTATGATACTTCCTGTGTACAACGCGCTTGCTCTCGGTAAATTTGATTTTTCAGATCCGAGTTTTAAGTATGCGACACAGTTTAATCCGCTTGACTTTTTAGCGCAGCTTATGGTCGCGCAGTATGATTCGGTAAATGTTCAGGGACTTCCCGAAATTTACTGCGGTTTGCTGACGCTCGTTTTAGTGCCGCTTTTCTTTCTCAATAAGCAGATAAATACGCTTAAAAGGGTCGGCTATGCGGTTTTGGCGTTTGTCCTTTTCGGATGTATGTGTATAAGACCTATCGATATGGTATGGCATGGCTTTCAGATGCCTAACTGGCTTCCGTTCAGATATTCGTTTACGTTCTCGTTTGTACTGCTTTGCATGGCGGCGGAAACGGTCAAGAATTTTAAAGGCGTCAAGCTGCCCGCAATATGCGGAACGCTCGGCGGTATCGTATTGTTTTTGCTGGTAACGCTGTCAAGAGTTGCGGAAGGTAAGGTTGAACATATTGCCAAGAGAGATATCTGGATATGCATAGCTTTTGCGGCTGTTTATAGTCTGATAGTATTTATATGCACCAAAAAAGAAAAGCTGTTCCCGATAATCGCTCCTATAGCGTTGGTCGTACTTTCATCGGGCGAGCTGATTTATAACTGCGTCGATACTCTTAAAGCGGAGGATAAGGAGCTTTCCTATTCAACGCGTTCATCATGGTACAATTTCATTGACACAGGAAAAGAGCTTACAGAACAGCTTTATGAATATGACGACGGATTTTACCGTGCGGATAAAACAGAATCCTACCGCCGTACTGTAAATGACAATGTGGCATTCGGACTTCGCGGTATTTCTCATTCAAGTTCGGTCATGAACGCTCGTACCATTAATTTCCTCGCGGCAATGGGATATTATACAGGAGGCTTTGAATCGGATTACGGCGGCTCGAATCCTTTGGCTGATTCGGTTTTGGGCATCAAATATTCGATAGATAAAAATTACAAGGAAAATGTCGGAACAGAAGATTACAAGCGTTATACCGATCCGGCATACAATAAGGTTTTCTCCTATGAATACAAGGACGAAGAGGATAAGGATTGCATTGCCGACGTTTACGAGAATCCTTATGCGTTGTCCATAGGATTTATGGCTGATGAAACTATCAAAAATGTCAATGAATTCGGAACCGACAATATATTCAAAAGTCAGAATATTTTGCTTAGTACGCTATGCGGCGATACGGATATCGACCTTGATGCGGAAGTATTCAGATCGTTTACCGAGTATTTTAAAAGCATAGACGTTGATAAAAATAATTTTATTTTAAACAGCGTAAGCGAAACTCCTTATGGGGAAAATCAGACGCAGTACACGGCAGGAGAAGGCGACCCGACAGTTGACATGATATTTAACGCGCCGTCCGATAATCCGATATATATCTTTTTCAAGACAGATAATCAGAAAAAGGTGAATCTGTGGATCAATACCGAAAAAGACGAAAACGGTAATTTTACAAGTGAATTTGACTTTATAAACACGTATTTTGAGGATCACCATTACTGTACGATGTGCCTCGGAAGCTTTGAGCCGGGAACTGAGATCGATCTGAGAATGACTGTCGCAAACGAGTACACAATAGTAAGGGATTTCTTCTTCTATGAATTGGACGAGGATCTGCTTGCGGAGTCGATAAATCAACTCAAACAGAATCAATGGGAGATCACAAAGGCGAGCGGAAGAAGTCTTGAAGGAACTATTACCGCCGAGTCGGGTCAGATGATGATGACAAGTATTCCTTATGAGCCGGGTTGGACTGTAAGAGTTGACGGCAAAAAAACCGAACCTGTCGAGATCGCAAAGGCGCTTATAGGCGTTAATCTTGAACCGGGAGAGCATACGGTCAAAATGACGTATACGCCGCCCGGACTTACCGCAGGCATAGTTTTACTTATAGCCGGTATAGGTTTTATCGTGGTTCTTTATAAATATGATAAGAAGAATAATAAGGTTATGATATCAAGATATCGTGAAAAACATCCCGAAACAGTAAAGAGTACGCCGAAAAAGTCAGGAAAGAAACATAAGAAGCATAAATAAGTAAAGGACGCCCTAAAGGGCGTCCTTAGAGCCTGTTTAGTCATGCAATTTAATTTTTGAGAAGTTTAGTTTATGGGGGACTCTGTCCCCCAAGCCCCCTGCTTAAGGGAACAAGTTCCCTTAAGAATCCCGATTTAATTTTCTGTCTGTCCCGCAAGGGACAGACAGAAAATTGAAGAGAAACTAAAAAACTTGCGCTTTAATCAAGAATCAGGAGATAAATTTCCCAAAAATTCCGCAATTATAAATCATATCTGCTGAATGGTAAATAGTATCATTTACAGTCCCCGTCTATAAAGATAGTTCTTATTTTTCGCTTTTGCGACTCACAGCGTGAGCTGTGCCGGAGCGGAAGCTTGATTTTCTTTGGTTCATTTCTTGCATCAAGGCAAGAAATGAACATATAAACGCTTTATGGGGACGCTTTCACTTGCATAGCGTCCCCTCTTTGAAAACTGCCGTTTTCAAATTCACCCCTTGAAATGCGCTTCTAAGGCAAGGAGTTTCGCTCTCTGCGGAGAGCGACCAAAGGCTCTGCCTTTGGAATCCGCAAGCCTTTGAAAAGGCTTGACCTAAACTTTATATTTGGCTTTTTCGCTTTCGCGACTCACAGCGTGAGCTGTGCCGGAGCGGAAACTTGATTTTCTTTGGTTCGTTTCTTGCATCGAGGCAAGAAATGAACATAATATGATAATGGAGGTAGTAATATGGAAAAAGCAATGACTATTGTTTATGAAGTCGGAAACAATCTTTATGTAAATATTACAAATAAATGTCCATGCAGCTGTACATTCTGCATAAGAAACAACGGCGCAGGCGCTTACGGCTCGAACAGTCTTTGGCTAGAGCATGAGCCGTCGGAGGAAGAAATTATCAGCGCTCTGAAAAACGCAGACTTTAAAAAGTATAATGAGATAGTATACTGCGGATACGGCGAGCCGACAGAGCGTATCGAGGTTTTAGCTGCAACGGCAAGATTCATAAAGGAAAACGGCGGTCCTCCGATAAGAATAAACACAAACGGGCTTTCCGATCTTATTCACAAAAAACCGACAGCTTTTATGCTGAAAGGCATAGCCGATACCGTTTCCATAAGCCTTAACGCAGGCACAAAGGAAGAATATCTTAAGGTCACACGGCCGTCGTTCGGCGAGGAATCTTATGAGGCGATGCAGAAATTTGCGTTTGAATGTAAGAAATATGTTCCGAATGTTGTACTGTCCGTTGTTGATGTGATAGGGGAGGAGCAGATAGAAGCGGCGCGTAAGGTTGCCGATAAGCTTGGAATAAAGCTTAGAATAAGAGAATATGAAAGCTGAAAGAAGTTGTCTATATAGACTCAAATACCGCACAAAGAATGTTTAAAACTTTGTGCGGTATTATTTTATATAAAGCCTTATTTTTCTTAGAGCCTGTATTCATAGAAGGTCATGCGGATTTTCGTGCATAATTTTTCTGAGAACAAGGAAATTTTTTGTAGGCATACTGTCGTATGGCAAAGAAAATTAACGAAGTTATCAGGAAAATTTGCCGAAAAGACGTATAAAATTTTCTATGAACACAGACTCTTATTGCCAAAGGTGACAACCGAAAAATACGGCGAATAGATTTCAGCAGGCCTTACTGCCTCATCTATCTATAAATATATATATTATCTTTGCTCTTGTTCTTATTGAGTTTTATCTCTTTCTGTTATATATAATGTGACCTCTGTTGCGTTTACATCAAGACCTTTGGGATCGCTATACAAAACGCATAGGTCGCTGTCGCCCGGTTTTGTGCCGTCAAGATACTCGTACCTGACTTCATATCCCATGTCACGCAAGATCTTTTCTGCTGTATCAACATCTTCACCCCCCAAATAAGGTATACCTATTCCGCGTAAACCAATTTCTATTTTTTCACCTTTATCAACTATACTGCCAATATAAGGATAAACATTCACAACGTGGTTAAATTCAATAGGATCGTCTACAGCTACCCAATCTTGTACATAATATTTTCCTGTAACATCAAGCCCCGCCTCTATCAGCGTCTGTTCAGCCTCTTCCGCCGACATACCGATAACATCCGGTATCTCGACCCTTTCGTTTAAGATCGCATTTGAAATATATACCGTATCTTTCCAGTAGGATTCGGGATCGAAACGCATGTCGGTAGTGTAAATATCTCCGTTACTCGATGCGGACATTGTCATATCTGTAATTTCATTGCCCTTGTCGTCGAGAAAATAAAACCTGAATGCGGCGGCATCTCTTAAAGGATCGTAAGGCTCATAAGGATCGTCATAACTGCTGTTTGACGAACTCGGAAGCGACGCATAGCATCTCGTCACAAACTCTGCATCTCCGTTGTTGCCCGTCTGCGGATACATTAAAAATGTATCGAGTACAGAAAAGTAAGCGTTGCCGAAATTCGTATTCGCTCTATTTGTCATTTCATTAATGTATCTTTCTCCTACCTTTTCCATTGTTCCATATACATCATCTGCGTTTGTGTCCTTATAATTGTTATAATTTTCATAACCCTCGTCCAGATCTTTTTCCAAGAGGTACGAACTGTCAATATTCGATTCGGTTATACTCACCATATTTTGCAGCTCGCATTCCCCTTTATATACAACGATATACTCATGATTTGTGTTAACTATCTCGCAAGTAGTAGATCCATCATCGCGAGGAGTGAAAAAGGGCATTGTCTGCACATATCGCCTGACTGTGTATTCTCCTGCAGTACCTGCGGGCGATACGCTCTCAGCCGGTATCGTATAATAATACGGCGTCGTCGTATTCGGAACAAAGTCCTCGGAGCATCTCCATTCCTCAAGCAAAGTACAATTTTCGCTGTTTACGTCTGTCATGAATCTCAAAAAGACAGTTTCCTGCGTGTCATAATTCTGCATTTCTTCCGCCTTTTTTATTTGTTCAAGCTCGTTTTCAATTTCAATTAGCCGGAGCTCATTTTCCAGATCTTCTTGTTCCCGCTGCCTGGTTTCAAGTTCAGCCCGAAGTTCAGCCTCGCGTTCAATAAGTTCTTTCTGATCCTCGATAATACCGTCCATATCCGAGTCGTCGGAAGCGGCGCTCATGCTGGTTCTTGCTTTAAGCTCCGACATATTGACCTGCGACTTGTTGAAAATAACAAGCTTTGCAGCCATTCCTACATTCAAACAAACAAGAGCCGCTATTACCGGTATAAAAAGAGGCCTCCTTATAACGGTTATCTTGTCTTTTTCCTCGACGCCTTTGAGTATGCGCTCCTTGAGTTCATTTTCCTGCTTTATGCTTTCAATGCTCCGGCACAAATCCTTCTTTTTCATCGCTGTTCGCCTCCATTTCAATTTTCAGTTTTTTTCTTGCCCTTGAAAGTCTTGATGTGACGCTGTTTTCGCTTATTTTCAGTATCCGCGCGATCTCGCTTACAGAATATCCCTCATAGTAATACAGTTCGAGTACAACTCTGTTTTTCGGCGAAAGATCAAACAGATCGATAAGCCTTGCGGCGTCCTCGATAATTCCCGTCGATACTTCAGCCGCTTCATTCAGACCGACAGTATTTTTCTGCCAGAAGCTTTTCTGAAAATCCTTGCAGCAGTTGACCGCTACCCTTATAAGCCACGCTTTTTCGGATTCGCCGCCTGAAAATTCAGGAGATTTGTAAAAATACTTTATAAAGGTATTCTGTAAAGCGTCCTCGGCGTCCTGCTTGTTCCCCAAACGCAAAACGCATATTCTGTAGAGCATCGGCGAATATTCATCATACTTTTTGGAAAACTCCTCGGGAGAAAACCGTTCTTTTTTCCTCATTTTTTATCACTCCTCTCACGGCATGGCGAGATTTCGCAAAATATGCGATTGCCCTAAGCCATTTATCTTTCTATATATAAAACGAATGAAAACTCAAAAATACTGCATGATTTTGAAAAAAATTTTTATTTTTCTAAATTTTTTTATTTAGAAGTTGTACCGATCGGTACAAGTTCTTATCTTGAAATGAATTTCAAGAAATCGAGAGAAAACGAGAAAAATGCAAAGAAAACAAGCGTGAATGGGATATATATTAAAAAATCGGACATTTTAGTCTTGACACGTCTGCGATTATTTGGTATAATTATTACCGTAATGTCGAACCGGATGTGACAGCTTGCGTATCACATATAAAAAAACGGGAATTTTATGAACACAGGTTCAACGTTTAAACGGTTCAGCAAAAATAAAAGTAATGGAGGAACATAAATTATGTCAACATTTATGCCCAAGGCTAATGAAGTAAGCCGTAAATGGTATGTATTAGACGCTGCCGGCAAGCCGCTCGGACGTGTTGCCGCTCAGGCCGCTCACATTCTAAGAGGCAAGCATAAGCCGACATACACACCGCATGTAGACTGCGGCGACCATGTGATCATCATCAACTGTGAAAAGGCAGTTCTTACAGGCAGGAAGCTTGAACAGAAAAATTATTATTGGCACACAGGCTGGATAGGACACCTCAAATCAGTAAGCTACAAGGAGCTTATGGAAAAGAATCCGCAGAAGGCTATGATGTTAGCTGTAAACGGTATGCTCCCTAACAATTCACAGGGCAGAAATCAGCTCAAGCGTCTGAGAACTTACAGAGACGCCGCACATAAGCACGAGGCTCAGAAGCCTGAAGCTTACGAATTATAATAAGGAGGAAGCTTAAATGTACGAATCAAAAACAAAATATTACTACGGAACAGGCAGAAGAAAGCATTCCGTTGCAAGAGTAAGAGTATATCCGGGTTCAGGAAATATTACAATTAACAACAGAAGTATAGATGAATATTTCGGTCTTGAAACACTCAAGCTTATCGTTCGTCAGCCTCTTAATCTGACAGAAACCGCTGATAAGTTCGACATCGTATGCACAGTTGCGGGCGGCGGTGTTACAGGTCAGGCGGGCGCTATCAGACACGGTCTTTCAAGAGCTCTCCTCGTTTATGATCCCGAGCTTCGTCCTACTCTCAAAAAAGCAGGATTCCTCACTCGTGATCCACGTATGAAGGAAAGAAAAAAGTACGGTCTCAAGGCAGCACGTCGCGCTCCGCAGTTCTCAAAGAGATAATTTTTTATCATATTTATATGAAATCAAACCTCGAAACTACGTTG
>JAMPFN010000045.1 GCA_023664445.1 Clostridium sp. | reverse complement strand
TATTATAACATACCCTTGTTCCCTTTGGCAGGGGGTTTGGGGGACAGAGTCCCCCTTATATAAACGGGTGATCTAATAATTTAAAATATGACCCATTTTTTTCTGTTTGGTTTTAAGATAAAACTCGTCGAACTCCGTTGCAGGCATTTGGATCGGAACACGTTCGGCGATCGAAAGTCCGAAATCGGATAAACCCTCTATTTTTAACGGATTGTTTGTCAACAGACGCAAAGACTTTACGCCTAAGTCACGCAGTATCTGTGCGCCGATGTAATATTCTCTCAGATCCTCGTCAAAGCCGAGAGCCAGATTTGCTTCGCAGGTATCCATGCCGCCGTCCTGAAGCTCATAGGCACGAAGCTTATTTATAAGTCCTATGCCTCTGCCCTCCTGACGAAGATAAAGAAGCACGCCCCTGCCTTCTTTTTCGAGCTGTGTCATTGCCGCGGCAAACTGCTGTCCGCAGTCGCAGCGTATAGAGCCGAACGCGTCGCCCGTTAAACACTCGGAATGAACGCGGCAGAGGATATTTTCTCCGTCGCCGATATCGCCCTTGACAAGCGCAACGTGATGCTCGCCGTTCAGCTTGTTGAGATAGCCGTAAGCTTTGAATTTGCCGTATTTCGTCGGCATTTTTGTGACCGCGGCGCATTCGACAAGCTTGTCATGCACCTTTCTGTATCGCTGCAAAGCCTTTATTGTAATAAATTTCAGACCGAATTTTTCAGCCATTTCAATAAGCTCGGGCGTTCTCATCATCGTTCCGTCCTCGCGCATTATCTCACAGCACAGACCGCATGGCTTTAGTCCTGCAAGCTTTAGAAGATCGACGGTCGCCTCGGTATGACCGTTTCTTTCAAGAACGCCGTTTTTCTTGGCAAGCAAGGGGAACATGTGTCCCGGACGTCTGAAATCCTCCGGCTTTGAGCTGTCGTCCGTACATTTCATTGCAGTTACCGAACGCTCTGCCGCCGAAATACCGGTTGTGGTGCTTACATGGTCTATCGAAACCGTAAAAGCAGTTTCATGATTATCCGTGTTGTCGTCTACCATTTGCGGAAGCCTTAGCTTTTTTATATAGTCGATACTCATAGGCATACAGATAAGCCCTTTTGCGTGAACCGCCATAAAATTAACGTTTTCGGTTGTGGCAAATTCAGCCGCACAAATAAGATCTCCCTCGTTTTCCCTGTCCTCATCGTCAGTCACAAGGATAAGTTTTCCATGGCGCAGATCCTCGAGCGCTTCTTCGATCGTATTGAATTCAAACATTTTTAACCCCCTTAATAACCGTGTTTTGATAGAAATTCTCTTGTTATACCGCTATTTGCGAACGTTTTTTCAATGCCCAAAAGCTTTTCGGTATATTTTGCTATGATGTCGTTTTCAAGATTGACCTTGTCGCCGCATTTCTTATCGGAAAGTATCGTTTCCTTTGCGGTATGCGGAATTATCGAAACGCTGAACGTTTTATCGGTCGTTCTTGCGACGGTAAGACTTATGCCGTCGATCGTGACCGAGCCCTTTTCAACAATATACCGCATAACAGAGCTTTCAGCCGAAACAGTATACCAGACTGCGTTTCCGTCCTTGGTGATATCGGTTACAGTACCAGTACCGTCAACGTGTCCCGAAACGATATGTCCGCCGAAACGTCCGTTTGCAGGCATTGCCCTTTCAAGATTAACGCGGTTTCCCTGTCTTAGCAAGGAAAGATTGCTTCTGCTGAAAGTTTCATTCATAACGTCGGATGTAAATGTTTTACCCGATATTTCCGCAGCAGTCAGGCAAACGCCGTTTACCGCAACGCTGTCGCCGATTTTCAGATCGGAAAATATTTTGTCGGCGCATATTATCAGTCCCGACTGTTTTGCTCCTTTTTTTACAGCCGAAACAATACCTGTTTCTTCTATTATTCCCGTGAACAATATTCCACCTCCCATTCGACAAGAATATCGCCGCCGAATCGGCTTATATCAGGCTTTTTCAGCATAAATCCCTCGTCGGGACTGCAAACTCCCGTTCCTCCAACGGGAGAAGGCGCATTGACGCCGCCGAATATTTTCGGGGCAATATAAGCCTGAACCTTGTTTACGATACCTGCTTTCAGCGCGCTGTAATTGAGCGTTGAACCGCCCTCCAGCAGAATACTGTCTATCTGCATTTCGCCGAGTTTTTGCATAAGTTCTTTCAGATCGACACGGCGGTCATTTTCCCTCAAGCGAATGAGTTTAATGCCCTTTTCCTCGTAAGCTTCGCCGTTTTCCGCCGTTTCAAGACAAGCGATCATTGTCGGGATCTGTTTTGCCGTTTTGACGATATTACTTTCCTGCGGCGTGCGCAGATTGCTGTCGCAGATTATTCTTATCGGATTTCTCCCGTTTTCAAGGCGGCAGGTAAGCAGAGGATCGTCCGCAAGAACGGTGTTTACTCCCACCATTATGCCCGAATATCTAAGACGGCTTTCGTGGACGTTTTTCCTTGAAGCCTCGCCTGTTATCCATTTTGATCTTCCCGTATGACAGGCGATTTTCCCGTCGGCGGTCATTGCGTATTTCATGACGACAAACGGCGTTTTATGCGTTATATAGTGAAAAAATACTTCATTTATTTTATCGCATTCTTCTTTTAGTATGCCCGTTTCGACCTGTATGCCGTGATTTCTTAAAATTTCCGTTCCCTTTCCCGAAACGAGCGGATTCGGGTCGTCGGAACCGATATACACCTTTTTTATGCCGCTTTCGATTATAGCCTGTGTACAGGGCGGAGTTTTGCCGTAGTGACAGCACGGTTCGAGCGTTACGTATATTTCAGCTCCGTTTAAGTCCTCGCCGCAATTATTTACAGCGTTTCGTTCGGCGTGAAACCCGCCGCATCTGTGGTGATAATCGCGGCTTATTATCCTGCCGTTTTTCACTATGACCGCGCCTACCATGGGGTTTGGAGCGGTGTGTCCCATACCTTTAAGAGCCTCGTCAAGAGCGAGCTTCATATATTCTTCTTTAATCATTTTTTCTCCAAAATAAAACGCCCCGTTATTTTAAACGGGGCGCTGAAAACGTAATTTACAGTTTTGCGTATCTTCTCACATCCGGACTTTAACCGTCGGTCACGGAATCTCACCGTATCATGCCGTTTGGCTTGCAGACTTTGACTGCCGGTAGGGAATTATCACCCTGCCCCGAAGATTATTTTTTGATTGCTATATTATATTTTAGCACGGTTATACAGAGTTGTCAATATTAAATTTAACCGCAGAAGTTTATGGGGGACTCTGTCCCCCAAACCCCCTGCTTAAGGGAACAAGTTCCCTTAAGAATCCCGATTTAATTTTCTGTCCGTCCCAAAAGGGACAGACAGAAAATTGAAGGGAAACTAAAAAACTTGCACTTTAAGCAAAGATCGAGAGATAAAGCCCTCAAAATTGCAAATCATAATTGCTGAATGGGAAAATTATCATTTACAGTCCCCGACTATAAAAGCAGTTAATATGTTCGCTTACGCGACTCACAGCGCAAGCTGTGCCGGAGCGGAAGCTTGATTTTCTTTGGTTCATTTCTTGCATCAAGGCAAGAAATGAACATACTGCGAAAATTAACCGTAAATCAGCTTTCTTCTTAACAAAACAGCGTCGATAACGTTGATTGCTTCGTCATCGTTTAAATCAAATCTTTGCGAAATGGCTGTTCCTGATTTTGTGATATATTTCTGTAATTTTACCAAATCTGAAATATTTAATGTTTTTTCACCAAGCGATTCAAATTCATAACCATATATTACGGCAAAATCCTGCGCGGTAGAATTTTCATAACCTTGAATAGTAGTAACAGACTCCAAACTTGATAATGTATTAATTTCACATTCGGGATTTTCTATCATTATGCTTGTTAAATTATCACACCATGCAAATGCATAACCTCCAATTGAAGTTACGCTTTCAGGTATTGTTATGCTTGTTAAACTAAAACAAGACTCAAATGCGTTATCCCCAATTGAAGTTACGCTGTTTGGTATTTCTATGCTTGTTAAACTTTCACACCATGCAAATGCATTATCTCCAATTGAAGTTACGCTGTTTGGTATCTCTATGCTTGTTAAACTTGTACACGCATAAAACGCAGAATCTCCAATTGATGTCATGCTGTTTGGTATCACTATGCTTGTTAAACTGTCGCAACTCGAAAACGCCCATTCCCCAATTGACGTTACGCTATCCGGTATCACTACGCTTGTTAAACTTGAACAAGCAGAAAACGCACTTACTCCAATTGAAGTTACACCGTTTGATATCTCTATGCTTGTTAAATTTGAACAATCCTCAAACGCGTTATCCCCAATTGAAGTTACGCTTTCGGGTATTTCTATACCTGTTAAATTTGAACAATCTTCAAACGCGCCATATCCAATTGACGTTACGCTGTCAGGAATTATATACTCGGTTATTTCACTTCCATTCGGAAAACAAATCAATTCTGTTTTATCTTTATTAAATAATACTCCGTCTTTACTGCTGTAATTGGCGTTATTTTCTGATACATATATGTTTGTTAAATTATCACACCATGCAAATGCATTATCTCCAATTGAAGTTACGCTGTTTGGTATCTCCATACTTGTTAAATTATCGCACCCTGAGAATGCACCATATCCAATTGAAGTTACGCTGTTTGGTATTTCTATGCTTGTTAAACTTTCACACCATGCAAATGCATTATCTCCAATTGACGTTACACTATTTGGGATTACAACATCACCGATACTGGCTCTTCCATGAATCAGGATAGAATTAACGATTACTAATGGATTCTCTGCTTGTTTTGCTTCTAACCAAGGTGTATATGAAAATGCGTCACTTCCAATTGAAGTTACGCTTTCAGGTATTTCTATGCTTGTTAAATTATCACACCATGCAAATGCATAACCCCCAATTGAAGTTACGCTTTCAGGTATCTCTATACTTGTTAAATTTGAGCAATACTCAAATGCACCATCTTCAATTGAAGTTACGCTGTTTGGAATCTTTATGCTTGTTAAATTTGAGCAATACTCAAATGCACCATCTTCAATTGAAGTTACGCTGTTTGGAATCTTTATGCTTGTTAAATTTGAGCAATACTCAAATGCACCATACTCAATTGACGTTACGCCGTTTGGTATCTCTATACTTGTTAAATTATCGCACCATGAGAATGCACCATATCCAATTGAAGTTACGCTTTGGGGTATTGTTATGCTTGTTAAACTTGAACAATCAGTAAACGCATTACTCCCAATTGAAGTTATGCTGTCCGGTATCTCTATGCTTGTTAAACTGTCACAGTCAGCAAATGCATACTCTCCAATTGACGTTACAGGCAGACCGTCAATTTTATTTGGAATATCAACTGTTTCAACAAAATCATAACAATCTAAAATTTCAATATAATCGTATATACCGTCATCATCTTCGTCAATTTTTATATAATAAAGATAATCTCCGTACTGCATTTTGTCGCTGTAATTTTCAGCGCTTGCGGTAAAGGGCGCAAGCCCCATAAAACAAGCGATTGCCGTAACAACGGCTAAAATTTTCTTCTTCATAATAATTAGTCCTCCAAATTAATATTTATATAAAAATTATACCTTTATTATGCAAAAATGTCAACACATAATTTCCGAAAAGCTTAAGGCAACAACGCACAAAGCAAAGCAATATAGTCAAACAACTTGACAAACGCAGGGTATTTGATGTACAATTATATTGGAAAACATTTATGTTATTATATATTGGAGGACTGATTGCAATGGGTTTAACATTAACAGAGAAGATTTTGAAAGCGCATCTTGTGGACGGCGAATTTGTAAAGGGCAAGGAGATCGGTATTAAGATCGATCAGACTCTTACGCAGGATGCGACGGGAACAATGGCGTATCTTGAATTTGAGGCTATGGGCGTTCCGAGAGTCAGAACCGAGAGAAGCGTGGCGTATATTGACCACAATACTCTCCAGAGCGGCTTTGAGAACGCCGACGATCACAGATTCATCGGAAGCGTCGCCAAAAAACACGGCATATATTTTTCGCGTCCCGGCAACGGTATCTGTCATCAGGTGCATCTCGAGCGTTTCGGAATCCCCGGAAAAACTCTTATCGGTTCTGACAGCCATACCCCGACAGGCGGCGGAATCGGTATGATCGCGATCGGCGCGGGCGGACTTGACGTTGCCGTTGCAATGGGCGGCGGCGCTTACTACATAACCTGCCCGAAGGTGGTGAAGGTCGAGCTTACGGGCAAGCTTCCTTCATGGGTCGCGGCTAAGGACGTTATCCTTGAGGCGCTTAAAAGAATGTCCGTTAAAGGCGGCGTGGGAAAGGTTATCGAGTACTGCGGCGAGGGCGTTAAAACGCTTTCAGTTCCCGAAAGAGCCACTATCACAAATATGGGCGCGGAGCTTGGCGCTACGACCTCGATATTCCCGTCTGATGAAATTACAAGAGAATTCCTTAAGGCACAGCAGAGAGAGGACGTCTGGACAGAACTTTCAGCCGATCCCGACGCTGTTTACGATGAGGAGATCACAATTGATTTGAGCAAGCTCGAGCCTCTTGCCGCTTGTCCGCATTCTCCAGACAACGTAAAATCCGTTAAGGAGATCGGCAAGATAAAAATAGATCAGGTTTGTATCGGTTCATGTACAAACTCATCTCTTATGGATATGCTTAAAGTCGCTCACATATTAAAGGGAAGAACGGTACACCCGGACGTATCGCTCGCTATTGCGCCCGGTTCAAAGCAGGTGCTTAATATGCTCGCTGAAAACGGCGCGCTTTCGATCATGATAGACGCGGGCGCGAGAATCCTCGAAAGCGCATGCGGACCATGTATCGGTATGGGACAGTCGCCTAACTCAAAGGGAATTTCGCTGAGAACGTTCAACAGAAACTTCGAGGGACGCTCCGGTACGAAGGACGGTCAGATCTATCTTGTTTCGCCGGAGGTGGCTGCTGCGTCAGCCGTTGCAGGCGTGTTTACAGATCCGAGAGATCTCGGAGATATGCCCGAGTTCAGGCTTCCCGAGGTATTCAAGATAAACGACAACATGATAGTTCCGCCTGTTGACGAAGCCGATATGGACGGCGTTGAAATATTAAGAGGTCCGAACATCAAGCCGTTCCCTGAAACAGCTCCCCTTGACGCTTCTATCGACGCGGGAGTTTCTCTTAAAGTCGGCGACAACATCACTACAGACCACATCATGCCGGCAGGAGCTAAAATTCTTCCGCTTCGTTCAAATATTCCGGCTATCTCGCAGCATTGCTTTACTATCTGCGACGAGAAATTCCCGTCAAGAGCAAAGGAAATGGGTAAGAGCATTATCGTAGGCGGTTCAAACTACGGTCAGGGTTCGTCGAGAGAGCATGCCGCTCTTGCGCCGCTTTATCTCGGAATAAAGGCTGTGCTTGTAAAATCTTTCGCAAGGATTCACAGGGCAAATCTTATAAATGCAGGTATTATTCCTCTTACATTTGTCAATGAGAGCGATTATGACAATATCTCGCAGGGGGACGAGCTTGCGCTCGATAATGTAAGAGCGGATATAGAAGCGGGAAAGACCGAGCTTACCGTAAAGAATAAAACTACGGGAAAAGAAATAAAGGTTCTCTGTGAACTAAGCGGACGCACTAAGGATATCATTCTTGCAGGCGGTCTGCTCGACTACACAAGGGAAAGCATGAAATAATGGCGATTGACATATCAAACCGTCCTGACAGACCGAGCAGGAAAGTTTATTTTGCGCAGCGGAAAAAATCCGGATTGTCCTCGGATGTTCTGAAGGTCATTGCAATAATCGCAATGGTGATCGATCATATCGCGTGGGCGTTCGTCCCCTTTGGAAGTATCGCAGGACAGGCTATGCACGTTGTCGGACGTATTACTGCGCCGATAATGTGCTTCATGGCTGCGGAAGGATATTACAGGACTCGCGATCCCATAAGATACGCTAAAAGGCTGGGATTGTTTGCGCTCATTTCGCACATGCCGTATGTGTATTTTGAAAGCGGAAGTCTGAATCCGATCCATACCACAAGCGTCATGCTTCCGCTGTTTTTAGGAGTTCTGGCTCTTATCATACAGGACAGCTCCAAAATAGAAAACGGTATGAAAAGCATACTGTTTATTGTGATATGCATTATTTCGTGTATAGGCGACTGGAACACGCTTGCTGTTTTGTGGATATACTTTTTCTATTCATTCAGAAATGACAAAAAAAGGCAGATGAAATATTTTTGTATCGTGAGCGCCGTTATGATAGTTCTCAGTACTATTTTGTGCGCATCAATGGGACGGTGGTATAACGACCTTTTTCAATTCGGGGTATTTCTTGCCGTTCCGCTGCTGATGAAATACAACGGCGTAAGAAAAAGCGGAAAGACAGGAAAGTGGTTTTTCTACATTTTCTATCCGGCGCATCTTGCATTGCTCGCAGTAATGAAATATTTATAGTAAGGAAAAAATAGCTATGAGTTTATTCGGTAAGCTTTTTAAAAATAAAAAATCGGAGCTTCCTTCGTTTATGAACGATCTTTTGAACAGTAAGGATTATGCCTATGTTATAAAGACGGCGGAGTTCGTTACGGGAAATGATCCGAGGGTCTTGAACAGTATACGGGAATGTATCGACGATCCAAGGGAATTTCTTGAAAAGCACAAGGAAAGGTATTCATTGTGGGGGCTTGACCCGAACGATTGTGACGATGAAACGATCGTGCTGACAGGATTTATTGACGAACTTTCCGATAACGGGTATATGTTTGTTGCCGATACGTCGTCTGATTTTGACGATTTTTTCGACGGAATAACGAGTCTTGTAACATTTGAACGTATGAAGGTGGATATTTCCGAAGTTCGCTTCGATCCGAAAAGAAATGCGCTTGAATGGTGCCGAAAAATAAATGAAAGTCTAAAAGGAGTACGTCAGCTTTGCTGTATCGATATCGGCGGAGAGGATCTGAATCTTGTATGGCTTGCAAATGAAACTATTGAAGAACTGGTTATTGCGGTGGAAAACACCGAGATATCAATAGAAGCCGTGGGTATAAAGCAGTATTAAACAGGGAGGAAAAAACAATGGAAAAAATAAAAATGGCTGTGCCGCTCGTTGAAATGGACGGCGACGAAATGACAAGGATCCTGTGGAAGTGGATAAAGGAAATTCTTCTTGAACCTTATATCGACCTCAACACAGAGTATTATGATCTCGGTCTTGAAAACAGAGAAAACACCAAGGATAAGGTTACGTTTGACAGCGCCGAGGCTACTAAAAAATACGGCGTTGCGGTAAAATGCGCGACCATTACCCCGAATGCGGCAAGAATGCCCGAATACAATCTTACGGAAATGTGGAAGTCGCCTAACGGAACTATCAGAGCTATCCTTGACGGAACCGTTTTCAGAACGCCGATCCTTGTTAAGGGTATTACTCCTTATATTCCAACATGGACAAGTCCGATCACTATAGCGCGTCATGCCTACGGCGACGTTTACAAGAATACGGAAATGCAGATAAAGGGCGGCGGAAAGGCTGAACTTGTGTTTACCGACAAAAACGGAAATGAAA
The DNA here is from genome assembly GCA_023664445.1 of Clostridium sp. GTDB lineage: Bacteria > Bacillota > Clostridia > Oscillospirales > Ruminococcaceae > Porcipelethomonas. The sequence goes on along the minus strand of JAMPFN010000045.1, from coordinate 10,840 downwards.
CAAGACAGACTATCCATGAGTTTGACGGAAACGGCATTATTCAGGGACTTCACAATATTGACAACAGTATCTCGGGCTTTGCGAGAGCATGCTTTAACTTCGCTCTCGATACAAAGCAGGATCTTTGGTTTGCGACAAAGGATACTATCTCAAAAAAATACGACCACAGATTCAAGGATATTTTCCAGGAGATCTATGACGCGGAATATAAAGAAAAGTTTGAGGCGGCAGGTATAGAGTATTTCTATACGCTTATCGACGACGCGGTAGCGAGAGTTATCCGTTCAAACGGCGGATATATTTGGGCATGCAAGAACTATGACGGCGACGTTATGTCCGATATGGTATCTACCGCTTTCGGAAGTCTTGCTATGATGACGTCTGTTCTCGTTTCTCCTGACGGCGTTTACGAATATGAGGCGGCTCACGGAACTGTTCAGCGTCATTATTATAAATACTTAAAGGGCGAGGAAACCTCGACAAATTCCGTTGCGACTATTTTTGCATGGAGCGGTGCGCTCAGAAAAAGAGGCGAGCTTGATTCAAATGATGAGCTTACGGCTTTTGCGGACAAGCTTGAAAAGGCTACGATACAGACTATCGAAGAGGGCGTTATGACGGGCGATCTTTATTTACTTTCAAAGCTTGAGAACAAGAAAAAGGTAGATTCAAAGACTTTTCTCGAGGAAATAAACAGCAGGCTTTCTGCGCTTATGAAATAAATATGTAGTTTACTGTAAAATAGTTTTAAGTTTATGGGGCAGCATTTTATGCTGCCCCAACGTGTTGAAAAAGCTGCTTTTAAAGGTAAGCTTTTGTATAATCTATGCATATTTCGTGAATATTTTTGTAAATTATGAATATTTATGCAAATACCTCTTGACATTTGCGCATAAAGGTGTATAATGTAATTAATGTTTACATTTATCATGAATAACGGAGGAAATGAAAATGAACAAATCGGCAAAGAAAAAAGATATCAAAAAAGTGGTTCTGGCGTATTCCGGCGGACTTGACACATCAATTATTATTCCATGGCTCAAAGAAAATTACAACAACTGTGAAGTTATTGCCGTTTCCGGAGATGTGGGTCAGGAAAGCGAGCTCGAAGGTCTTGAAGAAAAGGCAAAGCAGACAGGAGCTTCAAAGCTTTATATTGAACACCTTACGGAAGAATTTATCACAGATTATGTTTTCCCGACAGTTCAGGCAGGCGCTATATATGAAAACAGATATATGCTCGGAACGTCGTTTGCGCGTCCTATAATCGCTAAGAGGATCGCCGAGATCGCAATTGCGGAGGGAGCTGACGCTATATGTCACGGCTGTACCGGAAAGGGCAACGATCAGGTTCGTTTTGAGCTTGCTATCAAGGCGTTTGCTCCGAATATGGAGATAATTGCTCCGTGGAGGATATGGGATCTTAAATCGAGAGATGAAGAGATCGATTATGCGGAAGCTCACAACATTCCTCTTAAAATAAACCGCGAAACAAACTATTCAAAGGATAAAAACATCTGGCATCTTTCACACGAGGGTCTTGATCTTGAAGATCCCGCAAATGAGCCGCAGTACGAAAAGCCGGGCTTCCTTGAAATGGGCGTTTCGCCTATACAGGCTCCCGACAAGCCGACTTATGTTACTATCCACTTTGAAAAGGGCGTTCCGACAGCTATCGACGGCAAGGAAATGGGAGCTGTTGAACTGGTGACAACGCTTAATAAGCTTGGCGGAGAAAACGGTATCGGTCTTGCGGATCTCGTTGAAAACCGTCTTGTCGGAATGAAGTCAAGAGGCGTTTACGAAACTCCCGGCGGAGCTATCCTCTATCATGCTCACGAGGTTCTTGAAACTATTACTATCGATAAGGAAACTGCAAGAATGAAGCAGTATATCGGGATAAAGTTTGCCGATATCGTTTATAACGGTCAATGGTATACTCTGCTCAGAGAAGCGCTCAGCGCATTTGTGACCGAAACGCAGAAAACCGTTACGGGAGATGTAAAGCTCAAGCTTTACAAGGGTAATATCATAAACGCAGGCGTTACTTCTCCGTTCACTCTTTATGATGAAGAGGTGGCAACGTTTGACGCCGACGAGGTATACGATCAGTCGGACAGCGCGGGCTTTATAAATCTTTTCGGACTTCCGATAAAGGTCAAGGCAACGCTCGATAATAAGAGAAATAATAAATAATTAAAAATACGGGCGGACACTTTCTGTTCGCCTGTACTGCTTTAGAGGTTATTCCATAGGAAAAGTGCGCGCCTATGAGAACAGCTTCTTAGGAAAGGAACCTGACTATGGCTGATAAAATGTGGGCAGGAAGATTCTCAAAAGAGGTTGACGAAACCGTTAACGCTTTTAACTCTTCCATAGCTTTTGACGGCAGAATGTACCGTCACGATATTATGGGGAGCATCGCTCATGCGACTATGTTGGGCAAGTGCGGAATTATCCCGGAAGAGGACAGTAAAAAGATAATCGAGGGCTTGGAGGGCATACTTTCCGATATCGAAAGCGGAGATCTGGAATTTGACATGACCGCCGAGGATATCCATATGTTTATCGAAGCGGAACTTACAAAGCGTTTGGGAGACGTGGGTAAAAGGCTTCACACATCCCGTTCGAGAAACGATCAGGTTGCGCTTGATATACGCATGTATCTTGCGGACGAAGCGAGGGAGATAAAAAAGCTTGTTTTAAGGCTTATAGAAACGCTTTGCGGTCTTGCGGAAAAGCATACCGAAACGGTCATGCCGGGATATACTCATCTTCAGAGGGCGCAGCCGATAACCTTTGCTCATCATCTTATGGCTTACGCGGAAATGCTGATGAGGGATTACCGCCGCGTAACCAAAGCGGAATTCAATACAAAAGAGGACTGTCCGCTCGGAAGCTGTGCGCTTGCAGGTACAACATATCCTATAGACCGTAAAATGACGGCTGAACTGCTTGGGTTTTACTATCCTGCCGCAAACAGCCTTGACGGCGTTTCGGACAGGGATTTCTGCGTTGATCTTGCCTGTGCAATATCGCTTATTATGACGCACCTTTCAAGATTTTCCGAGGAAATTATTATGTGGTGTTCATGGGAATTCAAGTTTATCGAACTCGACGACGCATACGCTACGGGTTCGTCTATCATGCCGCAGAAGAAAAACCCCGATATAACCGAGCTTATCAGAGGTAAGACGGCAAGGGTCAACGGAAACCTTATGACGCTTCTTTCCATGCTTAAAGGGCTTCCTCTTGCATATAATAAGGATATGCAGGAAGACAAGGAGGCGATTTTCGACTCGGTGGATAATGTTAAGCTGTGTCTGAAAACGTTCATTCCCATGATAGAAACAATGAGGATCAACAAGGACAGAATGAGAGCGGCGGCGGCAGGCGGCTTTATAAACGCTACGGACTGTGCCGATTATCTCGTTAAAAAGGGCATGCCTTTCAGAGATGCCTATAAGATAACGGGAAGACTTGTTGCCGAGTGCATTGAAAAGAAGCTTGATCTTGAAACGCTTCCTCTTGAAAATTATAAGGAAGCTTCGGAGCTTTTTGACGAGGATATATATAAAGCGATAAATCTTGAAGCCTGCGTTATGGAAAGAAAATCTTACGGCGGTCCTGCGCCGGAATGTGTGAAAAATCAGATCGGTAAAATGAAACAGAAGGTAAACGATATATTATTATATATAAATAACGGCGGAGAGCAGTCATGACGAAAAAGCATTTGGTTTTTATAATACTGCTGACGCTTATTGCGGTGCTTTTGTGGATAGTCGGTGAGATTTTGATCGTTACGACGTTTCATTTAGGCGGCAGGGCGTCGGTGTTCTGGACAATATTAATGATCGCGGCAACGCTCGGTATAAGCCTTTGGAAAGGGCTTAAGGACGAAAACGAAAAAAACAGCAGAAAATGGTAGGAGATGAAAAGACAAAATGGCAGTTAAGGTTTTTATAGACGGGCAGGAGGGCACGACCGGACTTAAAATTCTGGAAAGATTTAAGGGAAGAGACGACATAGAGCTTCTCAAAATAAGCGAGGAAAAGAGAAAGAATCTCAACGAGCGCAAAAAGCTTATCAACGAATCCGATTTTACATTCCTCTGTCTGCCGGACGCTGCGGCAAAGGAAGCGGTCATGCTTGTGGAAAACGATAATGTACGCGTGATCGACGCTTCGACCGCCCACAGAACAAATACCGGGTGGGCTTACGGCTTTCCGGAGCTTTCCTCCGAACACAGGGAGAGAATAAGAACCGCTAAAAGAGTCGCAAACCCGGGCTGCTATGCAAGCGGATTCATCTCTATCTGCTACCCTCTTGTAAAGTCGGGGATAATGCCGCAGTATTATCCCGTTTTCGCCTATGCGACTTCCGGCTACAGCGGCGCAGGCAAAAAAGGCATTGCGGCATATGAGGACGAAAACAAGCCGGAAGGTCTTTACAGTCCAAGACAGTATGCGCTTGACATGAACCATAAGCATCTGCCTGAAATGCAGATGATATCGGGGCTTGCGTACAAGCCGATGTTTAACCCTATAGTTGACGATTACTATAGCGGAATGGTCGTTTCCATACCGATACAGGGAAGGCTTCTTAAGAAAAAATATACTCCCGAACAGGTCAGGGAAACGCTTTACGAAAATTATAAGGACGCAAAGCTTATCGAGGTAATGCCAACCGGAAGCGAATGCGTTCCTGACGGATTTCTGACGTCCAACGGGCTTAGCGGCACTAACAAAATGGAAATTTATGTATTCGGTGACAGCGAACAGATGCTCTTGTGTTCACGCCTTGACAATCTCGGAAAGGGCGCTTCGGGGGCGGCTGTTCAATGCATGAATATTATGATGGGCATAGATGAAACTACAGGACTTATTTAAGGAAAATGTTATGATAAATAAAGTTGAATTTGACGGATTTAAGTATATAGAGGGCGGAGTATGCGCCGCACAGGGCTTTAAGGCGAACGGTATACATTGCGGTCTTGCGCACAAGCCGCTCGGCGATACCGAAAAAAACTCGATGGTATCAAACAACGCTCTGCCTGTCGGAAAGAAAAACGATCTTGCCGTTATTATTGCGGATCGTCAATGCTCTGCGGCAGCGGTCTACACCTCCAATAAGGTAAAGGGCGCGCCGATAGGCGTTACAAAAAATAATATAGCTGACGGAAAGGCAAGAGGGGTTATTGTGAACTCGGTAAACGCCAATACATGCAATGCGGACGGTGTGGAAAAGGCGCAGAAAATGTGCGAGCTTGTTTCAAAGGAGTTCGGTTTTGAACCTTCCGATTTCATCGTTGCGTCAACAGGCGTTATCGGGCAGGTATTGCCTATCGAGCCGATTGAAAAGGCAATGCCGGAGCTTTGTAAGGGCGTGGATTACGACGGAAACGCCGCCGCTGTCGAGGCGATCATGACTACAGATACCGTACCGAAGGAAATAGCGGTCGAATTTGAACTTGGCGGAAAAAAGTGCGTTATCGGTGGTATGCTCAAGGGAAGCGGCATGATACACCCGAATATGGCGACTACGCTTTCTTTTATCACGACCGATATTGCCATAGCCCCCGAATATTTGCAGAGGGCGCTCAGCGATGTTGTAAAGGTGACGCTTAATATGGTGAGCGTTGACGGCGACCAGTCCACAAACGATATGTGCTGCGTTATGGCAAACGGCATGGCTGAAAATGAATTGATACAAAGCGAATGCGATGATTTTTCGGCGTTTGAGGACGCTCTGTATGTTGTTATGATGAATCTTGCAAGAATGATGGCAAGGGACGGAGAAGGCGCAACAAAGCTTATCGAGTGTGTATGCGCGGGCGCAGACAGCTTTGAAACGGCTAAATCGGTGGCTAAATCCGTTATCATGTCAAGTCTTTTTAAGGCGGCTGTTTTCGGAGAGGACGCTAACTGGGGACGTATACTCTGCGCCGTCGGATATGCTGACGCGGAATTTGATATAAATTGTGTTGACGTCGATATTACGTCCGACGCCGGAACTATAGCTGTATGCAGAAACGGCGCGGGCGTGGAATTTTCCGAGGAGGAAGCTAAAAAGATACTTTCGGAAGAGGAGATAACCGTTCTTATAACTATTGGCGGCGGCGAATATAATGCCGTGGCGTGGGGCTGCGACCTTACTTACGATTATGTTAAAATTAACGGAGATTACCGTTCCTGATCAGGGGAGAATAAATAAAATGGAAATTTCAAATAGTACAAGGGCTAAGGTTCTCATGGACGCTCTGCCCTACATACAAAATTACAACAATAAAGTTATCGTTGTGAAATACGGCGGAAACGCTATGACAAACGAAGAGCTTAAACAGGCTGTAATGAGCGATATTGTTCTGCTTTCGCTCGTCGGAGTAAAGGTCGTTCTGGTGCATGGCGGTGGTCCCGAAATAAGCGATATGCTGGGGCGTCTTGGGATCGAGAGCAGATTCGTGAACGGACTGCGTTATACCGACAGCGAAACTATCGATATTGTTAAAATGGTGCTTGCCGGAAAGGTAAACAAGGAGCTTGTTGCGCTTCTTGCCGAGCATAAGGGAAACGCTGTCGGACTTTGCGGTATCGACGGAAAAATGCTTATCGCCGAAAAGGCCGAGGGCGAAAACGGAGAGGATCTGGGATTTGTCGGCAATATAAAAAAGGTCAATACAAAGCCGATAAAGGACGCGCTTGAAAACGGCTGCATACCCGTTATCGCGACGGTCGCATGCGGAGCGGACGGTCATACATACAATGTAAACGCCGATACCGCAGCGTCGAGGATAGCGGCGGAGCTTGGGGCTGAAAACCTCATACTCATGACGGATATCGCCGGGCTTTTAAGGGATAAGAACAATCCGGCAACGCTTATACCGTTTGTGAATGTAAGCGAAGTGCCGTTTATGAAAAGACAGGGAATTATTTCCGGGGGAATGATCCCGAAAATAGACTGCTGCGTTGAGGCTGTCAGAAGAGGCGTTAAAAAGACTTCTATAATTGACGGAAGAGTGCCGCATTCTATCCTCATTGAGATACTTTCAAGCGAAGGTATCGGTACGCAGTTCAGATGATGTATTTTATTTGCGCTTTTCCTTTTTTGGTCGGAATTGTCATGATACTGGCAGGGATCTTTGTTATCATTTATCAGGCAAGGGGAATGATACATACGGAAGGCGTTATTGTGGATATCGCAAAAACAATAAAGAAAAAGTCAAAGGTTCAGGTGGATCTTGAAGCGCCTGTTGTGATTTACAAAATAGGCGGTGTTGAATACAGGGCGATATCGCAGAAGTTTTTTTATGCCGGAGATATGAATTTCCAAAAGGGAAGCAGGATAAAAATAAGAGTGAGCAGATTTGACCGCCGCAGGTTCGTGCCTGAAATAAGCGGAGGCATCGCGCAGATGTTGCTTATCTGGGGCGGAATATCTATGATAGCCGCAAACGCGGTGATCCTGCTGCGGTACGGCGGCTGAAAGGAATGATATAATGAATACGACTGAAAGATTTGATAAAAACGTCATGCAGACTTACGGCAGATACGGCGTTGTTGTTGAAAGAGGTACGGGCAGGACGTGCGTTGACGAAAACGGTATGGAATATATCGATTTCGGCAGCGGTATCGGCGTAAACAGTCTGGGCTTCTGCGATGAAGAGTGGGCTGACGCTGTCTGCGGTCAGGTAAGAGCGGTGCAGCATACCTCGAATTATTACTATACAAAGGTGCAGGCTGATTTTGCCGGAAAGCTTTGTGATCTGACAGGATATTCAAAGGTGTTTTTCGGAAATTCCGGAGCGGAAGCTAACGAGTGCGCCATAAAGCTCGCGAGAAAATACAGCTTTGATAAATACGGCAAGGGCAGGCATAATATAGTCACTCTTGTGAATTCCTTCCACGGCAGGACGCTCGGCACTCTCGCGGCTACGGGTCAGGACGTTTTCCATAATTATTTTTTCCCGTTTCCCGAGGGCTTTGCGTATGCAAAGGCGAACGATAAAGCCGATCTTGAATCAAAGCTTGACGGAGCTTGCGCCGTTATGCTGGAATTTATACAGGGCGAGGGCGGAGTTGTTCCGTTGGATTATGATTTTGTGGATTTTGTTTTTGACATCTGCGAGCAAAAGGACATACTTGTTATAGCGGACGAGGTTCAGACAGGCGTCGGCAGAACGGGTAAGTTTTTGGCGTCGGAAAACTTCGATACCGCGCGTCCGGATATTACGACTCTTGCAAAAGGACTCGCAGGCGGTATTCCTGTAGGCGCATGTCTTGCAAATGAAAAATGCGCGAATGTGCTTACAAAGGGAACTCACGGTTCGACCTTTGGAGGGAATCCCATTGCCTGCGCAGGCGGAAATGCGGTTCTCGATAAGGTCGCTTCCGAAGGCTTTTTGGAAGAGGTCGTAAAAAAAGGAGAGTATTTCAAGGAAAAGCTTGAACAGCTTGACGAGGTGGAAAGCGTTACCGGAATGGGGCTTATGATAGGGATAAAGCTTAAGACTATGACAGCTGCGGACGCTGCCGCAAAGGCGCTTGAAAACGGGCTGCTTGTTCTTACCGCAAAGGAAAAGCTAAGGCTTCTTCCGCCGCTTAATATAACATACGAAGAGATCGACAGGGGACTTGATATAATCAAAAATATACTGAAAGGCTGATTTTATGGTAAAACTTAATGTGGTTTCCAAGGGCAGCAGATATGTCGTTCTTGACCAAAAGGATCGTACTATTTATAATATAAAATCCGGAATAGGCGGCAAGACGCATCTTATCAATTCGGGCGGATATAAGCTTTACTACTTTACAGGTGACAGGAAAGCCAAAAAGCCTGTTTTTATGGTTTTTCATGATGACAGACAGGTGTTTTCCGCCGAGTGTACATCTTTGTTTTTGGATCCGGGCTTTGCGCTGAGAGGCGAAAACAAATCTATTGACGTTATAAGTCATGACAGACAGGAGTTTAAAATAAAAGACGGCGATATAGAGATAGGAACTGTTGCCGTTGCCCGACCGGAATCCCATGCCGAGGACAAAAAAGATAAAAAGGATAAAAAAGAAGCTAATGAAACAAGATATGCTTTGGAAATAGACGAAAAATATTTTGATGACTATGTCCCGCTGATCGCCGTATTTATAGACATAGCTTTCGGCGATCTTAATAAGGGATAAGGCAGATGAAAGGATTATAACCTATGAAACATTTATTGAAAATGCTTGACCTCTCAAAGGAGGAAATAATCGATATAATAAACCTTGCCGATCAGCTTAAATATGAGCTTAAGCACGGCATACCGCATCCGCTTCTCAAGGGAAAATCGCTTGGAATGATATTTCAGAAAGCTTCGACCCGTACCCGTGTTTCATTTGAAACGGGTATGTATCAGCTTGGCGGATATCCGCTGTTTCTGTCCGCAAGCGAGCTTCAGATAGGAAGAGGAGAACCGGTTCAGGATACCGCCCGTGTCCTTTCGCGCTATATCGACGGTATAATGATCCGTACATTTGATCAGAAAGAGGTAGAGGATCTGGCGCAGTACGGAAATATCCCGATAATAAACGGGCTTACGGATTTTTCACACCCATGTCAGGTGCTTGCGGATCTTATGACCATACGCGAATTCAAGGGCAGCTTTGACGGTTTGAAGATGTGCTATATCGGCGACGGAAACAATATGGCAAATTCGCTTATCGTTGGCGGACTTAAAGCAGGCATGAGGGTTTCGGCGGCAACGCCGGAAAATTACCGCCCTGCCGATGAGGTAATGGAATTCTCCGCGGCTTACGAGGACTTTAAAATTACAAACGATCCCAAGGAAGCTGCTGTAGACGCCGATGTGCTTCTGACTGACGTCTGGGCGTCTATGGGGCAGGAGGGCGAAGCCGAGGAACGCCGCAAGGCATTTGCCGGATATCAGATCAATGACGATATAATGGCGCTTGCAAAGTCGGATACGCTTGTTATGCATTGTCTTCCCGCGCATCGTGAAGAAGAGATAACATCGAAGGTTTTTGAAGAGCATGCGAATGAGATTTTTGAAGAAGCCGAAAATCGTCTTCATGCGCAGAAGGCTGTTATGGTTAAGCTCATGGGCGAATAATCGGGATTCTTGTCGAAAAAAATAATAAATAATGTTGACAAATAAAAACAGGTATGATATACTAAAAATATCATATACATAGTATGTGTAAATTGATATAATTGAGAAGGAGAAAAATATGTATTGTAAAAATTGCGGCGCTGAAGTTAACGAAAACGCAGCGGCTTGTCTTTCGTGCGGAGCAAATCCTAAGGTCGGCAACAAGTACTGCGCAAACTGCGGCAAGGAAGTAAATCAAAATCAGGTTGTATGTCTTAGTTGCGGCGCTAAGATCAGCGGAAACGGCGGCTCACAGGACTTTGGAAACTACAGCAAGGTTACTATGGCATTAGTGTGCTTCTTCCTTGGCGGTCTTGGTATACATAACTTTATGTTGGGCGAAACAAAGAAGGGCATCGTTAAGATCGTTGCGTCATGTCTGTGCGGACTTGGCAGTATTTTGGCTCTGATCGACTTCATCAGGATACTTACGGACAATTATGAGGTGAATCCCGAGAAAATGTTCTGATGCTTTATTTGTAATTTTCAGCCGATCGTAATTTTAAATTGCGGTCGGCTGAATTGCTTTAAGATGTATGTTTATGGTGAAAATTGTGCAAAATGCTCTTGATTTACTTAAAAAAAGCCTGTAAAATATCGAAAAAATAGAAAGTAAAAAAAACTGTTGACAATTGTGGGATAACGTGCTATAATAAATAAGCTGTCACAGAGGAGTGGGAGCTAGGCAACTTGAAAATT
>JAMPFN010000044.1 GCA_023664445.1 Clostridium sp. | reverse complement strand
TGCAAGTGTATCATTTTGAAAAAATGTATATCACTTGTACCGAGCTTGCTGGGATTGAGAAACCGCCTTTTCAGGCTGTTTCGATTTTAAGCATTTAAGCTTGTTTTTTCATCGTGGATATGGTATAATTATTCTTGCAGAAATGAGTGGAGAAAATTCTCGAAAAATTTGAATTTGCAGGAGTTGTAATTATGGGCAAACAAATAAAATTGTTTAAAAAAATCATGGCGATTATTTCATTAATAATTCCATTATTGTATTTTTCTATGTATTTACCGATTTGGAATGGCAAAGAGATTCATAGAATATCATTTTTCATTGATTTTATTCAGATAATAGCATTTGTTGTGGCAGGGATGAATTTATACTTTATCTTTATCAAAAAACGAATGTTAAATCAAATTGTATTCATATTATCTACGATTATTTCTGCTGTTTTACTTTGCTTCTTTGGTATCTTTTTTATTGAAAATCTAATGGGAATACCGCCTTTCCCACCACAAAATTAAACTCCAGTTTTTCATCAACCAATATTTCAAAAACAAAATATAAACTACAAGCACATAGCTGAAAATGAGCCATGTGCTTTTCTTATTTTTAGATTTTGAACCGGAGGCAGAACTTAGGCACGGCGAAGCCGCCTGACCTTGACGGGTTATCATAAAAATGCTAAAATGGTGAATCCGACGGAGAGCGAAGGTAATCTTATTTTTGAGTTTCTCACCGTCGGCAAGACTGCAACAGCATTTTTATGATGTTCTGTCAAGGTTGCCGGATTACACGAGTTTACTATATTTAGAATGTTATAAATTTACGATTATGAAATATGCGGAACGGAAAACGTATTTTTTACTGGATCTTTGTTAAGAATGGAACTGGATTTTTATTTCAGGCTATGCTATACTTGTTATAGATAGTTGTAAAAATACTCAACTGATGAAAAAGTCAGTCTTTACAGCAAGAGGGTAAGAGATAGAAAGCGATGCCCTCACTCTTAAGGCATAGAGATAGAGAAGCTAAGGAGTAAATTCGCTATGAAAAGAACATTAGAGGAGCTGAACGAGCAGTACAAAAACTGCCCTATTCAGAGTAACGTTTATGAAATTGACGGCAAACTTTATGCTGTCACAAGTCACTTTGTTGGAAAAAAAGACGTTGACAAAGTGCTTTTCAATATTGCTTTCAAAAAAGCGTTTGAAGAATCCGAACAAGGCTAAAAAAGGTCTTGCCATATTCGGATTTCTGCGCTATAATAGAATTATACCGAATATGGCTGCTTTGTTTCAGGAAAGGAGTTTATTTTATGACGAAGCAGTCTGATTACAACGTTGGAATTTATGTGCGTTTATCGCAGGAAGATGAACGCACAGGAGAATCCATTTCAATAGAAAATCAAAAGAAAATGCTGACGGATCATGTCAGCAAACAGGCGGGCTGGAATCTTGTTGAGATTTGCGAAGATGACGGTTATTCCGGCACAACATTTGACCGTCCCGGTGTGCAGAAACTGCTTGATGACGCAAAATCAGGGAAAATCAATCTGATTCTTGTCAAGGATCTAAGCCGTTTCGGCAGAAATTATATCGAAGTGGGACAATATGTTGACTACATTTTTCCGTCCTATAATATCCGCTTTATCGCCCTGGGCGACAATGTGGATACGCTTAACAGAAACAGTTCGGCAATGGATATGATGCCGATTATGAACCTTTTCAATGAATGGCACGCTGCCAATACCTCAAAGAAAATTCGTGCGGTAATGCAGGCTAATGCGAAGCAAGGAAAATACACGGCTTCGATTGCGGCATACGGTTACATTGCAGGAACAGACGAAAATCGTACTCCGATTATTGACGAAAATACTGCTCCGAACGTCCGCAGAATGTTTGAGATGAGGGCACAGGGCGCAAGCTCTCCACAAATCGCAAAGGCTCTGAATGCCGACCATATTATTACTTCATCTGATTACACATATCAGCGTCTGGGCAAGCCAAATCCTTATGTTACAACCCACTTGTGGAGTGCAGGAATGGTGCGTGACATACTGAAAAATCCAATTTATGTAGGTACTATCGTTGGACAAAAATATACAACGGTTTCCTATAAAAATCACAAGAAATATATCCGTGACGAAGCTGACTGGGTGGTGGTTGAGAATGCTTTTGAGCCTATTATTTCAAAAGAATTATGGGACAAGGTACAGGAAGTCAACCGTTCCGTAAGCCGTGGCAAGACTACCAGAAAGGGCGAGATTCTGCCACTGTGCGGTCTGATGTATTGTGCCGATTGTGGCTCTAAACTGAAAAAATGCACGACTACCCATTATTCAAAAGTCAAAGGAAAGTATCAGCTTGTGGCATATTCCTGCAACAAGTATGCTAATCATGGCAAGAGCGCTTGTTCTTCACACCACATTACGCAGAATCTGATAGAAAAAATCGTTCTGACGGATATTCGTGCAAAGGCGAAAATGGTAATTGACGATGAGGAATCGGCAAGAAAGATGTATCTGGCTCAGAAAAATGCACTCCACGAAAAGCAAAGTGCAGAGAATATCAGGCTTTTGAAGCAGACAGAATGCCGTCTGAAAGAACTTGATACGATTATCAGCAAGACCTATGAGGACAGCATGTTTGGCAGACTTCCCGAAGAATTGAGTGCAAAAATGCTTGAAAAATATCTTGATGAGCAGAAAACTCTCGCTGTGAAAATTGCGGAATTAAAAAAGTCGGAAATTCAGGCTGACAAGGATAAACAAGATGTTGATGAATTTATCAGCCGACTCAAAAAATATTACGATGCACCTGTTCTTACTCGTGAGATGTGCCTTGAACTTATCGAGTATATTGTGGTCTATGAACGTCCTGAAAAGTACGGTGCTCCTCGCAAGATTGACATTTACTACAAGTTTATCAGCAATCAGCTTGCGGACAGCAGAAACCTGTATCTGCCGCAAAATTGTACGGAAATTAATAATTGAGTTTGGTTTACCTTTTGGCAGGGTGACAACCTTTGCCGCCCATAGAAAAGCCTGTGATCTCGCCTTTTTCCACAGCAGACCATACGTCGTCGTCAGTAATTTCAACCGTCATGAGCCATGTACCCTTGCGTATTTTTTCACCGCCTATTTCGCAGTCGGACTTAGTGACCATGCTTTCGACTACAGCGGCATTTTCAAACTTTTTAAAGTTATGCTGCAAGTCGATGCCGCTGCCGTTTTTCATGAACCACACCGCGGCTTTTTGTATCTCGGATTCGGTCATGAAATCGCCCTGAGAATCCTCGGTCATAGGCTCGTAGACAATGCCGGTGACGTAGTGACTTTCACTGTCGGTCTTTACTATCCTGCCGAAAGAAGAAAATCCGGCGCTGCCGTTTTCAGCCTTTGCGATCAGAAAAGACTTTTTGTTCGCCGCTTTATCCACCAGCGAAACAAATTCTATCCGAGCGTCTGAAATACAGCGTGTTTTCGCTATTTCGCTCATATGCGTACCTCCTTTTTTGAAATAAAATATAATTAAAACGCCCTTTTACAGGCGTTAAAATCGTGTTTTAGGCATAAAATCAGCGCCCTGATTTACAAGGCGCTGTTTTACTGATTTTATTAATAATTTATCCTTCTTCTTTTAGATATCTCAATCCTTTAAGCGTTATGCGCGGGTCGCGAGAGTTGTTGATTATTTTACCCTTTTCAACCGTAAAAGAAAAACCTTTAACAAGTTTTTCTTCTTCAAGCATCGTTATAATTCGTGACCATCTCTCAACACTGACGCCTAAAGTTTCAGGCGCAAACATACGCCAATTTAAATTACCCGGCTCATTGTCAAGCTGACTTTCCAAAGCGTCCAAAATTTCGATTATAATTTGAAAATTATCATTTCTCATTACCAGTCATTCCTCTTTTTACTCATTCTGTTCGATCATTAACAATATTCCAAGTTAAAATTCACATCAGGATACTTACTTGTAATTTCCTCAAGAGATCTCTTAAAGGTTTTGCTTTTGTTTAGCTTTTCTGAGATATCTTCAAAAATACTGCTCATTGTTCCCAAGTCGTATGAATCGAGTGTCGAAAAAAACAAAACTATATCAGATTCATTATCTCCACAATAATAAAGTAGTTTATTGCTCAACTCTAATCTTCGCTCATCATCCATAGGGTGAATTGTTTTTTCTTCTTCAAGAAGTTCACGCAATTTTGCTTCGTTAATCTCTTGCATTTTCCCATTCATCTCCTTTAGGCTGTTTCATGTTATTAGGACAAATTGTACCTACTTGACCGTCATTAAGGAATACCACAACTTCTACACCGTCAAAAACGGCAGTTCTTGTAATATCTTTTCCCGTTCCGAAATTTGCGGCATATGTTCCGGCTAACATTATTTTATCATCGTCCCAATCTTTTGGAAACCATGATTGACCTATATCAGAATTAGGTCTATTACCACCAGTCTTTTTAGATTGGAATTTATGCATCGGAACACTTCCAATTCTTACGCCATTAGTATATTCTTTATAAATAACAGGTTCAATTCCTGTACTCAAAAGCTTTTCCATTCCTCTTTGACTGTGACCGCCCTTTTCAAGACGATTTGTTTTTGTCCAAGCCCCCAAAGAAGAATGCTCCAACCTATCTTTACTTACTGTTATTATACCATCATTTTTAAGCTCGGTCAACGTTTTAAAAACTTTTCTTTGACCGTATTTTGTATCGACAGTTTTATAAAGATTTTCAAGCTCCTTATCGTTTTGGATAACTCCGCTTTCAAATAACGCCCACCTTGAATCGGAACGAAAATACTTTTTTCTCTCTGCTGCAGTTTTAGTTTTTAGCCAGTCACATTTTATAGTATCGCTGTTAATACCGGCTCTGTTTTTAAGCTCTTCATCAAGCTTGGCATAGCGGTCCGGATCGCTTTCAAGCTCCTCGATTGCTTGCCGCTGAAGCTTTTTTCGTTCTTCAAGAGATAATCCGAGTATATTCTCCGATACTATACCTCTGTGAACGCAATGACAGTTAATAACCTCCGCAGCCGGAAGAGCCGGGTCTTTAGGCATAATCGGATAATATGTAACGCCATCTGCGCCTTTCAGAACAAAATTTTTGTCTTTTCTCACGATCTGACCATTTATAGCTTCATGATTTGGACGAGGTTCATTCCTGTATTCGCCGGTATGCACCCACTCTTTCATTTCTGCCGCCGGACACTGCTGAATGGAATCTTCACGGGCAAAACTATGCGCTCTCAACGTTTCCGTAAGAGCCGCCCGGCGTGCCTTGTAATACTCGTCTCTGATACCGTTTGCTTGAATATCATAGGCGATATCGCTAATACCTACACCGCTTTTAAGACCTTTTATAAGCACATTTTCGATTTCCGCATGGGATGAAAGATGCATAAGATCTGAAAGCTCGTAGCTCCATTGAGCTATCCAATCGGTGGTTTTTCGAGTGATCTGCTCCACGATCAGCTCCGAATCCATTTGCTTTATATAAATGTTTGCAAGAGCCGGAACGTATTCCGAATACTCGTTAAAGAAAACAGGAAACAGCTTTTCCTTTATATCGTCCCGATTTTTGAATCCCTTCCAGTTTTTTTCAAGAAACTCTTCAAGATCGATTCCTTTTTTCTCAGCCATTTCAAGCAGTTCCTCAAAGCTCTTTGACTGATCTTTCAGGATCTTGACAATTTGCTCCTCCAATTTTTCAATATGCTTTACAGTATTTTCAGAATCTGCAAAGCCTGCATTTTCAAGCTCGTTTGAAAGTATTTTATCAGCTTTGGCTATGTATGCATTGATTGCATTTAAAAGCTTGGAACAGGCTGTACACATAATTATCCGCCCTGCCTTTCGATCAACAGGGAGCGAACCGCTTTCATAACAGCAACTATTTCGTCATCCCTGTTGTTTTCAGCTTTTGAGATCTGCATTTCAAGTCCGTCTATAGCCGCCTTTTGGAATGCTAAAGGAACATTGCCCCAATCGCCGTCATAATCGTCGCTGGTATCTCCCAAAGCGTTGTATGCTATTTCCTTTGCCTTGTTCGGCGTCAGACCGCCTGCGTTATTACATACGCTAAGTATTTTGAAAAGGTCGTCCGGATTGCTGATGTCGGGAGCTTTGAAGTACGCTTCAACGTGCTCAAATCCATATTCGCCGAGTAATCTATTATTGATTATCCATGCTAAAGACTGTCTTTCCGTTTGAAAAACCTGTTCTTCTGTGACTTCCATAGCTGTCTGCGCTGTAGCACGGTTGAAATCGGTAGTATATCCCACATACAGATCGGGAAGCCGAAATGCAGACTGCCCCTTTTTGCGGTTATTATCAAGGTAGTCCTGAAAAAGCTCGTCATGCTGAAGTATGTCCGCAAGACTTTTCAGTTCAATTTCGATATTATTTTTTTGCTCACCGTAATCCGCGCCTTCCTCATTACTTTCGGTTTCAAGGAGCAGGAAAGAGTGCTGTCCCTTTTCTCCCTTAATATCATTCATATAAGTCTGGAGCTTGTCATAACTTCCCTCAGTAAGCGTACCGCCTTTTATCAGTACTGCAAGAGGCGTATGCCTGCCGTTCTCGAAGTAATTGTTGTTAAGATTTTCAGCCTTTCGGCTGCCGTCGATACCAAGCATCTGACCTATCCAGCGCACCTGTCCATAAGGCTTTGAACCCAGTTTGAATTCAAGAATTTCATTTGCCTGATCTTCAAACGGTATATTTTCCGAATATTCACCTGTATTTTTATCCATGAGCCTTTTATCGCCGAATTCTTTGAAATACACCATTTTCGCATTTTTCTGCTGTCGGTATTTTCTGAACTGCTTTTTGCGTGTTTCTTTGTGACCTTTGTAATAAAAGTCAATATTGATATGCTTTCCCAGCGGAATAGTTTTCTCAACGCTTGGCACATCCTCAACAAACGAAATTTCAACTACCTGTCCGATTGTGTTGCGAATAACTTCGAGATATGCGATCCCATAAGTTTCACGCGCCTCAATTATGTTTTCAAAAATTTCCTTTGTATCGCACTCGAAAGAAAGCAGATCCACAATATTTTCAAGCTGTCTGAATTCGTCTTCAAGCTCTGCTGTATCGGTAACGTCCTCTTTATAGCGTACGCCAAGTCCGAAACCGGCAATATTCGCCTTGTAAGCGCTTATACACTGCGGCAGGATCGAAGAATGCTCAACCATATTTTCAAGACCTTTCAGATCCAGTAAAGGCGTTATCCACTCGCAGGGAAACTCACTTTCAGGACTGAGATTTTCAGGCTTGTCAGATTTTCTGATCGGTTCTTCAGTTTTAAATATTTCTGCATGAACTTTTTGGCTCATTTTCCGATCCTCCTTTTTCTTTTTTGTTTAACAGGCAAACAGCAAAGCAATATGCAGTCTGCCTCGTCAGGCGAATGTCCGCCTCTTTTCTTGATTTCGTCCTTGCTTTCGACCTTTTGCTTCGATGTATCAGTCATGCCGTATTTTCTGCACGAGAGCTGTGCAATAAGGTCGCTGTCATCAGGAAGAATAAGCTCCACCGGCTTCTCGTTACCGTCCTCGTCATGAGGCGACAGCAGATTTCTCACCACGCTCATCATATATGTCGTAGTGTCGTAATAGTATGGGTGCTTGATCCTCACACCGAACTTTACCGGGATAATAACAAGCCTTTTGAAACGCTCCGGATATGATTTTTTTAGCTGTTTCAGCCTGTCAACCACCCCTCCGCCAACGCCTCCGTCGTCAACCTTTATGTAAATACTTCCCTGATATTTCGGGTATTTTTTAAAGAGCTTTTCACTGCATTTGATAATATCATCAGCGGTTTTCATTGTATCCTGACCATTTCGCTTGCAGTAAAAATCCGCCTTTTCATTCACCTTGTAACCTATGACGGTCTTATCGTCGCCAAAACGAGCAACGTCGCACCCGATATGGATAATGTCGGGGATCTCCGGCTCTTCAAAATCAGTCATAGCAGACTTTGTGATAAGCTCGATCGAAATAAAAACATCGTCCTCCTGTTTGGGAAATTCGCCGTCTACACGAACCCTGATGAAATTTGAATCTTTACCGTATTTTCTTTCAAGAGCCGCTATAGCTTCCTTATTTGTTCTGCTGCTGTCTCTTGAAGATACTATGTGGCACTTGTAAATTGCCCTGTCATGGGTATGGGAATCGTAAAACGCTCCGGAAGTTCGGGTAGGGTTTCCGCACATAAGAAGCTTGTTATTTTCTCCTGAAAGAGTACCTAAGACCGCCTCCATTATTGGATCTGCAACGCCCGAAGCCTCGTCAACGATAAAGAGCATATTATCCTCATGAAATCCCTGCATATTCTCGGGTTTTGTTGCGGTTCTTGCCGTTGCAAACCAGCGTTCCTCATAACCTATAACCGAAACTTTTGTTTTAGTCCATTTTAAGACCGCTTTCAGCAGCTGACTCCTTGACTGCCATTTTGAAACCTCCGCCCACAACACATCGTTGAGCTGCTGCTTTGTCGGAGCGGTCGCCACTACTCTTGAATATGGAAAACACGCCAGAAACCACAGGCACAATACCGCTTCGCATCCGGTTTTTCCTACGCCCTGACCGGAACGTACTGTAACTTTAGGAAAGTCGGCGATATCTGCAAATACCGCTTTCTGCCATTTATCAGGTTCAAATTTACATACTTCACGTGCGAAAAGCTCCGGAGATTTGCGGTACACAGGAATATTCTTTTTAAATATTTTTATCAGTTTATGATATTTATTCTTCCTGTTCATTTTCATCCTCCAGCAAGGCATTGACCCAAGCTTCGGCAATCCTGTTTTCTGTACTTTCAGAGCCGCCGAACATTGCTCTTAGCTCTCTTACTGCCGAAACGTCCGGAAGCGCTGTTTTTTTAGTATGTTTGATTTTTTTATTTCCCTTTCCGTCAACAGTTATTTCTTCCTCGTCATATTCTCCTCCGGAAGCTGCAATAAGGAGCGACTTCTGAAGCTCTGTATCTATAAGGTCGGGATTGGAGTTTAAAAATTCTGCAAATTCCTCATTTCGCTTTTTAAATTCGCTGACAAGCCGATCACGCTGCGGCTTGCTGTCGGTTTTTAAAAACTCGTCATAAAGCGTTTTAAGAGTTTTAAAACTGCTGCCTTTCAAACGCTTATTCACCTGTTCATGATCGTCGATTCCGGCTAAAAGCGCTTTGATACTCTTATTTTTTACAATACCCATACTGTCACTTCCTTTCATATATTAAAATAAGGGGCATAAACGCCCCTATAATCGATTTTGATTTTTCATGATGTTTTTTACGCTTGATTTCTTTAAAACGAATTTAAACGGCGTTTAAACGGTTTTAAACGCATATTTTATTTGGGTATGCTTCGCCATTCGGCATTTTTGTTTAAAAAAGCCGTTTCAGGGTAAAATCAAGCCGTTTTTAAGACTGATTTTACTTAAATATTCCGTATATCGCTCCAAGACGGGACGAATCAACCGCTTCTTGCAAATATATGGTTTTATATGTTTTAAGATTTCAAAAGGTAATCAAATCATTTGGATCGGAAGAGTAACTTTTCTTTGAACACCGCAAAAAGTAATTTTCATTTTTGCACGTCTATGACGAATATCAAAATCTATGTATTCTCCGGGATATTTCTTAAGCATTCCCGACATTATCATAACAGCTCCGGTAACTGTTTTATACACCTTTGACGGTTTAATAGGACTTCCGTCATTCCACAGCCAATTGATATACTGCCTTTCAGCTTCGGTCACACAGGACGGTTTTCCTCTTCCGATAAAATTAATAACTCCGTCGGTATTTTTTATGCTGTAATAATCGTGCGGAGAGATCTCGTTTTTGGAATCAAGAAAAATATACCCGGTAAAGATCAGATATTTTTGATTTTTCCAAACACCGCCGCAGCGTATATTCATAATTTTTTCAGGCGCTTTTATATCATACCCAAGCTTTTTAAGCGCATTTGATACAGATAACTCACAGCCTGATTTAGTCTGAATAACGTACATCATAGCTTGCCTTCCTTTTCTTTAACAAATTCCCGTACCTGTTTGTACAGCTCCGGGCGTTCCGCCGCCATAGCGTCAAAGATCATTGTTTTAAATTGATCTGCGCCGTTTTCAAGGATATCCTTGGATTCGATGTCGATTTTACGCTTGTATGAAATAGCTTTTGCAAGGGATACTGCCGATTTTATAAGGGTATCGAAATTTTTAGATTTCATCTCTTCGCTCGGCAGCTGCGATACTGCGTCCAGAACCTGTGCGCTGATTATTCTGAGCATTCCCTCCGCCATGTCGATATCAGGGTAGCGGCTTATTTCTTCATTCAAAGCTCTGAAATTTTCCTGTGAAACTCTAAGACGTTCCAGGGATTCGCGGAAATGCTTTACATATCTGTGAACGCTTCCGATAGAAATTTCCGTTCCGGTATCTTTTATGTAGGATACTATTTCTTTATAGGTAAATCCGGCTCTTATCATTTCGTCAACGGTGTCTTTAATATCCGGTTCAAGTCCGTCGATAATGCTGTGGCGTCTGTTTCCAAGCCTATTCATGCCGTACCTCCTACAAGCTTATGCATACGTCCTCTTTTTTGCCTACAAGTACCTGTATGCCCAGGTTAGTAAGCTTAACCGCCAAAAGGTTGAAAGGAGTATCGGCAGGAGTTGTTGATCGCTTTGTATCGGCAGTTCTCACCTTTATGTAACCGCTTTCGTAGAGGTAGTCAATGCTTTTGACAATTTCGTACTCCTCTAAATCAGACAACACGTACTTAAGTTCTGTCAGTTTTTTGAATTCGCCGGACATAATATCGAGCATCCGCATAATTCGTCCGTTATTTTCAATAAAATTTCCGTTTTCAATTTCCTGTTTTATTTTTTCAGCTTCATGATTCATTATTTTGCACCGCCTTTAATTTCAAGTAAAATATCCATTATCCGATCGAGCTTGCGACGGTTTTCCGTCTGCTCTCTAAAAAAATCTTCTTTAGTTATGTAGTCTTCTTTAATTTTAGCAATATCTCTTTTGCATACCTCAACCGACGAAACAGTTGCGTAATTTTCTTTTATGTCTGATATTTCTTCCTTGCAAGTCAGTACATGGTCTGATTTGATTTCGCAGATCTCCTTTTTACATTCGTCCAGCTCCGAAATCGTGCGTTTAAGGAAAAAGCCTACGACGCCGATCCCACAGGTCAAGCCGGCTTGAAATATGTATGTTATGATTTCCTGATTCATTTTTTCCTCCTTTCTGCAAACAAAATACGTGCTGTATAAGCTCATTATACAGCACGTATTGTGAATTGAAAAGTGAAGTGCTTCAGTAAATCACTTCACTTTTTAAATTTAATTGTTGAATTGCTTAAAAAATTCATCTTGCTTTATAAGCATAAGGTGAGTTGCCATTTCAGGTATATTACGGTTTTCATGTTTAAATAACTGTAAGTAATATCCTGTCAGCACAAAGAAATCAAGTCCGTTTCTCATACGGCTTATGATCTTATTTCTTGCACTATTTCGATCGGTGTTAAGAAACTCAGCAGCGTCGTTTACTGTCAGAACAGGCACACCGTACCATGTTTTAACTTTTTTTGGCGTTTCAAGACTGTATCTGCCTGTTCTGCGTATCTCCGGCAAAACTTCGTGAGTGACCCAGCGGCGGAAAGGCTTTGCTTCCGGTTTGTCGCTTCTAAGTATAACAGAGTACAGTCCGCTTTCATTAACACATAGCATATCTCTTTTCTGACCACCTGACACGAGTTTGAATCGTGTCAGCTCATCATTGTCAAGACGTTCGGCAGTACGATTGGTATCGGTTAAGTCAAGAATTTTACACACATCTTTCAAAATCCACCATATCTGACCGTTATCATCTATAGTGCGTATTTCATTACCGTTGTAATTCATTTGCATAAGGTTATTCATGGAGCACCGTCTTTCTTAATATAGGGCAAGTTTTCAATTTTGGTATCTCAATTCTGCTCATAACTGTTCTCCTTTCGATTCGGATTCGTTTGCTTCTGCTTGCTTGCTTAAATATATTTCCGTGCAAAACAAAAAACCAAGACGAAAGGCGTTTGTAAAATCAAATAAACCTGTTTCATAGTCTGCATCACGCAATACAGTATAATTTTGATTTTGCTCTTCGGCGGTAAAATTTTTATTGAGCTTGTCCCAAAGCTTTTCAAATTCTTTTCGCTTGCTGCCGAATTTGAATGACGGTATAATATCATTATAGCTGTCATTCAGATAGTTTGAATACATCTCTTCAATAACTTTCTTCATATATATCTTCCTTTCATGTTTGACAAGAAAGCTTATCTGTGATATAATATGAATTAGGTAAGGGTTTCCTTGTCTGATGTTTATAGTAGAACCGTGTGATTGGTAGTCGGTGGCTCTACTATTTTTTGTAATATCGTCTTTTAACTTTTTTATTCCCACTCTGACAGCATCACTTTTATTAACTTGTTTTTCCTTACAGAATGTTTCAAGAATATCTGAACATTCCTTATCAAGTCTTAATGCAATGAAGTCTCCTTTGGGGTTTGAAGTTGGACGACCTGTTCTTGGCGACACGCCAGCAACACCTCCGCTTCGATCCCTATTAGTTTAGCAAGCTCCAGCTGGTCGCCGTCTAAGTGGTCAAGAGTGATTTTTTCAATATCCATATTATCACCGCTTTTTCTTTGATCTGCCGCTGAAAAGGTTCGTTATCTGTAAACGTTGAAAAAGTTTTTTTCTTTATGCTGTTTGCTATTCCGGATTTTTGCAGACGCTTTAAATCCGCACGCTTTTTCATGCATTCGCATTTTATCATTATCTCTTCGCCGTTTTTTATTGCCGCGATTCAGACACTTTTTACAATCATATCCGGTAAGATTTCCATAACTGCTGTTATACGCCTTTACCCTTTTTTCGAGATATTCTTCATAAGTCAGATCCGAATGTCCGGAATGCGGTATTATTTCCGGAATGCCCTCCATAACTTTTTTCATTCTTCCATACTCTCGACTATTCCCGTTCCAAATAGTAACACAAAACCCGTAGCAGTACATACCGACATTTATGATGAATATAATAAATGAAGCGTTTTAGCCTTGTTGGTTAGAACGCTTTTTCTTCGATGAAAATGGAGAAAAACGTCGATTTGTAGATTGACTAATTGTTCGATTTGTGCTACAATGATATGGAGTATAGATGCTGTTCGTATAGTAAATAAATTTTCATCGAAGGGAGCGTGTATTATGGCTAAAGCAAGTAACGGCAAAAGCCTTTTCAACGAGATGACTCGTGTTCAGATGCCTGCACTTGTTCATCTGACAAGGCTCGGATATACATACTATGGTCGAATTTTCGAGGATATGGCTGATACGGTCTATGATCCCGATACAAATATATTGAAAGATGTTTTTATATCTCAGTTTAAGAAACTGAATCCCGAACATGAGGGAGAAGCAGAGCAAATCCTGAAAGCGATCAGACAGGAGCTTGACAATGATGATCTCGGAAAGAGCTTTTATTCTCGCCTGAAAACTACTTCTCCTGTTAGACTGATAGATTTCGACAATCCCCGGAACAATATATTTCATTGTACGGCTGAGTTTACTTGCAAGAATGGTCAGGACGAGTTCCGTCCCGATATAACGCTGTTCATTAACGGGTTGCCGTTGGTGTTTATTGAAGTTAAAAAGCCTAATAATCACGGCGGTATGGTTGCTGAGAGTGACCGTATGAACAGAAAGCGTTTCCCTAACAAGAAATTCCGAAGGTTTATCAACATTACTCAGCTTATGATCTTCTCCAACAACATGGAGTATGATGCTGAGGGCGGTATTGTGCCTATTCAGGGTGTTTTTTATTGCACTGCCGCTAAAAAAGCTGCGCCTTTTAACTGTTTCCGTGAGGAAAATCCCTTAAATGAAGATGTTGCTCCGTACATCAAAGGTTATCCGTATATGGCTATTGACGCAGAGGTAGAGAAGAAGATACTGATAGACTTTAATAATCAGGTTATCCATTCATCTCCCGAATATCAGACAAATTTGAAGGTCAATACCCCTACAAACCGTATCATCACTTCCATGTGTTCTCCTGAGCGACTGCTGTTCATTCTGAAATATGGTATCGCTTATGTGAATATGGAGCGTGAGGTTGACGGTAAGATCGAAACTATCAATCAGAAACACATTATGCGTTATCAGCAGATGTTCGCAGCACTTGCTATCCGTGAAAAACTATCTGACGGCGTTAAGTCAGGTGTGGTATGGCATACTCAGGGCAGCGGTAAAACTGCATTATCATATTATCTAAGCTATTATCTTTCTGACTATTTTGCCCGTAACAACAAGGTTGCAAAGTTCTATTTCATCGTAGACCGACTGGACTTGCTTGAACAGGCTTCTCAGGAATTTGAAGCCCGTGGGCTTGTGGTAAAAACTGCTAACAGTCGTGCAGAGCTTATGGAACAGTTCCGCAATAATCAGGCTCAGGAGGGCAACAGCGGTCAGCAAGAGATCACGGTAGTCAATATCCAGCGTTTTGTTGAGGATAAGGAAAGAGTAACTCTGCCGTCCTATGCTACAAATTTACAGCGTATCTTCATCATTGATGAAGCACACAGAGGATATAATCCTAAAGGCAGTTTCCTTGCCAATCTGTTTGATGCTGACGAAAACTCTATAAAAATCGCATTAACAGGCACTCCGCTGTTAGCTGATGAGCGTGAGTCTTGGAAGGTGTTCGGTAACTATCTGCATACTTACTATTATGACAAATCCATTCAGGACGGCTATACATTAAAGATTATCCGTGAGGATATTGAAACGAAGTATAAAGAAAAGCTCTCTGCTATCTACGAAAAGCTTGAAATACTTGTGCAGAAAAAGGATATTAAGCGTGACCAGATAGTTGAACACGACTCCTATGTCAAGGAGCTTACAAGATACATCATCAGCGATTTGAAGCGTTTTCGTACTATTCAGGGCGATGATACGCTTGGCGGTATGGTTATCTGCGAAACAAGCGAACAGGCACGAAAGATATTTGCTTTCTTTGATGATGTTCAGCGTGAACTGAATGCCGATTCCTCGCAGCCGTCACACTTCAAGGCAGGATTGATACTGCACGATAGTGATGATAAGGACACCAGAAAGCAGATCATTAAGGATTTCAAGAAGAATATGACCATTGACATACTGATCGTATTCAATATGCTACTGACGGGTTTTGATGCGCCTCGCCTGAAAAGGCTGTATTTCGGCAGAAAGCTGAAAGACCATAATCTGTTGCAGGCTATTACCCGTGTAAACAGACCATACAAGGACAACAAGTATGGATATATCATAGATTTTGCCGATATTAAGAGCAATTTTGAGCAGACCAATGAAGCGTACCTGAAAGAGCTGAACAGGTTTAATGATCCTAATGAAGTTGGTGCAGGAAACGCTACTGATACTTTCACTCAGGTCATTGAGGACAAAGATGCCCTTGTTCAGCAGATGCGTGAGGTAAGACAGGTTCTCTTTGACTATACAACGGATAATGTTGAGGAATTCAGTTCCGAAATATCTACGATTGAGGATAAGCAAGAGCTTATCAAGCTGAAAAAAGTGCTTATCGCTGCCCGTGACTGCTGTAATGTAGTCCGTACCTTTGGTGATGATGAGCTGAAACAAGCCTTTACAAAGCTCGAAATCACAAGACTTCCCGAAATGATACGAGAAGTTCAGCGACAGATCGACACGATAAATCAGAAAGAAGCATTTGACAGCGATGATTCCACAAAACAGCTTATCAATGAAGCTATGCAGGACATCACCTTCAACTTCTCAAAGATAGCTGATGAAGAATTGCAGATGGGCTTCATGAGTAAAGAGGAGTTCCATGAAAAATGGCGCAGGACAATACAGTCCTTTACAGAGAATATAGACCAGGACGATCCTGAATTTATCTCCATAAGAGAAGCGTTTATGCAAAGATTCAAGGAGTTTGGCTTCGCTGCCAATACCATCCATGAGTTTACTGAGCGTTCAAAGGCATTAGATGAAGTCATCAAAAAGCTGGCAGAGCTTCAGAAACGGAATAAGGTGCTTATGCGTAAATACAATGATGATGCTAAATTTGCAAGAGTACATAAGAGAATAAGAGAAGAAAACGCTCAGAGGAAAGCAAGAGGAGTTTCGCTCATAATCTCAGGCTATGAGGAAGAAATCTTGGAAGCTCTGAAAGCTATCAAGTTTGATATAGACCAGAAAGTCTTTGATCGCAACGATATTTTGAAGAAAGACGCTTACTTTGAGCAGACTGTAATGTCACAAATCAAGCAAGGTATGGACACACTGGGCATAAAGGGTACCAGAGAGGACAGAGTATTCATTCAGTCCCGCATATCCTCTCAGTATCTCACTCAGTATAACGCAACATATCCGAGTGCTTGATAATAAGGAGTTTAATCAATGGATTTGAAGATAAAAGAAAAAACAATATCACTTATCGATTCGCTGAAATCGACTTGCCAGACCTATGGTATGGGTAATGACGGAAACGAATATAAAATCATCACTCAGGTATTCCTGTATAAGTACCTAAATGATAAATTCGGCTATGAGATCAAGAAGATCGATGAGCGTATCGCTAAGGCTGAAAAATGGGAGATCGCATATTCGGAGCTTTCAGAAGATGACAGGGAGGATTTATTTGATACAATGAATCCCGATGTTCCTCACCTTAATCCTGAACACCTTATCTCGCATCTGTGGAATCAGCAAGCAAAGGGCGATTTTGACTTGATATTCGATCAGGCAATGATTGATATTGCTGATAAAAATATTGCTATATTCTCTACTCAAACTACGCAAAACACGAAAATACCGCTGTTTGAAAAGCTCACGCAGTACGTTACCGATGAAGCACAGAGAGCACCGTTTGCCCGTGCGTTGGTGGACAAGCTCGTCAACTTCTCATTTGAGGAAACATTCTCGGAGCATTATGACTTCTTCGCCGCAATCTTTGAGTATCTTATCAAGGATTACAATACCGCAGGCGGTGGCAAGTATGCGGAATACTATACTCCTCACGCTATCGCTACGATTATGGCAAGGCTTTTGGTCGGTGATGATGCCGACTTGCATAACATAGAGTGCTATGATCCCTCAGCAGGTACAGGTACGTTGTTAATGGCACTCGGTCATCAGATCGGTGAGGACAGGTGTACTATCTTCGCTCAGGATATTTCCCAGCGCAGTAACAAGATGCTGAAACTCAATCTGATACTTAACAGTCTTGTATCTTCGCTCGATCACGCTATCCAAGGCGATACGCTCCTTGCTCCGTATCACAAGAGTGATGATGGGCAGGCTCTCAGGCAGTTTGATTTCGTTGTATCCAATCCGCCGTTCAAGATGGATTTTTCGGATACCAGAGATGATATTGAGAAAAAATACTCGGCTCGCTTTTGGGCTGGCATTCCGAAAGTTCCTGCAAATAAAAAAGAGAGTATGCCTATTTATACTTGCTTTATACAGCATTTAATTAATTCTTTGAAAGCAAATGGAAAAGGAGCTATAGTCGTTCCAACAGGCTTTTTAACTGCCAAAACAGGTATAGAAAATAAGATATTAAAACATATAATTGACAAACGGATTGTATCTGGAGCAATAAAAATGCCAGCAAATGTTTTTGCAAACACTGGCACTAATGTTTCTGTTGTATTCTTCGATATGTCTAAGAGCAATGATAATGTCATCCTAATAGATGCTGAAAAGATTGGTGAGGAGTATCAGGATGGCAAAAATAAAAAACGTCGACTTAATACTCAGGAAATAGATAAAATCGTGGATACCTTTGTTCATCGAAAAAAAATACAGAACTTTTCTGCTGTCGTTACTTATGATGAGATTGCTCAAAAGAAGTATTCTCTCTCAGCAGGACAGTATTTTAGCGTTATCACAAAATATAAACTGCCTCTTGAAAAAGATTATTATGATAGAATGTCAGCGTTACACCATGAATTGGATGATAATGTTTCTGAATTGCTACAAACCAATAAAGCACTTGCAGCACTACAAGGCGAATTAATGTATAGCCCAATCGCTTGTACCGTATGGAACGATGAACTTCAACGTAATATTCCTGAAGGCTGGAGAGTCATTTCCTTGTCAGAATTTGCAGATATCGTAACGGAATCAATAGCACCATTTGATACTCCTGAAAAAACATTTCATCATTATAGTATTCCTGCATTCGATGAAACTAAAACTCCTGCATTGGAGAAAGGCTCTGAAATTAGTAGCAATAAATATCTTGTTCCAAACAATTCTATACTTGTTTCAAAATTAAATCCACAATTCAAAAGAGTATGGCTTCCATGCAGCTATACTGAGGATAGTATCTGCTCAACTGAATTTATGCCGTTTGTTCCTAAAGAAAGCACTACAAGAGGATTCTTATATCTCGTTTTAAGCAGTCTTGAATTTAATCAGTACATGATTCAGTGTGCTTCATGTTCAACAGGAAGCAGAAAAAGAATGCAACCTGAATTGTGTGGAGCATTTAAATTCCCTATTCCTGACGATAATAACATTTTTGATAAATATATCAGCCTAATGGAGCTTTTAGTTAAGGCGGATTATTTGAGCATAATGATTAACAAAGGAATCTCAAATTATCAAAATACTGTCATTCCATTGATGAGCAATGGCAATTTATGCAACATCAAATAACAATTATGTTAAAACAGCAAGACTTACTGCTCTCCGTGACTGGCTCTTGCTGATGAACGGTCAGGCCACCATATCCAATTGATACGATAAATTATCGTTTATAATACATAATAGAGGAGGAGACAAAATGTCGCTAACACTAATTAAATCGATTTTTGAGCATCTTCCAGATTGTCATAATTGGTCTGCTCACTTGCTTTCATTTCATCATTCAAGCCGACAAGGAACATCATATAATTGTAGATTTATAGAGTTAGAACCACAAGGTAGGCTTTATACACTGATAAAAGAGATATCCGAATCGTATTCGGGAAACGGCAAGAATAATCTATCAAAATACACTGATGTGCGGAATTATGATGGAACTTGCATTGGTACAACAATATACAAAATTCCAGAAGAAGGATCTGGTGTTACAATAGATCTAGATGCATTATTATCAAGTGTTGCAAATACAGATAGAGAGTGTGATCCTCTTCAGATGAAAGCAAATGCATATATTTTAAGTGGACAAATTATGCTTGATAATAATCAACACCAAATCAAGTTGATATCTATTAAATCCCCTATAACGACTTTGAAACATAAATTCTTACATCGTAACAACAGATTTGCAGAGATCACAGATAAAGTTTTAAATCTGAGCACAATAATAAATGTCATAATATACGATTGGAATGTTTATTTCCTTGATATGTCTGGTGAATCTTTATTTAATATGGAGAGAGCATATAGACAAAGATGCACAGAAGCAATAACCGAAATTGAATCTCTTGGTATTGTATCAGATATTGAAAGTTTTAGAAATATAGCATCTTCTGGTCACAATCCTCGTAGATTCACATCTTTCAGTAGAGAAAAACTTAATCTTTTGCAAAATGTGGCAAATCGAAGAAAGGTTAAATCAAAATTTGGTATTCCTTTGACTGCGAATAATAGATTTGATACTGCGGATAATTCTAATGCCGAGAAACTTGTGAAGGTGTTATGTAACAAGGCAATGTGGGATATTCTTGAAGATACACCTGTTGAAGTTGATGGATCTAAGAGTTGGGTGAGGTAATGGATAATGTCAAAACGATTTGCTTTCAATATGTTTTTTCTTTCATTTTCTCCATTGTGGATATCCGTGATATTTGTAGATGTAAAAAGTATTTTTATAGATAAAAGTGAACATAAAATAACAGAGTTGGCACTTATTGTGATAATCGTATTAGTGTGGATTATTGCTTTTATTGACATCTGCTATCAATTTCATAAGGAAAAAAATATCATTGTAGATACTTATAGATTAGTTGAAGCGAAAGAAAGTAAAACCATTACGGCTGATTTCTTTTTATCGTATATTCTCCCTTTATTCGCTTTTGATTTTACTCAATGGGATGGAGTGGTTGAATTTCTTATATTCTTTTTCGTATTAGCATATCTTTGTCTTCGACATAATCATTTTAGTGTTAACATCATTTTAGAGTTGATGAAGTATAAAATATATGAATGTAAAATACAAAATACAGATGAACAAGAAATCGAAAGAATTGTGATTTCAAAAGACCCATTATCGGTAAGTAAAGGCAAAGAAATAACTGTAAAACATATCAATAATGACTTTGTTCAGATGATTTAAGAAAAACAGCAACAGCCGACTCAGATAGATTGTACTGAGTCGGCTTTCACTTAAGAAAAAACAACTTTGTTTTGCTACGAAATTGTGTTGATTACAATTTCTGCTGTCGGAAAGAGCAGAGAAAAAGGAACTTTTCTAATTGATTATTCGTCCTCGTCACTGCACTCATCCAGCCCGTGAAGCAGTTGTATATATATG
>JAMPFN010000043.1:11451-21087 GCA_023664445.1 Clostridium sp. | reverse complement strand
TAAAAGTCAATACCAAAATGACCGTTTCTACGTTTTGCACATAAAAAGGTAAAATTAAGGTGTGCCAAATGTGAAATATTAACAACAGATCATCTGGTTTTCGGGAAAATCAAGATGTTCTGCAAATTGATTTGGGTTTTTTCAGCATTTGAAACGTTTAAGATGCAACGATTATGCCCGCGAATACGTTTAAGAGGTTATTAAAAAGTCTTCTATTTTTGATATACATCGCTTACTTAATAATGTCAGATGTTTTGACACGAATTATTTTATTCAAATCAGCCAAAGACATTTCAACTTGACACCCTATCTTGCCGCCGCTGAAAAATATCGTATCATAATTTTGCGCGGTAATATGCGCGGTCGAAGGAAACGGCTTTTTCATTCCTATAGGAGAGCATCCGCCATGAATATATCCCGTAAGAGGAAGCAGATCCTTTGACTTTATCATCTCTATCGATTTTTCTCCAACCGACTTTGCAGCTTTTTTCAAGTCAAGCTCTTCACAAACGGGTATCATAAAAACATAATTTTTGCCTCTCCTGCCAACCGTCACAAGCGTTTTGAATACTCTTTCCGGATCTTCATTGAGAGATTTTGCAACTTCGCCGCCGTTTACAGTTCCGGGATCATAAAAATAGTATTTATACTCAAGTTTTCTACTTTCTATTATTCTCATAACATTTGTCTTTTCCATTTATAATTCCTCCCTTTCAGAACCTGCCTGCAATAGAAAATATATGAATCAAACGATTATTCGCAAAAATTAAGAGGAGACGCCTCTAAAAAGTGCATCTCCCTTAAATTGTCTTATTGCAGTAGCTGTAATACATACTGCGATTTTGTATTTGCCTGTGCAAGCATAGCCTGTGCAGACTGTGCAAGAATATTATTCTGCGTATACTTCATCATTTCTTCAGCCATATCAGTATCTTTAATACGGCTTTTGGCAGCTGAAATATTTTCATGAGCGGCGCTTAAATTTTCAATCGTATGTTCGATTCTATTCTGCATCGCGCCAAGATGAGCCCTCAACGTACTGACTTCATTGACAGCCGCCTTAAATCTTTCCATTGCGTTTGCCGAATCATCAACTGACAGAACACTTGCTCCGCCTACATTAAGAGTTGACGATGACACTCTTGGAAGACTTATATGAATTTTTCCCGCTCTTCCGGATCCGACATTTATTGAAGCGCTTCCGCCTGTGGATCTTTCTATATCGTCGGGATCATGAGCAACGCCGGGTCCAAAAACGCCCCTTCCCCTCGACGGAGAAGGCTTCTGATTTGCTCTGTTATCATAAATTACAAGCTTTCCGTTCTCTTTCTTGATTTGTGTATAATGATTATTCGGACGTCCGTTATTGGTTGCCTTTATAATTCTGTCATAAACATCATCGGCGGTCTGAGCGCCGTCCAAGCCTACCTTATAGATATAATGCCTTCCGCTTCTTGTAGAGTAAGAGGTTTTTTCATTTGTAAACTCAATACTATAATTATTATCGCAAGTACAACATGTAGTATGAAATCCCGAGCCTACAGATCCCGGTATGTCACTTGGATTAAATGCGCTGAAATCAAGATATGTGGCGCTGTGCGTTTTGGTAACGGGATTACCATTCGCATCGGTACTTGTAATAGTATAAGTATCTCCAAGAGATTGTGAAGACGCGGTCGCCGCATCCATAGAAGCCCATGTAGGCAGATTTCCTACAATGACGATCGGCGTTTGTATTTCTTCAACCTTAGGTCCCCTAAGATAGAATAGCCGATTAAAATTTGAATTATCCGATATTCTGTCTATTTCATAAGTCAGCTGATCGACCTCTTCCTGAATCATCGCCCTCTCGGAGTCCTCATAAATTCCGTTTGCCGCTTTCATAGAAAGCTCGACGCCTCTAAGAAGCATATCACTTATTTCTACCATAGAACCTTCCGCCGTCTGAATTAATGAAATACCGTTTTCGGCATTATCCACATATGTTTCAAGAGCCGTTATCTGCTCTCTCATCTTTTCTGTGATCGCGAGCCCTGAGGCATCGTCAGCCGCACGGTTTATACGGTAACCTGATGCAAGCTTTTCAAGATTATTATTAAGCTGTTTTTGGTTTTTATTAAGATGTCTTACAGAATCAAGAGCAGAAACATCAGTTCTAATAACCATGCCCATTAGTCAAATCACCTCATTATTTTAAATACCATATCAATTTATTATTCGTAACTTTAAGTTCAAATTCAATACCGAAATCACATGATTGTTAATATTACACATATAAAAACTATAATTTTTGTCAGATATCCATTCGACAAAACAAATAAAATTGCAAATCACAATTGCTGAATGGTAAATTCTATCATTTACAGTCCCCGTCTATAAAATCAATCCCTATTTTTTGCTTCTGCGACTCACGGCGTATGCTGTGCCGGAGCGGAAGCTTGATTTTCTTTGGTTCGTTTCTTGCATCAAGGCAAGAAATGAACATATAAAAAAATAAACTGATTTTTGTGTTATTTTTTCAAATACATCTTGAAATTTCCTCAAAAAATTGTTATACTATATAATAACATATGTAAAGGAGGCGGCGCGGTTGAATGGTTCATATATTCATCTTATAAAATTTCTGATTGTCTTTTTGGGAATGTTTGCAATAATTTTCCTGATAACGCTTCTGACGCCGAAAATGGCTGCTGTCGTTGACAGGATCATCGCGAAGATCCGCAAAAATTCTCCCGAAAGGGTGGACGATGATATATATAAAGTCAGGAGCATATATGACGCTCCGGCGAAAAGCGAAAAAGCGGACGATGACGATAAAAATGTAAATGGAGATGTTGAAAATGGCTAAGAATAACGGAAAAATGGTTGAAGCGATAACCTCTATGGACGAGGACTTCGCAAAATGGTACACCGATATATGCAAAAAGGCGGAACTTATCGAGTACACAAGCGTAAAGGGCTGTATGGTAATTCGTCCTTACGGCTACGCTATATGGGAAAATATCCAAAGAATACTTGACGGAATGTTTAAGGATACGGGACATGAAAACGTATGTATGCCGATGTTTATTCCCGAAAGTCTGCTGCAAAAGGAAAAGGATCACGTTGAAGGCTTTGCGCCCGAAGTTGCGTGGGTAACGCACGGCGGAAACGAAAAGCTCGAGGACAGGCTGTGCGTACGCCCGACCTCGGAAACGCTTTTCTGCGAGCATTACTCAAATATAATCCATTCATACCGCGACCTACCCAAGCTTTACAATCAATGGGTAAGCGTTGTAAGGTGGGAAAAGACAACGCGTCCGTTTCTGCGTTCAAGGGAGTTTCTTTGGCAGGAGGGACACACTATCCACGCAACGGCTCAGGAAGCTATCATAGAAACCGAACGTATGCTCAACGTATATGCGGATTTCTGTGAAAACTGCCTTGCTATGCCTGTTGTCAAGGGAAGAAAGACCGACAGCGACAAGTTCGCAGGAGCAGAGGCAACATACGCTATCGAAGCTCTTATGCATGACGGAAAGGCTCTTCAGGCAGGTACGTCGCATTATTTCGGCGACGGCTTCGCTAAGGCTTTCGATATCCTCTACACCGACAAGGAAAACAAACAGGTTTATCCTCATCAGACAAGCTGGGGCGTTACGACACGTCTTATCGGCGCGATCATCATGACTCACGGCGACGACAGCGGTCTTGTCCTTCCGCCGGCAGTCGCGCCTGTTCAGGCGGTTATAGTTCCCGTTGCCATGCATAAGGAGGGCGTTCTTGAAAAGGCGCAGGAGCTTTTCGATACTCTAAAAGCTTCCGGTATACGCGTAAAGCTTGACGACAGCGACAATTCACCCGGTTGGAAGTTTGCCGAGTATGAAATGAAAGGCGTTCCTGTAAGAATAGAGATAGGTCCTAAGGATATTGAAAACGAGCAATGCGTTATTGTAACGCGTCACAACAGAGAAAAGGCATTCGTTTCCCTTGAAAGTCTTGTTGAATCGGTAAACGCCAAGCTTCAGGAAGTACACAACGGCATTTATAAAAAGGCTCTCAAAAACAGAGAGAACAGAACATATGCGTGCAGGACTATGGACGAGATCGTTAATGTGCTTGCAGAAAAAGGCGACGGATTTGTCAAGGCAATGTGGTGCGGCGACGAAAATTGCGAGGACGCCGTAAAGGAAAAAACGGGCGTCGGATCACGCTGTATTCCGTTTGAACAGGAGCATATATCGGACACCTGCGTATGCTGCGGAAAGCCGGCAAAGCAAATGGTATACTGGGGCAAGGCGTATTAAGGAGGAATATAAAAAATGGGTCTATTCGACGTTTTCAAAAAAAAGGAAACCTCTTACAAACAGGATAATACGCCGAAAGAACACGAGGTCATCATTGAAAGCGATTCCCTTCTTTGCGATGTCAAAGCTTTTGTTGAACGATATAACAATTGCTATTACTTTTATCTGTGGTTCAATCCTATGAGTCCCGACTGCAAGGTAAAAGCATGTTGGATATGCAATAGAAGCAAGGCGCCTGAAAAAATAAATACGGACGATATGGGAAACGGAAAAGCTCCTATGATGCCTGCGGAATTTGTTGATCACGAGCTTAACGGTATTTCAATAAACGAAAAAGCTCTGTCGATCGTATGGTTTGAAGAAGGCGCAAGCGCGGCTTTGCTGTGCGATGACGAAATACTTTGCGTTATTCCCGAGTGGAGCGGTTTTAAAGATTTTCATGGCTACGCAAAGTACGCCAAAGGAACAGGACCTTTTGCATGGGAGATAACCGGCGCTTTGGAGCGCCTTACAGAGCGTATAAATAATGCGAAAAAATTTTGGGAAACTTTTGCTAAAGATGAAAAATCCGCATGGATGTGGCTGTCAAATCAGCTTTCAGAGGTAAAGGGCTTTGTCGGAAATCATGAAGACGATTTTAATATTGCAAATAAAACTGACAAACTTCTGAAAAACACCGCATTTCCTCCTAAGATCGTAACTTCCGGAACAAGAAACGGAATAGTTTACGGTATTACTGCCGGTGTAAGTCTGGCGGCAATGCCGTCTGTAGACATGTACGTTAAAGACGAACCAAAAAACGCTCGCCGTATTGAACTGGGTTTTGCCGCTGAAGAAAAATTCCGTCAGATCTGCCGACCAATGTATGCAAATATTTCTATGTACGCAAGTATTCCATGGCAGCAGCTTACATTTCTTGCTCATGGTCATACTGTTCCATTCAACAATATAAAAGGATTTGAGGCGGTTCTTTTTGTAAATCCGCATTTTGTTGAAGGACTTGAAAGTCCTGCGTATTCAGATTTTCTTGACGGCGGAACTACAAATATGCTTTGGGTAGTGCCGATCACTAAAAAAGAGTACGATTTCATCGTGAATAACGATATGGAAACGCTTATGCAGAAAGCAGCAGATCCGCTGCGAATACATATTTTTGACGGTAAAAATAAATTTTTACTGTAATATAATAAACGACAAATTTATTTGTCGTTTCAGAATGTTAAAAAAGTCTTTCTAAAATATAAAAGTTTAGGTCAAGCCTTTTCAAAGGCTTGCGGATTTCAAAGAGGGGACGCTTTGCAAGTGAAAGCGTCCCCTAATACACTTAAAATAAAGTTTTTCTATAGGCTGAAACGACCTGAACTTTTACTTTAATCTTTGCTTTTAAGAACAAAATCGACTCCGCCCCAACCGTCTATCCCCGAACGCCTCATAGCGCCGAATATACGATCGGCAAAGCCTTTGTCCTCACGTTCCATTTGTGAAATGAAGTTCTTCATCTTCTCCCTGTTTGTAAAACCGTCGGCAGGACATTTTGACTTCACGACTTGCAAACCGTTCCTGTTAGCGGCTTTTCTTACTTCCCTTTCGGGAGCGAACACAAGCGGTCTTATAAGCGTCAGATCCTTGCGCGAAAGATAGCTTTTGGGAGAAAAACAGCCAATCCTGCCCTCGGTAAATAAATTCATCAAAAAAGTTTCCACAGCATCGTCAAAATGATGCCCCAACGCGATCTTATTGCAGCCGTATTCCTTCGCGGCATCGTGAAGCGCGCCTCTTCTCATTCTCGCACAAAGACTGCACGGATGCGTTTCTTTCCTGACATCAAAAACTATTTCGCCTATATGCGTCGGAATAAGGCGATACTCTATACCAAGTTCCCCGCAAAGCTTTTCAACAGAGCCGTAATCGCCCTCAATACCGCCGAACTGCGGATCGAGAGTTATCCCGACAATGCTATACCTGATACCGATAAAACGCCGCAGCAGCGCAAGCCCTTTCAAAAGCACAAGACTATCCTTGCCGCCGGAAACCCCTACAGCTATCGCATCTCCGTCAGAAATAAGCTCGAACTCCTGTATAGCCTTACGCATATATCCTAAAATTTTCTGCATAATGCCCTCCAATAAAATATTTACACATCAAATTACCTATATATTATACAATATTTCAGGATTTTTTTCAATTACACTTGAAAAATTTATTAATTTGTTATATACTAATATAGGGCGTTCTCATAGGAATGCGCAAAAGGAGGATAAATATGTCACAAATTTTGGTTACAGGCGGCACGGGATTTATCGGAAGCCACACCTGCGTCGAGCTTATCGAATCAGGGCATGACGTTGTTATAGTGGATAACCTAAGCAACTCAAAGCAGGAAAGCGTTAACAGAATCGAAAAAATCACCGGCAAAAAATGTAAATTTTATAAAGCCGATCTGCTTGATATCGAAGCGGTTTCAAAGATTTTTGATGAAAATAAAATAGAAGCCGTTATCCATTTTGCCGGACTTAAGGCGGTTGGCGAGTCGGTAGCAAAGCCGCTTGAATACTACCACAACAACATCACGGGCACTATCAATCTTCTGAATGTCATGAGAAAATACAGCTGCAAAAATATCGTTTTCTCCTCATCTGCAACTGTTTACGGCGTTACCAACAAAGCTCCGTATACCGAGGACATGCCGACATCTGCGACAAATCCTTACGGCTACACAAAGGTCATGATCGAGCAGATACTGCATGATATAACTGTGTCGTACGGAGATTGGAGCGTTGCCGCGCTCAGATACTTCAACCCGATCGGCGCGCACAGCAGCGGTCTTTTAGGTGAAGATCCAAACGGTATTCCAAATAATCTTGTTCCTTATATTGCACAGGTTGCTTTGGGAAAGCTCGAAAAGCTCAGGGTTTTCGGCAATGATTACGATACCCCCGACGGCACGGGCGTTCGTGATTATATCCATGTAGTCGATCTTGCCAAAGGTCATATTTCCGCATTG
Source organism: Clostridium sp. (assembly GCA_023664445.1). Lineage (GTDB taxonomy): Bacteria > Bacillota > Clostridia > Oscillospirales > Ruminococcaceae > Porcipelethomonas. The sequence continues at coordinate 13,797 of JAMPFN010000043.1, read as the reverse complement.
GAATATGCTTTGAAAAACAAGGGCTTTAAGCCTGTCAATCTTGGAACGGGAAAGGGTTCGAGCGTCCTTGACATTGTAAAAGCATATGAAAAGGCTCGCGGCGCGGAGATTCCCCTGGAAATAGTTGAAAGGCGTCCCGGAGATATTGCGACTTCATTCGCTGACACCTCTCTTGCAAAGAAAATTTTAAATTGGGAAGCCAAACTGACTATCGAAGATATGTGCCGCGACAGTTGGAATTTCACTACTAAAAATCCAAATGGCATTCAATAAATTTATGGAGGTAATAACATGAAAAAACACATCGATATTGAGGGTATGAGCTGCGGACACTGCGCAAATGCCGTAAAAACCGTACTTGAAGAGCTTGGCGGAAAAAATGTAACGGTCGACCACGCGGCAGGATATGCCGAAGCTGAAATCGACGCCGATGACGCGCTTATTAAAGAAAAAATTGCCGAGGAAGATTTTGAAGTCACAAATATCACGGCTATGTAATTTATAGAAATTGAAAACGGAGTTTTTAAAAAGGGGACGCTTTGCAAGTGAAAGCGTCCCCTTAAAATATTTATATGTTCATTTCTTGCCTTGATGCAAGAAACGAACCAAGGAAAATCAAGCTTCCGTCCGCTCCGGCACAGCTTACGCTGTGAGTCGCATAGCAGGGGGGACAGACCCCCATAAGCGTATGTCTTTTTTGATTTTGGGAAATAAAAAAAGTACCCTTTTAAAAAGGGTACTTTTTATAGAAAATCATACTAATTATGAATTAGTGTCTTTTCTTAAGAACAACTGCTGTTGCGCCAGCTGTTACAAGACCTGCAACTGCAACTGCAACGCCAAGATCACCTGTAGCAGGAGCCTTGTTTGTCTTCTTAACTGTTGTAGTAGTTGCTGCTACTGTAACAACAGCAGGAGCTTCTGTTACAACAGGAGCATCTGTAGGAGCTTCTGTTTCTTCAGGAGCTTCTGTTTCAGGTTCTGCAATTGTGATCACACCTGAAATACCCGTAGCGTCTTCAGCCGGTGTACCACCGTCATCAAGAGTTACAACATTGATGTTGATCGGGTATTCGCCAGGAGCAGCATCTGCGTCAATGTGAACTGTGATAGATGCAACAGCTGCACCTTCTTTGTAACCGTTAGCATTTGTGCAGATAACATAGCAGCCGTCTGCATCAGTACTTGAACCGGAAGGTAAAAGCGCCTTGCTTACGTCGCCTTCATCAAAAGAAATAGGATCGCCTGCGTTAGTTGTCAGACTGAACTCACAACCCTGTGAATTAACACCGTTTACAGTAACGTCTACATCAACCTCTGTTGTACCGGGTTCTACTGTAGCGCTGCCAACAGTCAAAGTCTTACCTTCTGCACTTGCAGTCATCATTGATGCTGCACCAAGTACTGCCATTGAAGCGAGTACTGCCATTGCTCTTGAAAATACATTCTTCTTCATTTTAAAATTTTCCTTTCTTTTCTATATTTGTTAAGCACAAACCGGAGTTTGTTCCGGCTTGTGCGAAAACAAACTAAATTAAATTAGTGGACAGTAGGATCAGTCCTTTATAAGGTCTGCATAGCTTGAACCAAATACCTTATCCCATGAACCGCCCTTATTCGGCAGCATGAACTTAGCGATATTAATCGCGTCATAAAGACCTACTTGACCGTCTTCATCCGTATCAGCGATATAGAAGTTGAACGAGTCCTTATCATAATCTGCAACCTTAGGCAACATATGCGTTGCAATATCAATTGCATCGTAAAGATTTGCTTTCGTTCCGAGCTGCAGGTCGGCGTCGCCTCTGAAACCGATCTTAACAGTGAGATCCTTTGTATAGGTTTCACCATTATAAGTTACGGTTACAGTTATATCGTGATTGAACTTTTCACCTGCGCCATATACGCTTTCAGGTGTCTGATCGCCAAACGATACTACTACGCCCTCTGTTATAGGATTACCGTCCTTGTCGTTAACGACTACAAGACCTTCTCTATCGAACGAAGTCATATCTGAATGGAACCAAAGAAGCTTATTGGTTTCAACTTCTGCCGGATCAGGAACAACGATTGTGATATCATCACCGCCCTGACCACCGCCGTCAGTTGTTGTTACTGTTGTTACATTTGACTGAACAGGTACATAGCTTATTTCAGTCACATAGCTTATTTCAGTCACATAGCTTGTTACAGGTACATAGCTTGTTACAGGTACATAACTTGTTACAGGTACATAACTTGTTACAGGTACATAACTTGTTACAGGTACATAACTTATTTCTGTAATCTTGCTTATTTCTGTAATCTTGCTTATTTCTGTAATCTTGCTTATTTCTGTAATCTTGC
>JAMPFN010000043.1:0-11351 GCA_023664445.1 Clostridium sp. | reverse complement strand
TTATTTCTGTCTTCGGAGGATCTGTCGGATCTGTAGGAGCATCTGTCGGATCTGTAGGATCGTCGTCAGCAACTACTGTGATCTTACCGTCTGTAACTACAGGTTTGTAGTATATGCTGCCTGTTTTCCAAATAACAGGAACGTTCATTCCGGCTGTACCGGTAATTTCAAAGTTATATACTGTACCGGCTTTTGTACCCTTCGGAATTGTAAATGTCATTTCGATAATTGAAAGTTCAGGATCAAGTGTTCCCGAAGAACCGTCTGAAGCGTTGGCAAGCAGATATGCCCAACCCTTAGCTACATCAGGATTTGATTTCAGAAGAGTAATTGAACCGCCGTCTATACCAAGACCTTCAGAAGCGCTGAAACCTTCAACTGATGATTCTTCAAAGTCAGGAATAATACCGATCTGGAGACCGTCCATTACTTCAGGACCGTTACCCGGATCAACGTAGAATTCCATTGTAACTGTTTCGCCTGCCTTAGCAGTCTTAACATCACCGTATACCTTAGCTTCGCCTGTATACTTGAACGGATCTGTCGCATCGCCCTGTGTAGGAACTTCGCCGGCAACTGTGATCTTACCGTTTGTAATTACAGGTTTGTAGTATGTGCTGCCTGTTTTCCAGATAACAGGAACGCTCATTCCGGCTGTACCGGTAATTTCAAAGTTGTATTCCGTACCTGCTTTTGCAGTTTCAGGAATTGTAAATGAAATTTCGATAATTGAAAGCTCAGGATCAAGTGTTCCCGAAGAACCGTCTGAAGCGTTGGCAAGCAGATATGCCCAACCCTTAGCTACTTCCGGATTTGACGGCAGAAGAGTGATTGAACCGCCGTCTATACCAAGACCCTCAGAAACTGTAAAGCCTTCAACTGATGATTCTTCAAAGTCAGGAATTACACCGATCTGGAGACCGTCCATTACTTCAGGACCGTTGCCCGGATCAACGTAAATTTCCATTGTAACTGTTTCACCCGGAGCAGCTGTCTTAACATCACCGTATACCTTAGCTTCGCCTGTATACTTGAACGGATCTGTTTCTTCAGCCTTTGTAGGATCGGGAGGCGTAACTGCATCGCCAAGTGTGATCTGTGCGGGAGTAACGTTCTTTATTGCCGAAGCACTGAAATCAGTAATTAATGTACCGTCTCCGGACTTCATACCGCTCTGGATAACTGTGTCAGCAGTGCTTAAGCCGATCGTATATGTGCCCGCCTTCATTGTTGAAGGGAACTCAACATCAACTTCCACAATACCATTACCCTTATCAGGCTCATAAATAGTAAACGGATATGCTGAACTACAGCTGAGAGTAAAATTACTCAAAGCAGGGTTTGTAGCAGAACCCATACAGTTTCTTCCGTCTACAGTCTTATAAGCGTCAAGCTTCTTTTTAAGAGCTTCTTTCTTCTTTTCGTTAGTTTCAGCCTCATAATCAGCCTGTGCCTTTTCAATTGCTGCAGGAACATTGTTCGGCGCTAATTCGAGATTTTCAACGAAATGAAGATTTGAAAGTTTGATTGCAGAATCGCTTGCAACGAGCTTTGTGCTGATAACATTGATCATATCGACCGCAGGTATATTTTCAACGCAAAGCTTTACAGTTGTTTTAGCCGTTCCGGCTGCAACATCTGTCATTGAAATAGTGCTGTCATTCGGCACTAACTTCATTGCCATTTCTGTTTCCTGATACTGAACCGCAGCAGAAACATTAAATGGTATACTGCTGATAACCAGGCCGGCAGTCAAGGCAATTGAAGTCAGAGCTGAAAAGAGTCTACTCTTCTTCATTACTTTTTTTCCTTTCTGTCTGTTTTCATACAGACACTGTTTTATTTTTTTCTGCGGATCCCCCGCTATTTTAAGCCTCTCGGCTTAAATACTGAATTACGCTTGTTTACCGAGCTGATTCTTACCGATCTGATTTGAAAGCGCGTTAAGCAGATATGTAGAGTCTGTCTGGTTGATCTCGTCATTAAAATCAACGTTGGCGTTTACAAGACCCTGAGCAGTAACCGTATTCAAAGCTGTTTCATCTTTAAGAAGATACTGGTTAAGCAGAACAAGGTCGGAAACAGCCACCTGTCCGTCTTCGTTAACGTCGCCCCATACGGCATCTTTTATAGAATCGGCATCTGTAGGAACCGATACGGGCGCTGCGGTAGCTTCTGTAGGTTTATCCTCTGTAGGATCATCTGAAGGATCAACTTCTCCCTTGATAGTAATGATGCCCGGCTCGCATGTCGGCGCATGTTCTGTTACAGTACCGTCGGCTGCCACAGTTGCAAAATATGTCTTTTCATTTGCAGCCGTTACACCAGCCTCTTCGGCTCTTTCGATAGGAACTATCTCAAGCTTTGTTTCACCTGCTTTAGCGTCCGCTTTTACAGAACCGTTAATGGTTACAAAAGTACCCTCGCCTTTTATGTAGTTCGATGCGTCTTCTGTACCGATAGAATACATAACGTTTACAACTCCGTCCATCACAGCGGTATCAAACGCGGGCGGCAAAGCTGTTCCGTCTGATGTAGATTCCTCTAAATCCTTAGCAAGCGCGCCAAGCTCCACCTTATCGATGCTGATTAACGCCGCGTCGAATGAGATTCCGAATTCGATAGCGTTAAGACCGGAAGCAGGAATATTTGCTAAGTTAAGTTCAAGTGAAAATTCATCACCGGCTGCAACCTCTTTGCTGCTGATCGATGCAGTAAAATCGGCTGCTGATACGATTGCTGACGATGATACAGCTGCGAGTGTTACAACTGAAACAATACCGGCAATCAATCTTTTTGTCTTCATTTTTATTTTCCTCCTTTTCTGAATTAAGCATTTTTTCTATAACAAGGAGATAAGCGCTGACATCTCCCTCATTATATTTAAGTACGCGGAACTTAAACGATTATTAGTCCACACTATAATTATAATTTAAAGTTACTCCAAAGTCAATAGAAATATCTTCTTTTTGTATGGTTTTATAAAATAAAAGTACTTTAATTGTTGAATATAATGAATAAACGATCGGCTCAAGCGTCATTTAAACATTATTTACAATAATTTTCAAGCATTTTTCTTTAAATCACCATAAGTGTAACAACTATATTATAGACCATACTTTCAAAAATGTCAAGAGGAAAGTTAATCAAATATTAAAAATTTTTTTGATGTCTGTATCATTATACACTAAAAGCCCCTCGTTGTAAAGCTTTTTATTTTTTATTTTATCAACTTTGTTGAGTTTTTATAATCAATTCTTTGCTCTTTCTGATTTTTTTGTACTTAAACACATCAATATCGGAATTTTTATGAATTTTTTTTAAATTTCAGGAAATGATAATCACAATAATTTTATTTTTGGAGGGCTATATGAAAAATGCTGAACTCAAAAATCAGACAATAATTCCAGATCTTTCCGATAATTTAAAAAAAATCAAAGAAATTGCCGGGGGAACATCGGATCTTCTGATAAACGAGATAAATATATGCGGAATAAGATCTGCTCTGATGAGCTGCGAGGGTATGGTCTCGACTTCTATAGTAACAGAGCTTATACTCCACCCCATTATGCGTCTGAAACTTGAATGTCCGAGCCCCGCGGAGCTGCTCACACATATCGACAACAAAATGCTTCTCTCTCTCGACCGCCCCACGGCATATAACTACGACGACTTCTTCCGCCTTTTGAATTCGGGCTTTGTTATGCTTGCGGTGGAGGGACAGGACAGGGTTCTTGCGTTCGGCGTACAGGGATACGACAAAAGGAGCGTTTCGGAGCCGCTGGGCGAAAACAACATTACGGGCAGTCAGGACGCTTTTATAGAAACGGTACGCTCAAATATGTCGCTTATCAGACGCCGTATGAAAACGCCGCTGCTTGTACAGAAGCTTTTTGTCGCGGGCGAAAAAAGTCAGACGGATATATGCGTATGCTACATGTCCGACAGAGTTCCGCAGCCGCTTGTAGACAAAATAATAAGTTCTATTGAAAATACGGAACTGGAATCGGTCCTGTCGACCGGATATGTGATACCGTTTATTGAAACGGACAAAAAACGGCTTTTCAGCTCGATCGGACGGACAGAACGTCCGGACGTTCTCTGCTCGAAGCTTATCGAGGGAAGAATCGCCGTTCTTATCGACGGAAATCCATACGCGCTTATTGTCCCCAAGCTTTTCAGCGACGATTTTCAGACGGTCGACGACTACAATTTCAAGCCGTATTTCGGAACGTTTATCCGCTGGATAAAATACGCCGCGTTTCTTATCTCGCTTCTTTTGCCGTCGGTATACGTCGCGATAGCCATGCATCACCCCGAGCTTTTAAACAGTACGCTTTTACTGATACTTGCCGAATCGGAAAAAAACGCGCCTTTTTCAATCATCACCGAAACGGTCGGCGTGCTTCTTATGTACGAAATAATAAAGGAAGCCGGACTGCGTCTGCCAAAAGCGTTCGGAGGAGCTGTAAGCATTGTCGGCGGTCTGATAATCGGTGACGCGGCAGTCACATCGGGGCTTATCAGCACTCCTCTGCTGACCGTTGCGGCGCTTTCGGTCATAAGCGGCTTTATTATACCCGAGCTTGCGCAGCCTATAACCGTTTTAAGAATAATTTTCATAATCTGCGGCGGAATATGGGGACTTTTCGGCATAAGTCTTGCGGGCGCAGCCGTACTGTTCAATATGTGCGCGACTGCCAGCTATGACTATCCCTATACCGCGCCGATATCTCCTTTCAAGAAAAAGACTATGGGAGATATCGCGATAAGAGAAAGCTTCAAAAAAATGCAGAACAATAATTTCACGGTGGAGGAGCTTCATGAGTAAAATATCAAACACACAGCTTTTTGCGATACTTCTGAGTATCAAAGCCTTTGGGATAATTTCCTCCGAAACGGCGGCAGACGCCTCTCATATGGCAGGCGCGGCAATTTCCGTTGCGCTTTGGTTTATCCTCGCGATACCCATGATGACGCTTTACAAGCAGAACGGATTCAGTCTGAAAAAAGAAATGCTTTTCGGCAGGGCGGGAATGCTTGTTTACGCTCTTTTCTTTATAGCCGAGGGCGCGCTTGCGTTCAGAAGAATATGGATCGTAAGCTCAAGCGTTTATTTTCCCGTTGACAGCAGTCTTGTCTGCGCTGTGATAATCGCAGCGGTATGCATTTACTGCGCGTCAATGAAGCTGAACGCTCTTTCACGAGCCTCGCTTATAATTATGGGCATACTCGTTTTCAGCATTGCCGTCATGATACTCGGCGCATACCCAAAAGCGGATCTCGCAAACTATATTCCCGATGCGTCCGTGGAAAGCGCCGCCAAAAGCACGATGAAAAGCCTCTGCTCATCGGGAGAGCTTGTAATGCTTTTTCTGCTGCTTGAGTTTTCATCGGCTGACAGAAAAAAGGGAGTATCTGCATTCTTTATCGGAACTCTTATCCTGACCGAGCTGATTTATATTATAGAAATAACCGTTCTCGGAAAAATCATATCCATGGCGGATCTACCGTTCTTTACGGCAGGAGCGTTTTCACAGCCGCTCAGCATTCAGCGCGCCGATTCGATCTACATGATAACATTCACGCTTTTAGGCGTTCTGACGATAACGCTGCGGCTTGTTATGACATCTATGCTCATAAAAAATGTTATACCCGATCTGAAATACAACACGCTTTTATCAGTCATACTCATGCTTGGATTATCGGCTGTTCTGAACATGACTAACGTGGATATAGCGGCTTTTATGGGAATAATGACTCTGATACTTTCCGTGATCGTACCAATCATAATGCTTATAAGGAGAAAATCAAATGCCGGGAAAAATATTAGCAATAATAATAATGACGCTTCTGATGTGCGGATGCAGTCATAAAACAGAGGTAAGAAACAAGGGGTTTGTCAGGACTATCGGCTGTGACAGCGGAAAATCCCAATCGGCTGCGCTCATGCTTTACGGCGAAGAGGAAGCTCTTCTCGGCAGCGGAAGCACTATTTATTCCGCCATAGAAAACGCCGAAACAACGCAGGGAAAATCGCTTTTTACAGGTCATCTCGAACTGCTTGTGCTTAACAAGGGCGATATAAAGGACACGCTTTCGGTAATGATAAAAAACAACAGGATATCTCCCTCATGTTATCTTATGCTTACGCCCGACAGCGCCGTAAATGCGGTAAAGCAGCGAAGCGAAGGAGAACTGTCGGATATTCTTGAAAGCGGAAGCCGCAAGGGAAAAATCATAAAAAAGGACATAAGCTCAGTCCTCGACGATCTTCTTGAAGCGGACGCTATGGCGGCTGTTCCCATTTTAAAAAACAACGAACTCACAATGTGCGTAACAAACGGTAATTCCATATCCGGTATTTTGTCCGAAGAAGAATCGGAAGGGCTGTGCTGGCTAAGCAGTCCGCTTTACGACCTGTATTTTCCGATAGAATCAAACGGCAGAACCGCAAGCTTTCATGTCAGAAAAAGCAGTACTCGCATCATTGCCGAAAAGGACGGTCAAAATATAAATATAACGACGGAAATAAAAATAAACGGAAACTGCGCAGAGGGAAACATAACAGAAAATGAAGCTTCTAAAGCCGCAGCCGAAAAAATATCAAAGCTTTGCTCAAAGGCGATATCAAAAACCGTTACAGGGCTAAAAGCCGATGTTATAGGCATAAACAAACGCATCTCATCCGAAAACATCTGTCCCGACGAATCGTGGAATGATATTATCCCAAGGCTTCGGTTCTATTACAGCATAAAAATCGCATCATAATAAAAATCATGCAATTCAATTTCAGAATTTTGAGGGCTTTATCTCCTGATCCTTGCCAAAAATGTTCTGTGTGGATACTTCTATTTTTAGTAATACTTCCCCTTGGGGAAAGTATTACTAAAAATCATGAGGTTTCCAAAGAAAATCATTTCCTTTGGCAGGGGGGTTGGGGGACAGAGTCCCCCATAAACTTCTAAAAAATAAAATTGCGCGCAATGAAAACAGACGCCCCTGTCAAGGAGCGTCTGTTTTGTTGTTTTTATGACTGTTTGCCGAGCTGTTCTTTGCCTATCTGATTTGAAAGCGAGTTAAGCAGATACGTGGAGTCTGTCTGGTTGATCTCGTCATTAAACTCAACGTTGGCGTTTACAAGTCCCTGAGCAGTAACTGTCTTCAAAGCTTCCTCATCTTTAAGAATATAACGGTTGAGCAAAACAAGGTCAGAAACAGCTACCTGTCCGTCCTCATTAATATCGCCCCATACCGCATTCTTAACAGAATCATCGTCTGTAGGAACAGTTACAGGTTCTTCAGTCGGATCAACCTTAACAGTTGTTACAGCAGATACGGGAGCTTCAGTATTATCGGTAACCGTTGTGGTAACGACAGGTGATGAATCCGCAGTATAAACCATATAGAACAGATTTGCAGAATCACCCTTTGTGATATCATGAAGTCCGGCGCTGAGTGAAACCTCAAGGATTCCGTTTGCGTCAATCGTCTGATTTTCATTATCGATCTTTACGCTCTTGCCTGCGTTATCCGTATGGAATACGAGAATAAGCTTGCCGGCAGACGGAGCTGTAAAGCTTATGCTTGTCGCAGATTCCATTTTAAGGCACTGCGTTAATTTAATACCGTTGTAAACCACCTCGCCCTTGCTTGTCGAAAGACTGCCGTCAATAAAGTAGAAATCACTCTCTTTACCATTCTCTGTAAAATTATGTACATAACCGCCTGCCGGAACAGGTTCCGGCGTATCGCCCTTTGCCGTGGTTGTTGTATCCGGCTTTGTATCTGCACCTGTGCTTGTTGTTACAACCGGAGTAGGCGTCGGATTTGACGTATCAGCCTTTCCGTTGTCCAGACATCCGCCTTCCATCGCGAAATCAGCGTTGAGCGCATCGTAAAGCGACTGACCTTCCGCTTCAATAAGCGAATATCCGCCCTTTACCACATAATATGCGGAATTTGTATCAAAATTCGCATATGTGCATGACGAGCTGACAGTTTCGCTCTTGCTTGAAACTTCTGTCGCCATCATATCCGAGCCTTTCTTGACGCTTATATAAGCGTCCTTATAGCTCTTTACAATGCCGCCGCTCTTGATTCTGCACGGATCTTTAGCACTGTTCACAAACGCGTTGTATTCCGAAAATATGAACGCATTGGCTCTTGCGTCCTGACAAACAGACGTCTGACCGTCATATATATTGTTGTACATGTGGATATCAGCCTGACGCGCAAGAGGTCCTCGTGAGTCACAGTCTTTCCAGTAATTGTTATGATATGTGAGGTGGAACTGCATACTTGTATCTGATGAACCTACAAGATTTGTCTTGTGATAGCCCTCGTAGTAGCAGTAGCTGTTTGTGAAGTACATACCGCGCTTGAAATCACAAGCGCCGTCGCCGCCGTCCTTATCGGACTCGGCAGGATCTGCAATAGTCGGTTTGTAAAATTCACAGTTGTGGATCCAGCATCTTTCAACAGGCGCAGTTATCTCGCTTCCCGTCTGAATACCCTCCATACCGATACAATCCTCCGGTACGTTTCTGAATGCAATATTTCTTACCTCAAAGCTCTTGCCGAAATCAAGAGCTGACGATTCCGCCATGAAGTGAATGCCCCAGCCGTTGATAGTCGCATCTGTGCCGACGCCTTCGATCGTGATATCCTTTCCCGATTTCATTCTTGCCATGAAGCCGTTGTCGCCTACAGAACCGCCGTAATTGGTAGAGTCAAATTCCGTAAGACCGGCAGGCGCTTTAACGTCGCCGACAATTCTGACTACAAGAGGCGTTCCGTCCTCCGCAAGCTTCTTGATGATGCCTGCGTTTGTATTCGCCTTTGAACTGCCGTTAGCCGTCTTTCCTCCGCCAACGTCCTGACCGACAGAGTTCAGGATATTACCAATACCCGTAACGCTTGTGCCGTCCTTGGACGTAATAGTCACAGTATCCTTATTTTCGTCTGTTATGTAAAGAATCTTTGCGTTCGGCTTGAGCGTACCGTCATCATTATATGCGCCTACGCCCGCCGTATAATCGTAATGAGCAAAACCGCTTCTGTCCTGTTCGCCGACAACAATGCCTGCCTGTGAAACTTTACCCTTTGCGGTATCAAGCGTTATCGTGTATGTACCCGGTTTAAGACCGAGAATATCAACGCGAAGCCCCTGCTGCGTATCTCTTACAAGATATTTAAGATCGTCGCCTTTGAGTTCTCCTGTTGCCGCACCGCTGTACGAAACCGCCGTAACGTCGGCGTCTGTAAGACCCGTTGCCACAAGATATGCCATTTCGTTCCATCCGCCTGCATAAACGATCTTTACATCGCCGGGAGTAACAGATTCGCCGGAAGTCTTAGTTGTAACCGACGGTTTATCGGTCGGATTTACAGGAGCGTCCGTAGGCTCAGGAGCAGTTGCCGTATCGGAAGTAAATCCGCTGCCTATTGCAATAACTGAAGTTTTATATGCTTTAAGCGCTGACATAAGGTTTGAATTTACGGAATGATCCGTATCATCGGCAGATGTGAAAGTAAAGTCAAAATCTCCGCCGTTTAAGCGTCCTGCTTCTGCCTTTACTATATCCGGAACATCCTTTGCCGCATCAGCTGTATATGTATACATTATGCTGCTGTCTGTATCAAAGTTGTTGTATGAAGTTCCGCCCTGCTTTGCTTTATAATCAGCAGGTACTTTTTCACTTCTTGATGAAGCTTCATAAGCGTCTATACCCTGCTTGTCATCTGTTTTACTCTGAGTGATATATGATTTAGCGCCTTCGATAACATTGCCGTATGCCTTTATCATACCGCCGTCCTCACCGGAGAATGTACCGCCGCTGATAATATCACTTCCCTGCATGGATATGAGCATAGGGTAATTACAGTTTCTGAAATAGTTTGCTTCAACAAAAGCATTGCCTTTATAGGTAACGCCTACGCCGTACTTTGAGTTGCCGTCATAATAGTTGTTGTACGCATGAACGGACATGGTTCTGATTCTCGGATGTCTTGAATCGGAATGATCAAACCAGTTGTGGTGATATGTTATCCAATTTTCGCCGCTTTCAGATTTCATTCCGCAAAGGGACATTTTTCCTGAATCCCAAAAATGGTTATAAGAGATAGTTACATACTGTGAATCGTCCTTCAGATCCATAGAGCCGTCGCCCTTTGCCTGATCGTTGTCACTGCCGGCAGCGCCATAGAAAAAGTCGATATTATGTATCCAGACCTTTTTGCTTTCCTTTAAGGTAACACCGTCGCCGTCTTTGCCGCCGCCCCACAGCATAAGACCTATATTTCTCATTTCAACGCTGGTACATTTGAAAGCTGCAAGTCCTGCGCCGTTAAGTGTTGCGTCATCGCCTATACCCTCAATTGTTACATTGGAGGCTTCCTTAACGCCCATAGCATACGCTGACGCCATATCGCTGCTGCATATACCGTCAAGCGTTACCTCACCTATAATACGGAAGCACATAGGCGCCTTGCATTTCTTTGCCTGCTGTGTGATATTTTCTATACCGGTCTGAACTGTACCGTTTATAGTTGCTGTGACTGTTTTCTTTGTAGCCTCGGTAACATAAATTACCATAGCGTCCGATTTCAGCGTACCGTCATTATTGTATGCGCCTATTCCCTCTGTGGGATTGGGTGCATTTGAAGAAAAGGCAAATCCGCTTCTGTCATAACTTTCAACAGTTATTGGCGTTGATTCCTGACCTGACGAAGTTTCTTTGCCGTTTTTAGTCGGAACGACTTTCATAATATACTTGCCGGCTTTTAATCCGACAGCGTCCGCTCTGAAAGAACCGTTCTCATACTGCCTTATAAGCATTGAATCAAGCTGAGTATAACTGCCGCCCTCAGGTTTAATATAAACGTTATAGCCGTCAGCATCGTCAAAAGGTTTCCATGTCACATAAGCCGACTCTTTAAGAGACTTATATAACGGCGCAAGGACAGAACTGCCGCTGTTCGCCGCCATAATAGCGGAAACGTTATTGTCCTCAAGGTAGGAATAACCGCCTTTGCCCGACAATACTCCGCTCGCAGCAATAGCCGCTGCCATGAAGCATGACAGTAATTTTTTTAATTTCATAATGACTATCCTCTCTGTTCAGATTGATTTTTCATTTGCCATACTATACAAATGTATACAACGCTATACGGCAAAATATGTAGAGTATTCACTATTTTTATTATACAACTATTACACATTGATTACAATTAGCATTTTCATAAAAAAACACATTGCTTTTTTGGTATAAATAACAGTTTTTCGCTGAAAATATTTCAAAAAATAAAAGTTTAGGTCAAGCCTTTTCAAAGGCTTGCGGATTCCAAAG
>JAMPFN010000042.1 GCA_023664445.1 Clostridium sp. | reverse complement strand
CGACTGATTTTTCTATGTATAAAATTATAAGCGGAAAGAGATGTTTTTGTTTATTTTCTAAACTCGCAACTTCAATCCAAGCCTCATTCTCCCATTCAATAGGAGAACTGCAATTGCTTTCGGAAACAGCGGTTCTTACAGTATTATGAAAAGCGGTATACTCGTCATAATTCCACTTGCTCCAAGGCTTAGAGCTGCTTTCGCTGTACTTACCGACAGCACCATCCTTTTTCGGAACGCACTCCAGTTTCAGACAATGTTTCAGCTTTGGATTATCTGAACCTACCGTCTGCATAATGTAGCTGTCAACGGGAATATGCAGATAACTTTTCAGAACGAAATCTCCCTCAATTAAAAGAACATATTTGAGCATCATATTCAGCCATTTCTGTGCCTGTCCGTATGTAAATTCACTGATTTCAAAATATGCTTTAATGATTTCTTCACAGATTCTGTTATGCTCGCTGTCAAAGGCACTCTGCTTATTATCAGAGCTTTCAACAGTATTCAGCAAAACGTCATATTCCTTGATGAGTATTCTTTCACACCAGTATACTTACTGTTGATTACATCAGCTATTTGTGCGGCGGTATAAGGATTTATCCATTGGGATATTTTGCAGTTTGTGTCAAACGTTGTCATAAACTCGTCTTCTCCTTGGACAAGCGTTTCAAATTCCTCATTGCACAAACTAACTGTGGCTTGTTCCTCTTGCGTCAGCAGATACCCTTTTGGATTTTGGTGGTATTCAACCTGAATCTGCCGCCAAAGCTGCGTATACCATTCGGGATTTTTTTCAAAAACCTTTTGTAAATCTATCTTTGTAATTGGTATTGTCCAGTCGTCAGTCAGATATTCTTTCGGATTTACCGTACCGCAGAATGACGTTCGGCGAACTCGGTGTTTAGGGCTTCTCGCATAAACATCTCTGATACTGTCAATCTGTTTACTTAAAAAACCTTTTAAAGCAGATTGATTTTTCGTTGTTGTACTGTCTATCTCGTCCAATTCGCAAATCCAAACTCTTGCGACTGCCATAAGAGTATCTTTATTTCTCATATCGAGGACAGCGCCGTCGAGGAAAAACTCGTTTTTGATTGCTAAGTGACGGAATAGCTGCGTTTTCCCTACTCCCTGCGCTCCTTGCAGAACAAGCATATTTTCCGCAGTGACCGAATTACGAGTGTTATTATACAGAACGGCAATAGTTTGCAACATCCATTTTCTAACCAATATTTTTTGAAAATCATCTGTGATGTTCATTATTTCGTAGAGTTCATTCAATCGGTCAATGCCGTCCCAACTGTTTTTATTGAGCAGTTCCCAAACAGGGTGATAGTGATTTTCATTTGCAATCAGATTCAGAATGTTACGAACAGCTTTATCCGATACTCCTTTGTAGGAAAGATTTTTCGCTGTATCAATTAAAAGCGTTTCAAGTAGCTTATCCGCTTCTTCAAGATTGAATTTTTTGGGAAGTCCGTTTATTTCGTGACAGTTATTCATATCGTTCAGTTTGACAGTGATACCAAACGCCCGAAGAATGAACACAGGTTCTTATATATGCTCTAAGTATAACATATTTCAATTGGATTTTTCAAGCTTTTTATTAGCTGCAAATTATTTGCCGTTATTTAAGATTAATTTAAGATTGCCGATATATAATAAATACAGAAAAACACGAGAGGAGGTCAAATCCGAATAAAAACGTTTAAAATATCGTATAAAAATTCGGATTGAACGGCTATGGCAATTAATACATTTAAAAGAAAAGAAATTAAATTTTTACTTTCAATGGGACAATATAATTCGCTTCTGAAAACGCTTGATGAATATATGATTCCCGATGAGTACTGCAAAAACGGAAATGAATACGGCATTTACAATATTTATTATGATACGCACGACAGCTTTCTTATAAGAGAATCTCTTTCAAAGCCCTACTATAAGGAAAAGCTCAGACTCAGAAGCTATTACTCGCCTGCGTCGCGCGATGACAAGGTGTTTCTTGAAATAAAGAAAAAAATCGGCGGAATAGTTACTAAAAGACGCGTGACAATGACTTTAAATGAAGCAGAACTTTACATAAAGACGGGCAGAAGACCTTTTTCCGACAAATATATCACAAATCAGGTACTTGATGAAATAGACGCTTTCATGGATAATTACGACATCATACCCACGCAGTATATAAGCTATCAGCGGATGGCTTTCTTCGGCAGGGACGACAAGGATTTCCGCGTTACGTTCGACAGGGAGCTTACAACCAGACGCTACGATCTTTCTCTTAGCAAGGACTGCTATGGAAGCCGTATTATTCGTCCGGATCAAAGACTTATGGAAGTAAAGATCGCTGACGCCATGCCGATATGGCTTAGCGAAAAGCTTTCTGAACTCGGTATTTACAAAACAAGCTTTTCAAAATACGGAAGAGCATATCAGAATTTTATTATTGACAGAATAAACAGTGAAAAAGGAGTTGGTATATATGCCTGATATATTTGGCTCTGTAGTGGGAAATGACACTACGATCGGAGTTTTTGTTTTGTGCGTTGCGGCTGCCGCCGCCGCAGGATTTCTGATAAGTCTTATTTATAAATTTACTCATAAAAAAGAAGGATATATGCAAGGATATGTATTGACTCTTGTGATGCTTCCGGCTATAATTTCTCTTATCATTCTTCTTATAAACGATACATCAAAGGCTTTGGGACTTGCGGGAGCTTTCTCTCTTGTCAGATTCAGAAGCGCTCCCGGCGATCCCAAGGACATAGCGTACATATTCTTCTCAATGGCAGTCGGCGTTGGCTGCGGTCTTGGATATATCGCTTATGCTTTCTCATTTCTTATTCTGTTGGGCGCTGTTATGGTTATTATGGACGCCTTCAAATACGGCGTGCCTGCAACGTCTTCAATGACGCTTAAAATAACGGTTCCCGAAAATCTGAATTATCAGGGACTTTTCGATAAGGTGCTTGATGAAAATACCGTATCATGGCGTTTAAAAAGAGTTAAAACCGTTGATTTCGGAACGCTTTTCGATCTTGTTTACAGCATCGAACTGAAAAACGATATAGATCAGAAAAAATTTATCGACAGCATAAGAACCTTAAACGGTAATCTTAATGTCACTCTCATACTTTACAAGTATGACGATCAGGTTTACGCTAAATGATCCCCCTATATTCCTCTAAAAGAGCCTGTTCAGTATACAGGCTCTAATTACCGCGCTCTTTCTAAAAAGGGCGCGGTTTGTTTGCTTTTGAAATTCATTTGTGGTATAATTAGCGTAAACGCTTATTATCTTTTATTTAATGTCCTTGCAGATTCGCAAATCAAAGATTTGCTGCCTGCATATCAGACAATTATACCATTGCTGAACTGTGTAAATTTATCGTTTACAGTCCCCGACTATAAAGATAGTCATTATTTTTGGCTTCTGCGACTCACAGCGTAAGCTGTGCCGGAACGGAAGCTTGATTTTCTTTGGTTCGTTTCTTGCATCAAGGCAGAAATGAACAGTCTGCGTAAATTGGAGGGTTGCAAATGCCGCTCATTTATGATATAATAAAGTCGGTAGATTTAGTTTGATAAATCGGAATTGAACGGAGAAAAATATATGGTAAGTATGAGGGAATATTTCAGACTAATAGAATATACAGAAGAATTTATAAACAAGATCATTGACTACAGAATGCACCCGGACAAGGAATTAAACAGATATTTATCATGTAAAGAAATTGCGGAACGAGAAAAATGTACTGCTGATGATGTCAGAAAAATTCTTTCTTCAACAGCAATAGTTTGGAATCACTAACTTGTAAATTCCTGTTTATCGCACAATCAATGAAATTCCAAAGCACCTGTTTAATTGTGATACTCACTTTACATATCAGGCTGAATGGTGTATAATAATGTATAGCTTGAGGTGATTTTTATGAAAAAAATAGTAACTTCAATATTTTCAGCGGTTGTTACTGCCGCAATGATAATAAGCTCTGTGCCTTTTGTAACGGTTCAGGCGGAAATCAAGGATACAAAGCTGATTGCCCTGACCTTTGATGACGGTCCCAATACCACCACAACCAATGATGTGCTGGATATTCTGGAAGAATATAATGCAAAGGCATCCTTCTTCTTGATCGGAACTAACATCAATGAGGAAAGCGCAAAGTCTGTAAAGCGTGCATATGATATGGGAATGGAGATCGACAATCATTCCAAAACACACGGCAATATGTCAAAAATGTCCGAGGAAGAGGTCAAAGCCGAGATATTATATGTTGACGAGAAAGTGATGGAGATCACAGGAGAACCGACCAAGTTTTTCCGCCCGCCATTCATTGATGTCAGCGATAGTCTATATGATGCGATTGATCTGCCGTTTATCTGCGGCATTGATTGTCAGGACTATATGGAGAATGTCACCGCACAGGAGCGTGCGGAATATATTATGAACGGTGCAAAGGACGGCATCATCGTTCTGCTGCACGACGCTGCCGGAAATCAGCAAACTGTTGAAGCATTGAGGATCGTGATGCCTCAGCTTATAGAACAGGGTTATGAGTTTGTAACGCTGACAGAATTATTTGAGCGTCAGGGTGAAACTCCGAAGGATCATATTCTCTATTCCAATGTTGCAAAATACCCATGTGCAGATTATACCATAATGCAGGAGTTCCAGTCCGATGCTTCCGACAGGATCGCCCTTGATAAATCTCTGTTAAACGAACTTACAGAAAGTTATGCGATAGAAACTGATTATACAAGCGCAACGGCTTATCCGCCTGTGATCGCGCTTCAAAGGTGGTCTTCCACGCCGTCGATATGGCATACTATCCAACCGTTCTATTTCAATGGAGAAAAAGCGGTTTTTCTGTCGGAGGATATCGAGGCGGCATTACAACAGCTTGACCTCAGCTACGACGACCTTGACGGGGTTTCAATTGCAGCGTACACCGGAGAGATCACACTAAGCAATGCAAAGATCCTTACCAAATCAGATAGTGACGAAATCGTTATGGGTGATGTGAATGGCGACGGTACGTTTAATGCCGCAGATGTAGTAGCGTTTCAGAAATGGCTGCTTGCTTTGCCGGATATCAAACTTGCTAATTGGAAGACTGCTGATTTTTATAGTGACAATAAATTGGATGTTTTTGATCTATGCCTCATGAAGAGAGCTTTACTTACAGAAATAAAGCTTTGAAAAGTGGCGGAAAAATTTAGAATAGCTAAAAGGCATATCTTATAATACGAAATAGGTATTTGACATATATAGAGTTATATATTATAATAAAAGCAGCGAAAGGCGCTAATCTTATGATGAGCTTTAAGTTTTTATAGATCACCCAAAATAACATCAGGAGGAATTTTATTATGAACGACTTTATTTTTCACAATCCCGACAAGGTTTACTTCGGCAGGGATCAGATCGGACATCTGCCCGAGGAACTGCTGAAATTCGGCAAAAACGTACTGCTTGTTTACGGCGGCGGTTCTATCAAGAAAAACGGTCTTTATGATACCGTTACAAAGCTCGCCAAAGACAACGGTATTAACCTTTTTGAACTTAGCGGCGTTGAACCTAACCCTCGTCACACCACTGCAAATAAGGGCGCGGAAATTTGCAAAAAGGAAAATATAGATGTGATCCTTGCCGTTGGCGGCGGCTCGACTATCGACTGCGCAAAAGGAGTTGCGGCGGCAGCCGTGACCGAAAGCGGCGATGTGTGGCCGCTTGTTTCAAAGGGAGTGTGGGTGACCGAGGCTATGCCCGTCATTGCAGTTCTCACAAATGCGGCGACAGGTTCGGAAATGGATGGTTGGGCTGTTATTTCCAACATGGAAACCAATGAGAAAATAGGTCTTGGCGGCAGCGCGCTTATTCCGAAAGTCGCTTTTGAAAATCCTGAATACAGCTATACCCTCCCCGAATATCAGACCGCCTGCGGTGCGTTTGACATATTTAATCACGTTCTGGACAATTACTATTTGGCAGGGGACGCAACCTTTGATCTAATTCTTGAATTTCAAGAAGCGGTTATGCGTTCGGTTGTAAAATATGCGCCGACCGCAATGAAAGAGCCTGAAAATTATGAAGCCCGCGCCAACCTTATGTGGGCGTCCTCGATGGCTCTTAATACCGTGCTTGACGCAGGTACTGTACACGGCTGCGCCTGCCACGCTATGGAACATGAGTTGTCGGCATATTACGACATTACTCACGGTCACGGACTTGCTATCGTTGCTCCTCGCTGGCTGACATATATTCTTGACGAAACTACCGCTCCCGCAATTGCAAGATTTGGCGTAAAGGTTTTCGGACTTGAGGAAAACTCCGATAAAACAGCAGGCGCAAAGGCTGCCATAGATGCGCTTTCCGATTTCTGCTTTAAAACGCTTAAACTTTCATCCACACTCACCGACCTCGAAATTGATGATAAGCATTTCAGAGCAATGGCAGAACACGCTTGTATGGGCGGAACAATAAACGGACCTAAAAATCTTGCCCCCGATGATGTGGAGAAAATTTACAGAATGTGCTTGTGATTTTTTACTTCAAATAAACAAAATCTCCCGATTTAATGGCGGGAGATTTTGTTTTATGTGGAGGCCTTGTTGAAGAAAACGGTCATATTAATTTTCATCAGATCCCTTTAAAATATGATTTCCGTAAAACTAAAGGGACGGCTTTTGCCGTCCCCATACTATTGATGCACGCAGCGAACGCAATGAGCGAATGTGCGAGGCATTTTAAATTTTATTTACATTAAACTCTGAAAAGCAGATCCGTATATGTAGGGAACGGCCAAAGCTTTTCCGGTACGCACATTTCAAGTTCGTCCGCAACGGCACGCAATGCCTGCATATCCGCAAATACTTCATCTCTGTAGTATCTCGCAAGCTTCTGTGCATCGTCCTCATAATCCTTGGACTTGATCCTCTTTTCATCAAGCGTATCAATAGCCTTGCTAAGTGAAACCGTAAGGCGTGAAAGCTTGTTTGCGGCAGATACCTCAAGCTCGGCGTCAACACCCGCAGCTTTCAATGAAACGACCGTATCGCACATTTCCTTCGTATATTCAATAGCGGTAGGAAGAATAAGCTTTTTAGCCATATCGAGCATTGTAAGAGCTTCTATGTTGATTACCTTGCTGTAATTTTCAAGAAGTATATCCATTCTTGACTGGATCTCGGTTTTTGTATAAACCTTGAATTTTTCAAACATTGCAACATACTTATCATCGATATAATGCGGAAGCGCATCAACCGTTGAAACAAGATTCGGAAGACTTCTTTTTTCCGCTTCTTCGATCCATTCGTCAGAATAGCCGTTGCCGTTGAAGATAACTCTCTTGTGTTCTTTGATAGTCTTGACAAGCAGCGCCTTTAGCGCGGATTTAAAATTGTCAGCCTTTTCAAGCTCGTCGGCAAATTCGCTTAAAACCTGTGCTACAATAGTATTCATCATGACGTTTGTACAAGATATAGAATCGGCAGAACCAAGCATTCTGAACTCAAATTTATTTCCTGTGAACGCAAACGGAGAAGTTCTGTTTCTGTCCGTAGCGTCTTTCGGGAAGTTCGGAAGCGCGTCAACGCCGATCTCAAACGTCTTGTCGGAATTTTCCTCAAAGGATTTACCGCTTTCGATCGCGTCAAGAACATTCTGAAGCTCTTCGCCGATAAACATTGAAATTATAGCCGGAGGAGCTTCGTTCGCTCCGAGTCTATGGTCGTTTCCGGCAGAAGCGGCGGAAATTCTAAGCAGAGGAGCATATTCGTCAACCCCCTTTATAATAGCGCACAGGAATGTGAGGAACTGCATATTTTCCATCGGCGTATCTCCGGGATCGAGCAGATTCTGACCGTCATTTGATGAAATAGACCAGTTATTGTGCTTACCCGAGCCGTTGACGCCGGCAAACGGCTTTTCGTGAAGCAGACATACAAGATCATGCTTGAGAGCGATTTTTTTCATGATCTCCATTGTCAGCTGATTGTGGTCGGCAGCGATATTTGACGTGGTGAAAACAGGCGCAAGCTCATGCTGTGCGGGAGCGACCTCATTATGCTTTGTTTTAGCGTAAATGCCAAGCTTCCAAAGCTCCGCGTCCAGATCCTTCATGAAAGCGGAAACTCTTTCCTTAATGTTTCCGAAATAGTGATCTTCAAGCTCCTGTCCCTTTGGTGCCATAGCTCCGAAAAGGGTTCTGCCTGTCAATATGAGATCTTTTCTCTGATCGTAATATTTCTTGTCAACGAGGAAGTATTCCTGTTCTGGACCTACCGTCGTCGTAACTCTTGACGCAGTCGAATTTCCGAAAAGCTTCAGGATCCTTAAAGCCTGCTCGTTTACTACTTCCATTGAACGCAGAAGCGGTGTTTTCTTATCGAGTATTTCACCTGTGTATGAACAGAACGCTGTCGGGATGCAAAGCGTGTCGTCCTTTACAAATGCGTTGGAAGTCGGATCCCATGCCGTATAGCCTCTTGCTTCAAATGTTGCTCTAAGACCGCCTGACGGGAACGATGAAGCGTCAGGCTCGCCTTTTACAAGTTCCTTGCCTGAAAATTCAAGAATAACGTTTCCGTCGTCTGTAGGAGTAATAAAAGCGTCGTGCTTTTCAGCGGTTATACCCGTCATCGGCTGGAACCAGTGAGTATAATGGGTCGCGCCCTTTTCGACCGCCCAGTCTTTCATTGCGTTTGCAACTACGTTGGCTACGTCGTCATCAAGCGGAACGCCCATTTTTTTTGTCCTGATGACAGACTTATAAACATTTTTAGGAAGCCTTGCCCTCATAACCGAATCGCTGAATACGTTGCAGCCAAAATAATCTGCCGCTGTCTGAACTTCTGACATAATAATTCCTCCTTAAAAATAAAAAACGCTTCAACAGTAAATACAAAAGCCTACTGCTGAAACGCCATTGTTTCAATTTCAATAAATCATGTATTAATCATACACTTTTTTTCTTTACTTGTCAATAGCAAAACAAATATTTGTTCAAACTTAATAAAACTTTATCCATTTCAGGTATCCACTTATACATAATTACTCAAAATACGACAAATATATGTTTAAATCGCAATATTTCTGTTTACATTCAAATGAAAATATGTTATTATATAGTAGAGCTTATTCGCATAAAAACGATCGCGCATCTTTTTGCGAACAGGCTCTAAATAAAGAAAGGAAAGAGTGGCTTCATAATGAGCAGTAGAAGAAAAAAACGCTATCGTGTAAGGTATGACAGGATCTTCGGAGCAGCAGCTGTTCTGATCGTTTTGATGATCCTGCTTGTATCATGCGGTAAAAGCTGTGGAAAAGACAACAAAAAGAAAGACAACGATCCAGCAATAATCCCGACATTAGCGGGAAATGAAAAGGAAAACGCCGGTCAGGGCGGCGAAGACGCTTCCGACACTACGGGAAACACAGAACCCACCTCCGACATGAACTTCTCAACCGAAAGCGTCATGCCGAACCAAATATATGCCGGAAACCTTATAGTGGTAAACAAAGAACATGAGTACTCCTTCCCCGCGACTCCAGAGGATGCTGATATTGCTCCTGTATACGAAACCAAAAGCGAAAGCTATCAGGTACAGGACTATGAAGTAAGCCTTACGCAGGAAACAACGTCGGCGCTCAATAGTATGATGGACGATTATTACGCAAGCGCGGGGAATACGGATATAATGCTTATTTTAGGATATCGTTCAAAGGAATTTCAGGATCAGATAGGCGATAGCGAAGTACCGGGCGGATATTCCGATTATCATACGGGACTAAGCTTTGACTTGGGTATTTTCCCGGAGGGCGAGAATTCTTCCATATACGTGCCGGAGGGCGAATATGAATGGATAGATCAAAACTGCGCGAAATACGGCTTTGTTTTAAGATACCCCGAGGGCAAAGAGAACAAGACCGGCTTTGACGCTGAAACCGAGCATTTCAGATATGTAGGCGTTCCTCACGCGCTGTACATGAAAGAAAAGGGACTCTGCCTTGAAGAATACATAGAAGAGCTTAAAAATCATCCGAGTGACGGAGAGCATCTCATAACATCCGACGGTACGAAGTCTTATGAAGTTTACTATGTTCCTGCCGACCCCTCGGCAAATACCGATGTGCCTGTACCGCAGGATAAGGATTATACAATTTCGGGAAATAATATAGACGGCTTTATTATTACGGCTGAATTTTAAGGCAATGCCGCACAAAAAACGCTCTGTTCCGACGAACAGAGCGTTTTATATTTCACTCATTAAAAAGTGCAAATCCTTTTATTATATCCGACTCAAGATATTCCTGCTTAGTACCAAAAAATACATCATTTCCGATGTGAAGTATGTGGCTTGCATATTTCAAAGCCGCATTCACGTCATGCGAGATCATTATTATCGTGATCCCGTCATTTTTATTGAGGCTTTCTATAAGACTGTACATCTCCGCCGTGACCTTCGGATCAAGCCCCGTTACAGGCTCGTCAAGCAACAAAAGCTTCTGTGCGGCGCAAAGCGCACGTGCAAGCAATACTCTCTGCTGCTGACCGCCTGACAGCTCGCGGTAACAGATATTTTTCAAGTCGGAGATCCCCATTTTTTCCATACATTCTTCCGCAAGAGCCTTTTCTGCCTTATTGTAAAAAGGACGCATTCCGCACCGCGCCTGACACCCCGAAAACACTATTTCCTTTACCGACGCCGGAAAATCTTTCTGTATAACGGTTTGCTGCGGAAGATAGCCTATCTGACTTTTTAAGACTCCCTCACCTTTTATTATTTTTCCGCTTATCGGCTGCTGAAGCCCCAATATCGCTTTCATAAGGGTAGATTTTCCCGAGCCGTTTTCACCGACAATGCAAAGATAATCGCCCGAATTTATTGAAAAATCAAGATTTTCCAAAATATTTTTTCCGTCATATCCGAGTGTCAGATTCTGACATGATAACTGAAACATACGCTTTTACACTTCCCGCTGTTTTCTATCCGCTTGTTTTTTTCACTTTCTTTACCTTGTAAGATTCCTCGTCCGCCGCAATAAAGAACATAATATCCTTATATGCGCTGCTCCGTACTGAGCGATATTTCATATTCTGTTCCGACTTCTTTATTTGCCCGTTTTTTCAGACAGATTCCGTTACTTCCTGCTGTGGAATACGCTTTACAAAAAGGCGGATCGTAAGCGCGGTTATGATAACTAGATTGGCGATCGCGAGATACTTCAGACTTATAATATCGTCATGAACAAGATAGAAGAGATAGCTTAAAAAGCAAACAAAGTTTATTCCGAAAGCTATCCACCAATCCTTTTTGCAGATAAAAGCCCACACGATACTGAAAATGCACGCCGCGAACACATATCTTTCATGCATAGCCGGCAGGAAGTATATGCAGATCATGTTGCACCACACCGCAAGCAGTATAAGCTCCCTTTTGTCGTTTATGCCTCTTTTTATGATAAAGCATGCGCCCAACCCGAGCAGCGTCATCGTGATAAGTATTCCCATTTTTGACAAAAGCTGATAATCGCCGGTGAAAAATACAAAGAAATTCGGACAGGAAAGCGTCAGCATTTCATAAGTCGTGGTCTGATTTTTATATATGCTCAAGGTTTCAACAAGACCTCTTCCGGCGAAAATTGCAGGAAGATCCATTACAAAGAATACAGCCGGTATCCATAAAACATGGAGAATGCTCATCTTCTTTGAAGCGAAATAATAGATTATTATAACAGGCAGAAAGAAAATTGTCTGAAGCTTGAACGCAAGACCTATCCCGAAAAATATCATTGCGGGGCTGAATTTTTCTTTCATCATAAAGTATGTACAGAACAAAAGCATAGACGTATAAATAAAATCGCACTGCGCCCAATAAGCCGAATCAAGAAACACAACAGGCGTAAGAATAATAACGGAATATGCAAACAGATTCTTTTCGGTGACGATCTTTGTTTTGCCGATATGCGAAAGTATTAAGATTGCCGCGAACGCCCCGAGATACTCAAAAATTGCGGACAGAGCCTTTATCTCGTAAAGATCAAATAAAGGAAGCTTTGACACGATACTCAAAACGACCATATACGGAACATTATAATCGCCTATCGCTGCTCCAAGTCCCGAAAATCCCGGATATGATTTAAGCTCGTTGAGCCATGACTGCATGAAAAAGGAATAATCGGCTGTTTCATGGTCGAAAAGCGAAAGCCTTATCAGAATACTCATTAATGTAACGGCTATAAAGCCGATAGGTATGACATTTTTTTGAATAAATGTCAGAATATTTTCCTCGATCTTTTTCATTTTCTTCCCCCTTCTTAGAACCTCTGCGAACACAAATTCTCACATATAATAAGCGTTTACGCTTATTATATCATATCTTTGTGGTTTTTGCAAGTTTTTTGACTATTATTTCATGAAAATCAATTTTTGAGAAACTTATGTGAGACTCTGTCCCCTGACTCCCTGTCCATTGACGAAATTGGAGTTCAAACGAGTGGCTTGAACCCGTCGCAGACGATGTTTATTCGCAGTTAAAATAGAAATGAAATGGGCAATTTGAAAATTTTGTATCCACATAGTACCGAGCTTAAAATTTATGTATCATGACGAATTTATTTTGCAAATCCTATTTACCCGTGACAGTTGGAACGGAAGAATGAAAGCCTGTCGGGGTGTGGGAGCTTCATATGATTCTTGTAGCCCTAATTAAAATGACCAAATAGTGTCGGAAAACGACCAAATAGTGCACAGGCATTGACAATTCAGTATAATTCAGTTTATAATTAAATATAGCTATAAATATTCATAAGAAAAAATAAATGTGAAGCCTGTATCTTATTAAAATCAATCATCAAAATCCACAAATTTAAAGTTTGGTATTTGTGCAAACATACAAATATTTCTAAAAGTATTTTAAATATGTATCGCTTTGGCTTATAAAAGGATTATTATAAGTATAAGTATAATCATATTTATTAC
Organism: Clostridium sp.; assembly: GCA_023664445.1. GTDB lineage: Bacteria > Bacillota > Clostridia > Oscillospirales > Ruminococcaceae > Porcipelethomonas. Next base: position 8,640 of record JAMPFN010000042.1, on the reverse strand, counting down.
AGTAATATTTATGGTTTAAAACCGCATTTAAAGGAGGTGAATATACTGGATGTAAAACAGATATTGAGGGGGTGCAAATATATTCAACTATTAGTTCAAAAGTAAAATTAGAATATAGCTGATATCAGCTCAAAAATCGGAAGTAAAAAAGCAGATATGTTCTGTGGAGAGGAAAAATTCATGAAAGTAAAAAAAATTTTGCTGTCATGTTTGACAGCGGTAATCTTTGTGTGCAGCACTGTTTCTGCGCTTAATGTTTCGGCGGCAACAGACCCGAATGGAGATGGCAAATTAGACTTGTATGATGTTATACTTATTACAAATTATCTTGCCGGAACTGCCTGCCCTCAAAATATAAGTCAACTTGATTATGATGGAAATGGCATAATAAGCCAAATGGACGCTTATAAAATAGCTCGTACCATGGCATAAAAGGAGGTAAAAAAATGTCGATTGTAAAACAAAAGGGTAAGATACTTGCATTTTTTACCGGATTCATATTGCTTTTTTTAACTGCAACTGCCACTCTGAGTAATTTTAGTGTAAAAGCTGATAATAACTCATTAAGGTATGTCAAATTTAACGCTAAAACCGGCGAGTACATGAAAACGTATATACTTGATTCGATGCCGTCATATGATAATAAGCGCGGTATTGTATACGATGATAACAGAGTTATAGACTGGACCAAAAGCGGCGTTGTTAAAATTATTTCACAGGTCACGAATGGCGCTTGTTCTATGGGAACCGGTTTTGTTGTTGACGAACATACGGTAGCTACAGCCGCTCATGTAGTTAATAACGTAAATCTTGACCGTATTGAATTATTCGATTCAAAAGGCAATTTATCAATGTCGGCAACTCCTGTAGAATCACATGTTCCATATAATTATGCGTCCGCACCGGATAATTCTAAATCTTCAAATATGGATTATGCATTAGTAACCGTAAAAGAAGATCTAAGCAATTATATGTGTTTTGATTTGGCAGTTCCTATTAATACCGGAATGGCAATAAGTATAACAGGTTTTCCGGGATTAGTATATCCTAATGGCGGAGGTAATCCGGGAGTAGGAGCAGGTGGAAATAAATATACAGGAACCGGAACAGTATTATCAATAGATAACGGAGTGATGACTTGTAGCGGCTTTTCAAGTTCGGGCGCCAGCGGTTCTCCTATATATATGAGTGAATCATATAATGGAAGAACATATAATTCCGTTGTAGCAATTAACACAGCTATAGTAAGTTATAGTAATCAATATGGTGATGGAAGTTTAGAATATGATCGAACCGAAGCAATAGGACCCGCTATGTCATTTGATATAATTCATTTTTTGGCTAATAATAAAAACAAGTCATATTAAGTGAAAAAATTCATCGAAGGTAAATGAAAGGAGTTTATTATGAAACATTTAAAGAAAATTGCAGTATTATTAACTGTTGCGGCAATGTCGGCTGTGTCAACGGTTTCAGCTTTTGCCGAATCCGGTAATATTCTTGATATCAGGGATAATCTTGTGCTGACAATAAGTAATGAAACGACAAACGGCGGCAGTAATGAATTATGGATAGATAATTCATATCGTTATTTAATAGCAAAGATTTATAAGCAGAAGGCAGCTGTCAGAATGACTGACGGAACAGTTCCGCCGAGCGCAGGAGAGGGCAAGGAGCAATATGTGAAAAAGCTTACCAATGTGCAGAAAGCAAATTTGTTAAGCGTTGAAACGGCATGGTTTATAGATACGGACATAAAGTTGGCGGACGATTTGTATATTGTAGAGGGATTTGTATCCGCAGATGAAACGGAAAAATACTGTCAGCAGCTGATTGAAGAGGGAAAAGCCGATTATGCGCAGCCGATAGTTGCGGGAACTTATTTTTACTGTTATCCGGCAGGCGATTTGTTTAATTATTTTAACGGTATTGAGTATGATTATGATACGGCAAAAAGCGATGAGATAGCCGCTTTCAGCGAAGATCTGTTGATTTTCAGCATGAACTGCAAGGACGAATCGTCAACGATTGAATTTCTTAACGAAAACGTTGAGGGATTTGAAGAACGCGTTTATGCCGCAGTAGAATGCGACTCAAAGATTTATTTCCAGCTTAAAAACGAAGCAGAAGAAGCAGATAACGTTAAAGTTCTTGAACAGTTAAGCGCTTTAGAGAATTTTACAGCGCCTTTTGTTGTAAAGTACGCCGCTCTTACAGGAGATAATCCGGAACTCCAGATCAACTCTATACCTGATAAGTATAAATCAGGCGATGTCAATATGGACGAAAATATCGACCTTTACGATGCGATAAGAATTGCGGAGTCAATGGCAAATATAAAAACGCTTACTGATGTGGAATTCGTTCTTGCAGACATAGACGGCAACGATAAAGTTGATCTGTACGACGCTATTGAGGTGGCAAAAATCATGATTAATAAATAAAAAATCAAGGTCAAATACTCAAAAATCGGAAGTTAAAAAAGCAGATTCATTCTGCGGAAAGGAAAAATACATGAAAGTAAAAAAGATATTTGCAGTATATTTTTCGTCCCTTATTATGGGAATGTGCGTATTTAATAATTTCAGCATGGTAAGTGCGGAAAATAATGAATCCTACGCTTTGGGAGACACAGCTATTACTGCTGCCGAGAAACAGGCTTTTTGCAGCCAGTTTGTCGATGTGGACTGCGCCGTAGATCTTAACAATATCACCTCTGTTCCAACTTCATGGGATTTGAGTACTAACAGTGATTCAAAATATTTTCCGCCTATTGGAAATCAAGGTAACATAGGCTCCTGTAATTCCTGGGCATCAACATATTATCAATTTACTTATGCCGCAAATAAGCTGAATAACATTAAGACAACTGCGCAGAATGCCTATTCCCCGACATGGACGCACAATTTTCTTAATGGCGGTGATCCGGACATGGGAAGTAATTGCACTCAGGCATACGATATTTTAAAAAATCAGGGCGCATTGAAAATGTCGGAAATGCCTTACAGTACAAGCAAATACGATACTTCATGGTCAACCGATACATCGGCAATGATGAATGCGTTAAAGACAAGGTTATCTTATCATGGAGAATCAACAATTTCTTCAAGCGGAACAGCTATTACCGGTAAAACCGATACTGATTTGAATGAAGCAAAGTACTTGCTTAGCAACGGCTATGTTTTATTGGTACGTGTTCAAGCAGATGTGGGATTACCTAACTGGTCGTTTAAGAAACGTTTTAACGGCGATACCTCTGAAAGCGTTGCGTACAGAGCTAAAAGCGCGAGTGGCGGTCACGCAATGACTGTTGTAGGATACGATGATAATGTTTACTGTGACGTAAACGGAAACGGTAAAATTGAAGAAAGCGAAAAAGGAGCATTTAAAGTTGCTAATTCATGGGGAACAGGTTGGGGAAACGACGGATATATATGGGTTTTATATGACGCATTGAATAAGGTAAGCGCAAATAAAACCAATAATTGGGAAAAATCCGAATCCGGAACAAGAATTTCAATTTTTGCCCGTGGAGACGCGGATATTAATAACATTTTCCATTATATAGAAGTTGAAAACTATGATGTCAATATGGCGGGTTTGCTGACAATAAACACAGGTTACAGGAATAAAATTAATATTGATCTGTTCAGAAACAGCAATAGTTCCCTCAGCTATACAACTGATAATTCAATATCATATTTGCATTTGAAACAAACAAACAAAAATATTGATTTAGACAATCCGGCAAGCTTCAGCGGTTCGATCGTATTTGACTATGGTGAATATGACGATCCGGCAAGCATTTGTACAAACGGCTATTATTACGGAGTCGATATCAATAATTTGTCTTCATCAAACGGAAGTTCGTTTTCAAATGTTTCGTATAAAATAATCGATAACAAATTTAATGTTATCAAAAATATCAGTTCCATTCCGACATCGATCGCAAACGGCAGTAACGCTAAAAAAAGTGTTAAAATTCAATGTGAAAAGGGCGATATCGATTATGACGGAAGCATAACGTCATCTGACGCTACGGTTTTGTTGAATTATCTCTCAAATCAAATTTTACTTTCAAATCTCCAGTATTATCTTGCCGACTTTGATAATACCGGAAAAGTAGATATTTCAGATCTTTTAGCGTTAAACAATTATATTTTAAGCAATTCGTCTTCGTCAGCGGAATTGGCGGAAGCGTATAAATTAAATCAAGAGATCAAACAATTTTTGATAGAAAATAATTATCAAAAGAGTGAGATCGAAAAAATAGATAAATTAAGCAAACAGGTTCAACAGCAACTTAAGGAGGTTGATTAATATGAAAAAAAATAAATTTTTATGCGGTTTAACGGCGGCGTCAATATTTATCGGAGCTTCGTTCGGCGCTTTTACGGCAAGTGCGGTTTCCGAAACAAACTATACTCTTGAGGAGCTTTTCGCTATGAGCGACGAGGAATTTTTGGCACTTGAAAAAGCTGAAGAGTATGTTGCTATAGCGACTGGAGATGTAAATGCTGTATACACTTTATTTGACTATACAGAATATGGCGGTTTATCAGGTCTTATTTTTGACTCTATTGCAGAAGGCGATGTGGGAGAAAGATATAAAACTAATATTACAGAAGCTGAAATCGAAAATCTGTTGGGAGATACCGTTAATTACGAAATCAGTAGTCCTCTTATCGGTCTTAATATCTGGCATCCTGAAGAGTCTGATTTTATACACTATGGATGGTTAATGTTTGTTTCTTTTCCGGATTATGAGATAGGTTCGACTGAAACCACTAAAGCGTCGCAGACTCAGATCATGGAATTTGCAAAATGTTGGTACTGTGTAAATCAGGTTATAGATTTAGACTATTATAATTATGGCTATGACTTAAGCTCATCCCCAAGCAATGAAAAGGTGTTGACAGGAGATGTAAATCTTGACAAAAAGATCGACGTAACAGACGTCGAGTACATGCTTATGGATATGAACGGAAAAATCAAATTCACAGATCCGCAGAAATATATAGCCGACGTAAATGGAGACGAAATTTATGACGAAAAAGACATCAAAGAATTGTTATTCTCCATGTTTGATCAGGGCGATGTTAATATGGACGAAAATATCGACCTTTACGATGCGATAAGAATTGCGGAGTCAATGGCAAAGGTAAAAACGCTTACCGATGTGGAATTCGTTCTTGCAGACCTGAATGACAATGGTAAAGTTGATCTGTACGACGCTATTGAAGTGGCAAAAATCATGATTAATAAATAATAATTTTCCCCCGGCTAAACCGGGGGAAATTAAATGGAATAGAAAGTATTGTACTAAAGACAGCAGGAAATACGCAAACGTATCATTGATCTTGACAAGCTGATGCAGAAACTTATGACCTCATCAGACGAACGGAAACGGCTTGTAAGGACGAACAGGATGTGATGAATATATTCCGCCGTCTGAAAAGCTATGCAAGCACTGAAACGCTTACAAGGCAGATGTGCGTTGACCTTATCGAATATATCACTATCGACAAGTATCAGGGCAAGAAAGTCCCCCATGACATTCACATAATTACAAACTTATAGGCAAACCGCTTACTGACAGAAAAAATGCCCTTGCAAAATAAAAACAAGGGCGTAATATCAACAGACAATACAAGCTGATTATTTTATGAAATTTTATTTGTCCATTTTTGGCGTTTACATTGTTGCCGGCAGGCGCTAACTCCCAATCCGTTTTCTGCTCGCCAAAAACAGTAGCCGCACTAAAAGGTAACCGGAGAAAATGAAGCAGCTATATCGGTATAAATATTTTTATAAAATCAGATAAAACAACACCCCCACTGAATGAAAATTCCATTCAGTGAGGGTGTTTTTGACGGGTATTATATTCTTTCAATTTTCGTAAGTATATTGGATGTGGATTTTCCTGTATAAGGAGGATTGCATAGCATCCTGACGGCTGATAGGAACTCTGTCGTTGCCATTTTTGAATGCAATTTTAGTATGGTCAAAATGTTGCTGATTATTGCATTTACACAGTTTGACTTGTCAACCCCAAATAGGACAGAAAATATTTAGCCGTGTGAAATGATTTAAACTGAACCGGAGAGAGATAACCAAGAGAACCATGAATACGAAAATTATTGAACCAATGAACGTAATCAGCGAGTTCTGATCTGAGCTGATCAAGAGAATCGAAGGTTTTATTCATAACAAATTCCGTTTTAAAGATTTTGTAAGTTGCCTCGGCTACAGCGTTATCGTAGGGGCAGCCCTTATGACTAAGAGAGCGAGTAATTTTAAAAGCATGAATAAGATCGTCAATAATTTTATTTTTAAATTCATTTCCTCTATCGGTATGAAAAATCTTCACCTTGGAAAGATTTACACTGCTGCTCAGAAAAGCGTCATATGTAACGTCATTTATCACGGACTCTCACGTATGTAAGATCGCTTATTACAACTTCCAGATGCTCCCGATCGTTGAATTTTCTGTCAACTTTATTCTCGATTTTTTCTTCATTACAGGATGCTTTATGAACCTTGAACTGCTTGATCGTATAATTTGATACCAGCCCGTATTTGTCCATAATACGTCGGATCCTACGCTTTGAAGCAATGATATTTCTCTTCGCAAGTTCTATTTTTCTCGTCTTTTTCTTGTAATAAACAAGACTCCTCGGAACTCCGAGTTTTCTGCACATTGCGCTGATACTGTACTTATGTCGGTTCGCAAGAATTATTTCGACTTTCGCGCCATTATCAGCGTTGCCTGTTTTAAAATATCAGCCTCCATTTCAAGCTCCTTAACTCGTTTTCTGAGTTCTATCAGCTCGTTTTCTTCCGGAGTTCTGTTATCCTTCGCTTTAAATGAACCGGAATTATTGAAATCTCTCACCCACTTTGTAACGCTGAATTTTGATATTCCATAATCCTTTGCTATCGTGCTTGCCGACCTGCCGCTTTTTGCAAGACTCACTATCTGCTTCTTGGATTCTTCTGTGTAATTCTTTGTTTTTCCTGCCATTTACTTTACCACCTTTTTTTACTTTTTTTATTATACCATGGCTTAATGTTTTTTGTCCAATTTATTATAGACGATCCAGAGCTTCTCGGCGATTACAGCGGTATCGTGCAGACCGATGGATTACAGTCCTATGGCTCAGGCGAATATCTGCACGCAGGATGCTGGTCGCACGCTCGCCGCAAGTTTGTGGACAGCATACCTGAAAGCGATAAAAACAGCAAAGCAGCCAAAGCTGTCGAGATGATAGACAAAGCCTTTGCTTTGGAATGTGAGGCGAGAAAAGCAAACTACTCGTCGGAAAAGATATTGGAGATGTGGCAGAAAGAAGTAAGACCGATCGTAGAAGAATTCTACAGTTTCATCGGAACGCTCAGACCGAGCAAAGGGTCATACCTTGGCGCGGCGGTCACCTATGCCCGGAATCAAAAGGATAAGCTTCTTCTGTTTTTTGAGCATTCCGAAGTGGAAATGACGAATAATCTTGCAGAACGTATTGTGAAGCCTTTCGTGATTGACCGTAAGAACTTTCTGTTTTCCGCAACGGATAAGGGTGCGGATGCGAGTGCGCTCTTCATGAGCGTGATTGAAACATCAAAATGAAACGGACTGAATGTTTTGGGCTATCTCTCATATCTGATGCTGGTTCTTCCATCATGGGGTAAAACACCCTCAGAAAAACAGCTCGACAGCATCATGCCGTGGAGTGCCACGCTGCCTGAGACCTGCCACAGAACGTATAATCAAATCGTTGAAAAAGAGGCTGAGGTTAAGTGACAGCTTCTCGTTCACAATAGTACGTAGTAACTGACAGCATTTCACAGTAGCTCGCAGTAATTCATTGTAATGAACCGAATAGCTTACAGCATTTGAGCCGAGGTTAATCTCGACTCTTTTTTTATACCCACTGGACTCGTTGGCGCTTACAAGTAATCCATATACAATTGCCTACTATTGAAATTGTATTTTTATATCAAAAAAGGCATATCTGAGATTATCTTTCTCAAATATGCCTTGAAATTTTCCTGAAAATTTCTTTGCATCGGTTCAAATCCTTCTCATTTGTAAAATGCTTTAAAAAGCATCTACGGTTTTACACTACAAATTTTCGCCTCAAAATGCCAATAAACTGCCTATTTAGGCGGTTTGAATGGGGTACGCCTATTTTATAGTACCAATATGGAGCTGTTTAACGGACTTGAACCGGTACGATATCGCTATCGTGGGATTTTAAGTCCCATGCGTCTGCCTATTCCGCCACGGCGGCACATTCAAAAATTTTTGTAAAAAATTGAGAAACCGAGAGGATAAAAAATCCCTTGTGTCACTCAAAAATTTCAAGCGTTAAACAAAACCAATGAAAAACTGGTAGATATTTTGGTAGATGAAAGCCAAGACCTAACGAGGATTATCTACCATCTTCAAGCCAAAAAGCGTAAAATACAACGTATTTACGGGATTTGTGATAAAATGGCAAATTACAGCAAAGACTAAAATCCCAAAATTGACGGAAAAGATTTTAAGTTTTTCCGTTCTCAGGGCAGTTCAGGTCTTTTCAGGTCATTTCAGGTCATTTCAGTCCCGAAAAATCGAGGTTTAAAAGGGCAAAACAAGCAAAA
>JAMPFN010000041.1 GCA_023664445.1 Clostridium sp. | reverse complement strand
TACCACCTCCGCTTTCCTTTGTCAATATTTTTTTTCGCTTTCTACTTTTTGCATAAATTCCGTTTTTATTTTTGTTTAAATTGTTATTTATAAACAATTTATGTTCTTTTATTTAACATGATATGACTTGTAATATTCTAATAAATACACATTTTTCTACACCTTTTGAAATTTTGAAATAAGATATTTTAAGGTTGTTTCGGGAACAAGTTTTTTTAAAGCTTCAAAATCCTTATCTTCATACAATTTACGAACCTTTGAAGCGCTTATCGCCTCTCCATCCGATTCAAGCCGCGGTATTTCAACAAATTCTATACCATGTTCAGGAAGAATATTCCGCATCGCTTGATTATATTGACGAGTAACGTTATCAGTAGGTTCTTCCCCGGCAAATCTCTTTTTAATATTTAAACAAGGTGCAATTTTATCGGCAAAAATATTTATATCAAGTGAAGCGTCGATTTTTTTATCCTGCAATTCAGATTTACAAAAATATCCTGAAAACGTTAAAGATGAAATTATAAATTTTCCGCTCGCTATAATTTTAACATTTTTCAAATCTTTTGTTCCCTCTTTAATAAGCATTAATCTCTCTTCAAACGTAAATAATGATTTATCCTCTTCAACTACAAAAATCATAAGAAAATCGCATTTTTCCAATGCTTTTTCAATTAAATAGCGATGTCCAAGCGTAAACGGATTACAATTCATAACAATTGAACCGATTTCTATATTATAATTTCTATTCAGCATTGTCTGATATTCGGCAAGCTGAATATTATTACTAAAGTCAAATCCATAATCATTCACATCCGCATCCAAATCTTGATTTTTATTGTTAAAGATCCCCATATTCAAAAGTCCATCGAATATTTTTTCTGCAATTACTCGATATCCATCCGGAGTGAAATGCACAGGATCGAAAAACATTTCAAAATCATGTGTATCATGAGAGGATTTTTTGATATCAATTTTAGGTATATCATTATCGGTATAATATGAATCTGAATAAAACAGAATTATATCTCCGGGTTTAACCGGAAGAGAGCCGATAATTTTCAAAGCGTCGTCAAGTTCGCTTGAAAACGATCCGCAAATATATCCATAATTCTGAACGATAACTTTGTATTGCGGCGCCTTTTCGTTAAATAGCTTCTGAAGCTGTGAAGGGATTGTACATTCGTCTGTAGCGCCATATCCAAATGCATGACAAATACCATACACATATAATTTTCTTTCAAATGATTCCGGTTGATATGCCGTTACTCTATGTCCTCCAATTATATTCAAATATTTGCCCTTTCTGTCCTCAAAGCGCCGGACTCCGTCTAAATCATAATATGTTTCCTGAGGAGCAAAAACATTACTCAATACCTCGTCATCATAATAACGATTTATAGCAAAAACATGTTTTTTAAAATTTTCTTCAACAATAGTGTTTGTAACGGCATTATTTATTATAAATTGTTCATTTGCAGTTAAATTCTCATCAGGAAATTTTGGAACATTATATTCTATAACATTTACGCCGGGATGATCCTTAATATATTTTTTAAGACCTTCACATCTGTAATCAGCCCGTATATCCCTAAAATCTTCATATGAATCAAAACTGACCGAATCCAGTACGTTTTTTGTCACTTTATCATAAACAACAAAACCGAGCCCTCTTCTTGCATTCATGGAATATTCCGTTCCGTTAATTGTAATAGTGGTAAATCCGGCTTGGTATTCATATGAACCGAATCCGGCGCTAAGGATTTTTATTTCATCCTCTTGCTCGGTTGTAATCGTTATATTAATAGCCTTATTGGTATCCTCTTCTATTTTTTCAAAAATAAGCTCCCCGGCATCAATCGCGGCAACATAAGCACAACGAAATTTACCGTATAAATCTATTTTAAATCCGATATCCATCATTAATTGAGTTATTTCCTGTGTAAACGCCGGTCCCCATGGAGTATCGCAAGAATTAACAAAAATACAGTATCTTTGGGCGAACTTTTTAAGCAATTTTAAATATTCAACAAAATCATGTTCATTTTTTAATTTTTCGGAAGATAAACCTTCTCCTCGCGTAAAAGAATAACAATCCAGAAATTGATCTATTCTATCTTTCACTTCAATAATTCCGTGTACGCCGTTTGTAAAATTCCTCATATACGTTTCTCCAATCCGCTTTATTAATGAATTACGAATATTTAAGTTTATATCGTTAATTATAAGTATACCAAAGTATTTCAATAATGTCAAGCAATAGTTTACAATAGTATTGCAATATTTGACCCAGGAGATTTATAATTATGTTTGACGAACGTATCAAAGAGCTTAGAACCTCTTTAGGATTAAACCAGATTCAATTTGGAAGAAAACTTTTTATAACAAAGCAATGCGTCTGCAATTGGGAAAACGGAAATATAATGCCATCGGTCGATATGCTGATAAAGATATGCACTACATTTTCCGTCAGCGCCGACTATCTGCTTGGTATCGGCAATAAAATGACTCTCGATGTAACCGGTCTGAATACCGAGCAGGTTTTTCATATTCAGAACATTGTAAACGATTTGAAAGTGTTGTTAGTTCAAAAAAATGAGGATCAGATATAGCTGATCCTTAACCGTGAAATAGTAAAAAGAAAACGGAGAGCGTTTTCTCTCTATTGTAGAAGTTGATTTCAAGAACCTATCCACATAAAAGCTTGCGGGAGTTTTATGTGAACTAAAAGCGGTTTCTTATCCGAACACTTTTTCGGATATCACAATATAATGTAATATAATTCATACTTCCAAAAACTACATTATATGAGGTGAGTTTATATGCCGAAAATATTTTTAAGCCCGTCGACACAGGAATGGAATCAGTATGTGACGGGCGGAAACGAAGAAGAATATATGAATCTGCTTGCCGACAGAATGGAACCATATCTGCGTTCAAGCGGAATAAGTTATGTAAGGAACGATCCCGCAAGAAATGTGACCGGAGCGATATCAGATTCAAATTCCGCATATTACGACGTGCATTTGGCGCTTCATTCAAATGCAGCTCCCGAAAGACTTTCCGGACAGCTTCGGGGAATAGATATCTATTTTTCACCGCAAAGCTACGACAGCGAGCGTCTTGCAAACATTATTGCAAATAATTTAAAAATCATTTATCCGCTTCCGGATAAGTCTAGAGCTGTGCCGACGACAAGTCTGGGAGAGGTTACTCAGACAAAGGCGGTTGCCGTTCTCTGCGAGCTTGGATATCATGACAATGCAGAGGACGTTACATGGCTCAAAAACAATCTTGAAGCGATAGCAAAAAATCTTGTAAATTCGCTTTGCGACTATTTTGGCATACCATTTGTGAATGCAGGTCCAGTTATGAACGGCGTTGTTTCGGCAGGCGGTTCAAATCTGAATATAAGAAGCTATCCGTCAACAGGCGGAAAGATCGTCGGATCTGTCCCCGACGGAGCGAGAGTAGCCGTAAATGGAAACGTTGGCAACGGTTGGTATGTAATAAGCTATAACGGCATAACCGGCTACGCAAACGGACAGTTTATAGTCATAAGCTGATATAGCCTGTTCAGAATTATTAAGGGAAGTAAAAGAATTGAATTTTAAATATACCGATAACAATAAGCGTTACCACACGCTTGCTTATCATAATAAACACAAATACGGCAAAAGAATTTTCAAAGCTGTGATAGACGCGGGATTTACCTGCCCGAACAAGGACGGTACAAAAGGAGAAGGCGGCTGTATTTTCTGCCGCGGAGGAAGCGGATATTTTACCGGTTCGCCGGAAATATCCGTTTTGTCACAGCTTGAAGCCGAAAAAGAACGTATTCGCAAAAAATACCCCGACGCCGGGATAATTGCGTATTTTCAGGCAAATACAAACACATATGCGCCGATAGAAAAGCTTAGGGAGATATATATGCCTATAGCGAAAAGAAGCGATATAACGGGTATTTCTATAGCGACGCGATCAGACTGCGTTTCCGAAAATACCGCTGATTTTTTGGAGGAGCTTTCAAAAATGACGGCTCTTACCGTAGAGCTTGGAATGCAGACCGTACATGACAGGACGCTTGACGCCTTAAATATATGCTGCGGTCACAGCGAGTTTCTCAAGGGATTTTACAGACTGAAAAAACGAGGAATAAGGACATGCCTGCACATTATAAACGGTCTGCCCGGAGAAACGCATGAAATGATGATTCAAACTGCGAAAACTGCCGCATTTCTTAAACCCGATGCGGTAAAGATACAGCTTTTACATATATTAAAAGATACGCCGCTTGAAAAAATGTATCAAAACGGCGAAATAAAGACTATGGAATTTGAAGAATATATCTCCGTAGCTGCACAACAGCTTGAATACCTGCCGCCCGAAACGGTCATTGAGAGAATAACGGGCGACGGCGATAAGAGGTATCTTGTTGCGCCGAAATGGAGTAAAAACAAGATTGCGGTGCTTGGCGGCATAGATAAGGAGCTTGCGCGGAAAAATACCTGTCAGGGCAGGAAATACAGAAACGACTAAAAATCCGGAAGTCAAGACCTCGTACGCATCGTCTGCAATCCTTATTCATCATTGCGAACCTCATCTGTTGTATAAAATATATCATTTACTGTAAATTTTATCAATTGCTTCTATAAGTGATTCCGGAATACTTCTCGGACCTCTCACAGCATTAACGCCGTGAGATTTTAATAATTCAAATGATATAGGCTGTTTATCATATGTCTGTACAGTTTTTAACCGCATGACCTTATTCATGTGAATGTTACTGTCATTGTATTGATACGGAATATCTGCTTCAACCACTTCGCATTTACAGCGAATTGCCGAAACAGGCGCGCCCACATACAGATATACCGTATCGCCCGCTTTAATATTACTGCTTTGTTTCCATATAAACGTATTATCTTTGTTTTCACTTATTAATTTTTCAATATCATAATATTTCGGATTTGCAGGTATAAGCCATGTACTAATGCGTCCCTGCCGATATTTTTTATCAAGCGTGATATGATAGCTCATATCCAGAAGCGTTGAGATTTGTTCCATATCAATTGTTCCGTCAAGCAGAATACTAAGCCAATAACCCTTTTTCATGTGATATGCAGGCAGCACTCCCTCTATCATCATGAGCGAACCTGACATAAGAGGATCGCATTTGATATTAAGAACATCTACCGGGGCATCGCCGTTTTGTCCAAGCTTGCTTCGTGGAATATTCATGATGATACCATACCATTTTCTGTTATTTTCATGACGCAGAACCGCATAATCAGGGAATTTTTTCCATAGGTATTCCGGCGAGGTATGATATTTTGTAAGCGCATATGTCAATACTTGTTCGCGAAGCGAGGTTTTCATATTCATCGTATTTTGCTCTCCGTTTTATTACTATGTAAAAAGTTATCTTTGTAACTTACTTTCTGTACATAGTATAATATAACTCCCGTAAAATGTCAAGGGAAAATAATATGACGTGCAAAGCTATTAAACGGTCTTTGTGCGGTGTTGCCTTAACTCTTCTATTACTTCAGCTATATCGCCGTTAATGCAGATCGCTCTGCCGCCGATTTCCTTCGGGCAAAAGGCTTCGCCCATATTGACGCAAGCGTAAACGGCATCCGGATTTTTAGCGGTCATCTGCCAGAACGGGTACTTTATTATAACAGGCGTGTTATATCCCACTCCCAATTCCAGAAAAAGTATATGCCGATTACTTCTTGTACGGAGAAAATTTTCATATCGTTCAGCCGCCTTGTGCCAGCCCTCGTCCTGCACAAAGGTATTGTCGGCTCTTAAATTCATTGTCATTGGCTTGCCGCAGCACGGACATTCTGGAATGAGTTTTGTAGGAATTTTCATATCGTTCTGCATATCGAGCATGGAAATAATCATGTCCTCGTTATCCCACGTTTCCTGACAGCAAGGCTCGCTGCATTGAAAGAGTCCGTAATCACCCTGTGTATAAAATAATCTGTTCTTATCAAAGCCGGCTTTCTGAAACTGGTGGTCAACATTGGTAGTCAGCACAAAATAGTCTTTATCTTTTACGAGGTCAAAAAGACTCTTATATGTGCCATGTCGGCATCCGCATAACGGTTAATAAAAATATACCGTGACCAGTACGCCCAATGTTCTTCAAGGCTTTCAAACGGATAGAAGCCGCCGGAATACATATCCTGAAAGCCGTATTTTTCTATAAAATCAGAAAAATGCTTGTGAAATCTTTCGCCTGAATAGGTAAAGCCTGCTGATGTGGAGAGTCCTGCGCCAACGCCGATAACGATTGCGTCGGCAGCTTCTGTTTCACGTTTCAGCCTTAAAGTTTCATCCGAGCAAGCCTTTGTAAATTTCATGATCATCATCTCCGAACACATTGAAAACAACCTTGATGCTATGATTTTTCAGAAATTCTCCGACCGTATACACAGCTATTTCCGCCGCTTCTTTTTTCGGAAAACCGAAAACTCCCGTGGAAATACAGCAAAACGCAATACTATCAATATTATTCTGCACGGCAAGCTCCAGACAGCTCTGATAGCAGCTTTTCAGAAGTTTGCAATGATTTTCGGTCAATTTTCCATGCACAATAGGTCCGACAGTATGAATCACATAATCGCACGGCAGGTTATACGCCGAGGTTATTTTTGCCTGACCTGTAGGTTCGTCGCAGCCTTGCTTCTGCATTATCTCCGCACATTCAAGCCGCAGCCGCACTCCTGCAAAGGTATGAATACAGTTGTCGATGCATAGATGACACGGCTCCCAGCAGCCCAGCATTTTCCTGTTTGCCGCATTGACGATCGCTCCGCATTTCAGCGTTGTAATATCGCCCTTCCAGAGATAAATATTCTCCTCGACCGGCTGTAAAGCGTCAATATCCGTAATGCCTTTTTGCCTTATCAAATCCTGCAAAAACTGATTTTCAGCATTTATATAATCTTCTGAAACAGGCGCGGCGGGACGGATATTGACAAGGCTTCTGTAAAGCCGAAGCCGCTCCCGTTCAGATTCGGGAATATTGATTTCTACGTATTTTGTATTTTCATTCAGAAGATATTTTATCAGAAATTCAAGCTTTTCGTTTCGCGTCATAGTTATTCTCCTATTCTTTAAATATAAACAGGGACTGCCGGCTGCGGCAATCCCTGTTTTAAGCCGGATATTATGCGAAGAAAAATCCTGCCGTCATGTCAAGATAATTTCCGCCGCTGTAATTCGGGTATTGTTCCTGTACCGCCGCCTTGAATGTGTCTGCATCCGCACAGTCTGCGGCTATATCCTTGAGCTTTTCAAGATAGGCGATCTTGGTTTCAGCGTCCTTTAAATCCTCGGGAGTGTAGTGAGATGTGAGGATCAGATCATAGCCTTTTTTGATGTAACCGTTCAGCTGTGCAATAATTGCGTCCGCATGACCTGCGCCCGCAACGATAGAATGGCAGTCGTGACCGAGCATATGCGTGTAAACCGCGTTGATTTCGGGAATTTCAATGTCAAAGGCATCGTCGGTCTGCTTGATGATAAAATCAACGCCGCCGATAGTGATTTTTCCCTCGCCGATAATATTTGTGATTTTGTGAACGGAGTTATCGAAAATATCTCCGAATGCACCTGTAAAATTGTCGATAAGAGCCTTTCCGCCGCCGTTTGCGGAGAAATCCGCCGCATTCTGCGTAGCATATTTGGGAACGTCGGGCAGGAACGTCGCTCCTGCGCCATGATAGGCAACGAGAATACCCTCGACTGAAAGTCCGTTCAGATATTCTTCAAGCTCCTTGTTGTTGTCAAAGAAACAGGGAGATTCGATAACGACAGCTTTACCGTCTTTCTCGACGATAAACACCTCGTCGTCAATGGAATCATTGGTCTTGTAAGCGTGAAGCTTTACTGCTCCGAAATCATAAACGTTCATCTCGCCCTTTGCAAGCTTTACGGCTGTAAATGTGTTCTTATTCATAATAAATTCCTCCTGAAAATTAATCGGGAGATTTCAGCGCTGTATCTCTTTCCTTGATTATATGATATCACAGCTTTTGAGCTTTGTAAAGTAGGCACTTTTTTGTGGTATAGTTACCCCAAGGTAACCATTGCGCTGTTTCGGGAAAATCCAAAGAAAAAATTTCTTGATTTTTTTGTGGGAATATGCTAAAATAATAGCATATTATGATGAGAAGGAGAAACTTTTATGGTAAACAAAACCGAGCTTCCCGCCTGCCCTGTGGAAACAACCCTGATGCTGATCGGAGATAAGTGGAAGGTTCTGATTATGCGTGACCTGCGAACGGGAACGAAGCGTTTCGGCGAGCTGAAAAAATCCGTGACGGGTATTTCGCAAAAGGTGCTTACTTCAAATCTGCGCGACATGGAGGAAAACGGCTTGCTGACAAGAGAGGTTTTTCCGGAGGTCCCCCGAGAGTGGAGTATACTCTGACAGAGCTTGGGCATAGCATGACCCCTATTCTGGATTCTATGGCGGCGTGGGGAACAAATTTTAAGAAAACGGTTTGATAAGGATATCAGAGTGTGCCGCACTTTCCGCACCAATGACAGCCGTTGCAGCTGTTTTTTCTTTTGCAGAAACGGCATTTCGGCTGCATGGGAATATCCGTATTTTCCGGCGGATAACTAAGCCCTGAACGCCGTGCCTGCACCCTCTGATACGCTTTCGGAATACGGTATGCTTTACCGTCCTTTATAAAAATATTGCCCGTGCCGACAAAGTCAAACTCCACATCTGCATTTTCGCATTGGTCATGCAGTGATTTTATCCATTCATAACGGCAAGGTCTTGTTCCGTCATAATTTTCACCGTCGGCAAGAACCTTTTCAAACTGACCTGACGCAAGATATTGTTCTGCATGAACCTCGGACAGAATGGGAGCTATCATAAAAGCCTTATGCTTTGCGGGGATATCAAGTAAAATCGGAAGTCTTTCGTCTGCGCGAGTCTGATTTTCAGTCGTCACGCAAAGAATGACATTATCCCAGCCGTTACGCCAGTCATGAGGAAGATTTTCCTCAATACGTTCCGCTCGCTTCGTCTGGATCCAGAACATCACATCGGATCGCTTACGGATCATATCCCAAACCTCTTCACGCCATTCATCGGCTTCTTCGAGAAAGAAATCGGACGTCATGCAGACATGAAGAAGCGTTCCGGATCGAATCTTATAGCTTCCCTGTCTTGTCTTTTTCAGAGGAAGATCGAAGTTGGTTTTCGTTCTGTAAATCTCGCTTCCGTCGCGGTCGCGCCGGGCGTCAAGGTAGTACATATAGCAATGCTCGCAGCCTTCGGAGTATTTTCGGCAGCCGTGCCACGGATTCCAGATCTGCATCATAAGCTCTCCAGAAGCTGCCTGCATCCGTCAAAAATATCGTCGTATGCCGCGTCAAATCTATTCGTATACCACGGATCTGAAACGTCCTTATTTTTCAGAAGCTTGCTGACTTTATTATCGGGATCGCCGCCGAAAATCCGTATCGCGTTTTTCACATTTCTTTCGTCCATACAAATAAACATATCGTATTTATCATAGTCGGATATTTTCAGCTGCACGGCTCTTTTTCCGTTACAGGAAACGCCGTGCTTTTCAAGCTCTTCCCGTGCGGGCGGATATACAGGGTTTCCGATCCCGTTCCATATTTCTTCCGTACTTGTGGCAGAAGAAGCAGCGGCAAGCTCTGTTTCACGTCCGCATTTTTTCAGCATATCCTTGAAAATAAACTCCGCCATTGGACTGCGGCAGATATTGCCGTGGCAGACGAACATAATTCTTTTCATTTTGTATACTCCGATAAAGATTTTTTCAGGAACTCATAACGCAGACGCTTTTCTTCCTTTGCAAAATGAATTTCCCTAAGCTGTTCGGGATTATTTTCATATACAAGCTTCTCATCGCCAAACTGCTCGCTTGTCAGGTCAAAAACGCAATCGCCAATCACATTATAGCAATGATAATTTCCGCCGTCGCGAAGTATTCCGCAGACCTTTCCGCCGAAAATATCCTGCGCAAGAAATGCTGTTATTGAGCATTGTCCCAGCGTTTTATTGTCGGGCGTCCACTTATCCCTCATTCGCGGAGCGCAGGTTTCCGCACACCATATTTCTGACAGAGCGTCATACAAATCTCTCGGAGAATTGATCGACGGATAAGTATTATTGATCGGTTGAACCTCTGCTGTTTCCCAACCGTAAAAATTGTATTCCATATAGCCCTCCTCTTTCAGTAAATTATTTGGCATTTTAACTTACTTCCTTTCGTTGTTTAATATACTCCTCTTTAGTGAGCAATTCATATTCTGTTTCTTCACATTCAAAATGTACATTTAATTTTACATTAGAAATTTTAACAGAATAATCTTTCACCATATTGTCAAATGTACTATCTGTATTTGCACGAATTTCGAGGTATTCTATGCAATTAAAATATTCTTTTTCCGGAATAAACTTTAAATATATAAAAGTTCTCATACCTAATTTATTAATATTAAGAATAATGTTAGAAAGCATATCATATTCTTCCTCAAAACTTCGTTTGTTAGTTTTAGAAGAATTAACACATATCATGAGTGATATGGTAGGAGTCTCATTTTTCCATTTTTCGTTTGCCATTTCAACGTATTCAGCAATATCTAAAGATTCATTCCTTACATTTCCAGCATAAATGTCGTCATTTTCACGGCTGTACAATGGAACAGGCATATATGAATGCAGATAAAAATCATTAAAAACATATTCTAATTCTTCTTGAACATTTTCTTCAATTTTTTCTGCTACGCAAGCAGCATAATACCCTTCTTCTAATATACCTCCATCATCATAAAACAGTACCTCAAACCTTATATCATGATTTTTCTCTGGTGCGCACACTCCCCAATATGATGAACCTCCATTGCTCCAAACATCAAGACAAGAAAATTCCTCATTGTATTTTTCTTGCAAAGCATTTTCAAGCGTTTGCCTTAACTGACTTTCACTTACAAACATACCACAGCCACAGCCTCCAATCATCATAACTGCCGATATAAGTATTAAAAGTAACCTTTTTGCTGTTTTCATGTGAACCTCCTAAAAGCGTATGAATTTACGAGTACTTGTTTTATGCAAAAATACAACATATACATCCTCATCGGCATTAATATTGATATACCCCACTTCGTAATCATCGCTAAAATCATTGGCGTAAAAGGTCTCGTATGTACGATCGCTGCCTGAACCGCGGCAAATACCATATGCCTGAAAAGTTTTCCGATTTGTAATTTGCTCAATAGCAGACTGCGGAAAGAAAAAACGAACCTTGCAGTTATGAGTGCTTTTAAAAGCGTATGCTTTTGAAGCTGTCTTAACGTTAAAATGCTCATTATTCCAGTTAGATCCGTCATCGGATTCAATTTCAGTTACGGTAACGGTATCGCAGTCTTCTCCGTCTATATAATAGAAAATATCTCCCACATTGCCAAGAGAATAGGTTTGGGATGATGTACCGCCGCTGTTAATAACAGTTAAGCTTTCCGCATAAAGCGGCAGCATTTCATTGGTACCGCTTTTATAATAATGCCCAAGATAATCGGGTTTGCGGAAAGATACCAGTCTGATATTACACCTTGTATTACTGAACAACTCATCAGGGAAATCTTTTTCCGAAAGCTCGGAAATATCCGTACAGACATATTCGGCAGTAACAGAACAATCGCCCTCGCTCAAAAGCTCTGATATATTTGTGCCGTTAAAATACGCTGAATACATATTGACACATTCGGCTTCAATAGGGTCAAATGCAGTATTTATTTTACCTCCGTTTAGCGTCAGTGAATCAGGCTCCGGCAGTTTTTGCGCGATCAATTCAGCGAAATATTTTTTTAGCTCCGGCTGCTGATAATTATCGCTGCCGTCTGTGTTTTCACAGGAGCCGTCAATGTATACCCCAAAATCCCGCCCGTTGTATGTCATGCGAACATATACCGTTGACAAAGGCGTACTGTTAAACATACCATATTGTCTTTCCTGTACAGCGTCGAGTATCTCGGGCGTGAAATCATATTTTTCTTCTATATAATTTTCAGCATTTATTTTTGCTCTGTTAACATATTGTGTATTAAGCTTTTTCTGCTCCTTGCTATCCACACATCCGGTCATTAAAAATATGGCGATCATCAGTATAAAGGGAATTATAGTTTTTTTCATAAATGACATCTTTTCGCACCTTTAAATTTTTTGTTAACAATTACTAATATAAATATATCAAAATAAAATAAAATTGTCAAGATAAGGTGAAAAATGAAAACAGAGTAAGAAAAAATCTTTGTATTCTTCTGAACAGTTCTCCGAAATCTCATCTGTTCAATAAAAATGGCAGAACTGAATTGCAAATCTACATTATTTGTTCTACCAATTCTGTCAAAAATAAAAAATATTGTTCTTAAAGTGTCTGATTTTACGATAAATATTTGAAAATGTATTGAAATTTGTCCATAAAAGTGATATAATAACCGTAAACGCTAATTATATTTTATTTAAAGTCCTTGCACATTCGTAAATCATTGATTTACTCCCTGCATATCGGACGATTGCATATATCCCAAAAATACTTAACGCACACCGATAATAAAATTACATTGTACGGTATGCCGCAGAACTTGCTGAAAAATAAGGAGTAAAAAATGTCTGTTAAAAGAATAAAGGAAATTTTGAAAAAATACGACAAATTCATAATTTTCGGGATTATTTTCATTACAGCTTTTCTTGTCAGAATAATCGGTTTCGGAATTCACCCGGGCGGCTTCAATCAGGATGAAGCTTCTATCGGATACGACTCATGGGCGTTGCTTAAATACGGCATCGACCGCAGCGGCGACAGCTTTCCGGTTCATCTGAAAGCCTGGGGAAGCGGTCAGAACGCTCTGTACGCCTACCTGTCCATGCCCTTTATAGCAATATTCGGACTCAGCGTATTCTCCGTCCGCCTTGTAAATCTCATATTCTCCCTGCTGTCGATCGCGCTGCTCTACTACACGGCAAACAAGCTTGCAGGACTGAAATGTGCAGCTATATCCGCTTTCCTCCTTGCGATCTCCCCATGGAATATTATGCTTAGCCGCTGGTCTTTGGAATCAAATCTTTTCCCCTCCATGCTCTGCATCTCCATATGCGTTCTGCTCCTTTCCTTCAAACACAAAAAACTGATATATCTCTCTACCGTACTCTTCGGTCTGAGTATGTACGCATACGGCGCCGCCTACATGGTCATTCCGCTGTTTCTTGCGGCTGTGTACATTTATATGCTCGTAAAAAAGGAGATTGGCATAAAGGGATGTATCATCAATATGCTCATTTTCATTGCGGTTTCGGCTCCGATCCTCATTTTCCTGTACATAAATCTTTTCGACCGCGAAACCGTAAAGCTGGGAATTTTCACGATCCCTCACACTTACGGAGAACGTCTGAAAAGTATGTATGGTACCGATCTGAAAACGATCTACTCCAATATTGCAAACCTTGTTTTTCTTCAGGATGACGGTGCAGTACGCAACGCATTCCCATTCTACGGCTGTATCTACGTGTTCTCGGTATTCTTCTATATTGCCGGGATCAAGAAGGCGGTCAGAATGAAAAGTCATTTTGAAGCCGTGTGGATCATCGCTTTTATAGCGTCGCTTCTGCTCTTCTTCTATTACAACGATCCCAATATCAATCGTGTCAATGCGGTATACATTCCTTTGCTTATGATGACTGTTTTCGGTATCTGCGAAATGCTGAAAGACGGTCACAAAAAGATCAAGGCAGCTGTGATCACAGCGATCTATTTGGTCGGCATGTTCGGATTTACCAAGGAATATTTTAGCGACGATTACAAGCAGAATGTAAGCAGAGAATTTTTCAGTTCTTTCGGCGCAGCCATAAAAAAGGCTGACGAATGCGCCGCTGACGATCAGACGATCCATGTTGTGACAAATGTGAATATGCCCTATATCTACTGCCTTTTCTACACGAAAACTCCGCCGCGCGAATTCATCGACACAGTACAGTATATCAACCCCGGAGATCAGTTCCAGTTAGTTCACAGCTTTGGAAACTTTGTTTTTGAGGACGGCGTATATGATCCGACACAAGGTATTTTCATTGTGGAAAATAATATGCTCCCTGCTTTTGAAGCCACCTATTCGCAGATCTATGAATTTGAAAATTACTCCGTAGTCATTGCAAATCGGAATATGGGGACATAGTACAGTCAGCACACAAAAAGATTGATAAAATACACCGAAAAAATACGGTTATCAGTTGAAAAAAATTGTCGAAATGTCCCTTTGACAAAGTACTGTTAAATCTGATAAAATAAATATTATAAGTACGGCGATTGCCGAAATCTATTCACAGCGTATAATTGTTCAGCGTGAAACGATTGAATTCGTTTCACGCGTTTTTTATGCTGAAAATCAAATGAAAGGTCGTTATATTTTATGCCAAGAAACCAATTCCAGCGCAGTATTTTTGCGCTCCTTACCGTAATCGTAACCGTTCACGCTTACGTTTTTTACAGCCTGTACGTCATAAACGGAAGCACTTTTCTCGCCCTTAACCCCGACGCGTCAGGCGTACTCGACGCTATCGGCAAAATGGGCGGAGTTTATATGTGCGGACATTCAGTTCCGATATGGACGGTCATTCTTGTTGAATTCGTACTCGCTTTCGCCCTTGAAAGCTTCATGGGAAGTCCCTGTTCATTCAAGCTTGCCTGTAAGGTCTTCGATCCGAGAGAAACTCATCCCGTACTTTTTGAAACTGCAATAATCTGTGCGACCGTAGGTCTTATGTGTCCGGCTATGAGCCTTATCGCTTCATTCCTCTATTACCCATACTACGAAGGCTTCAACATACTGACACTCCTTGCAAACTGGATAAAACTTGTGTGCTATAATTTTCCGTTTGCGTTTTTCTCACAGCTTTTCTTTATTCAGCCGCTCATCAGAACCGTTTTCAAATTCCTTTTCAGAAAGGATATAGCTAAAAGAGCAGCGTAATATCTTACACATACTGTTTAAAAAATCAACGAAGTTTATAAGAAAAGCTTGCCGAAAATACACAAGTTTTTGCTATTGACTTAATTTAAAAAATCAAGTATAATGATATAGTAAGGTACGCACTTGATCAAATTCAAGATTAATTTAACATAGGAGAATGCTATGGAAATTATAGTTGAAATTATACTTGAATTTTTTTCTGAACTTTTGACCGATAAAAAAGTTCCCAAAATAATAAGATATATTATTATCACAATTTTTGTTGGAGTAATTGAGGCGATTTTTATATTGGTCGGTATAAACGGTACTTCTAAAATAGCTATGCCGTTTTGTACAATTATGAGTATAATATTTTTTATGATCTATATTTGCGGAATAATAAAAATACATAAATCGTAAACTGTTGCCTACAGTAAACGCAAAATAAAGGGGACGCTTTGAAAATTAAAGCGTCCCCTTAAAATTATTAAAAATGCCTTGTACATCCGCTCACTGCGTGCAAATCGGCAAATAGTAAACGTCAAAAAATTTGTCGTTTACTGTAAAATCCTGCGCTTTAAAATTACCACATCTAAAACGTTAACATGACCGTCCGAATTCATATCGGAAGATAAAAGTCCCTCCCGAGTCATATCAAACACTTTTATCAGATATTTTTGCATAAGCACCACATCTGCGACATTAACAACACCGTCGTTATTAACATCTCCCGATAAGCCCGCATTTTCGACGTTTACATTACAGCTTAGCGTTTTTCCGTTGGAAAGTATTGCATAAATAACCGTTTCGCCGCTTGCAACGGCGGTAATAACTCCGCCGGATGAAATTTTTGCAATTCCCGTATTCGTTGACAGCCATGTACAAGTACCGTTATAATTAAGCGTTTTCAACGTTAAATCTTCGCCGATTTTCATTGTTATATTGTCGTAATTCAATGCGAAATCAGATGATAGATCGACCTTTACCGTACAAGTCGCTTGCATATCTCCGCAGATCACATAAATCGTTGCCGTACCGCTTGAAACGGCGGTGACAACCCCGTTTTCGACCGTTGCGACGTTGGAATCGCTGGATATCCAGGTAGGCGTGCCGGTATAATTTGTGGTGAGCCTTAATGTAACCTGCTCGCCGGATTTATTCAAGGTAACCTTATCTTTGTCGAGCTTTGCACTATATTCGCTCACTTCCCACGCAAGCATGGGATAACCGTTAGGATTATAGGCAAATGCGCTGCCTAAAGATGTTACGAAGCTCTCGCTTCTCATACCGTCAGCGCTTTTTGCAATAGGATTTCCTGCGCCGCCGCTGGATGCGCTGCTGTTGAGATAATAACAAGCCTCCATTTGAGGTTTAGTTTTAGAGGCGTAATTCACATCGTACCCATGTAAAATACCCCTTCCCGCAGAGCCCGTATTGTATACGTTTGAAATTACGCCTTTACTATTTGAAAATCCCAAAACACCGCCGCTGTATCCGTTTCCAACACCAACATTACTCTGATTATAACAATTTTTAATAGAATAATTGTAATTTTCATTATAATAAGCAAAACCGCAAATACCGCCTGAAAAAGCGCCATATAAGGAAGAGTCAGTGTCATAAGTAGCGCTGCTAGTGGAATAAACGTAACCTTTACTAGCGCAATTTAAAATTGTTCCTCCATTGACACAAGCAGAAATACCGCCTGCACAAGCCTTAGTGCCAGTAATATGATTATTAAATCCCGCCTCATAATAGTCATGTTGACTATTGGCATAAACATAGCTATATTCGCATGAAATGTTTTTTATAGTACCGCCAGATTCTAATGTATCAAATAATCCGCTTCTCACAGTAGGGGTATTCTTACCTGTCTCTTTTCTTTC
This sequence comes from Clostridium sp., assembly GCA_023664445.1. Classification (GTDB taxonomy): domain Bacteria; phylum Bacillota; class Clostridia; order Oscillospirales; family Ruminococcaceae; genus Porcipelethomonas. The sequence goes on along the minus strand of JAMPFN010000041.1, from coordinate 4,803 downwards.
AATAAATACATATAAACCGGTAATATTATGTCCGCCGCCGTCAAATGTTCCTCTAAAACTACCCCCATTACCTATAGGCACCCAGTTATTTTTAGGTGGATCAGACTTCCAATTGTTATAATTTGAAATATCGTTCAATTTAATATCATTATCAAGAATAATTGTTTTGCCTGACATGGTTTTTCCATTTTGACACAGATTTACCAGACCGGCAAGTTCTTCCGCAGTACTGATATGAAATGTAGACATTTCATCATCATACCAATAGGTAGTGGCGAAGCCGCTCCAGACAGAAGACGACCCTGCATTTGCCTCGATCTTCGGCATAACCCCAACCATAACGGCGGACATTGCTAAAGACAGCAGTCTTTTTGTCAGAGAGCGATCAGTACCCCCTCCCGAATTTTTCTGCACATCTTTCTGACTTTTTGTTTATTTTGACCATAAAAATTCCTCCAATCATTAAATTTACCTTACTATATCATTTTTTGCAGAAAAAGTCAAGGTTAAATGCCATTGAATGTATACTAAAAAATTTCTTCGGCGTTCTGCGTTGTCAATATTTTTTCAGCATACCGCTTGACATATTGAAGAAAATAGCGTATAATATTATTATAAAATAACCGTCCTTAAATCAGTAGTTCAGGGCGGTTATTTCCTTTTGCCATTTTAAACTAAAACAGTTATTGTACAAAGCCGATAGGCGATTTAGGTACAGTTAATAATATGGAGGGATAAACATGAACATAATATCGAATAAGAAATTCGACGAAGAAAGGGCTTTGTATTCAAGTCATGAAGTTGTCCTGAAAAATTGTTCGTTTGACGGTCCTGCCGACGGTGAAAGCGCATTAAAAGAAAGCTCGGATATCGATGTATGCGAATGCTTCTGTAATTTACGCTATCCGTTCTGGCATGACACAAATCTTAAAATATCCGGTAGCGAAATGACCGAGCTTTGCCGTGCGGCGTTATGGTATTCCAATAAAATTGAGATCACAGACACCAAGCTTCACGGTATAAAAGCTTTGCGTGAGTGTGGGGACGTCTATATTAAGGACTGTCATATTGTTTCGCCCGAATTTGGCTGGTTTGTAAACGGAATAACCATGAAAGACAGCACAGCGGAAAGCGAATATTTTATGATGAGAAGCTGTGATATGCTGTTTGAAAATGTAAAACTTAAAGGCAAATATTCTTTTCAGTACATAGAAGACGCCGTTTTTGAAAACTGCGTTTTTGACACAAAGGACGCTTTCTGGCACAGCAAAAACACAACTGTCAGAAACAGCGTTTTAAAGGGCGAATATCTTGCGTGGTATTCCGACGGTCTTACGCTTGAAAACTGTAAAATATCCGGTACACAGCCGTTTTGCTACTGCAAAAATTTAAAGCTTGTGAATTGCGAAATGACGGGTACGGATCTGAGCTTTGAAAAATCCGAGGTCAGCGCGTCTGTCACAACTCATATCGACAGCGTTAAGAATCCGCTCAGCGGAAGCATAACCACACCGTCCGTCGGCAGGATAATTATGGATGATGAAAACGCTAAAGGCTCTGTAATAACGAAAGCGCAGTATAATAATGACAAAAAATAAATTTTTTAACAGATCGGAATTAAAGCTTCTGCCTGTTATACTGGCTCTCGCGTGGCCGACAATGCTTGAACAGTTTTTACAGACTGCCGTACAGTATATAGATACCGCCATGGTCGGCTCTCTCGGTACGCGCGCGACCGCTGCTGTCGGCGCGACAAGTACTGTCAACTGGCTTATAAGCAGCACGATTTCCGCTATCGGAGTAGGTTTCCTGTCGTTCATAGCGCAGTCGATAGGCGCAGGAGAAATACAACTTGCGCGAAAGGCCGCCGGTCAGGCAGTTACGGCAGTTCTGACAGTCGGGACGTTATTTACGATCCTGACTGTTTCGTTAAGCGGAGTCATACCTGCGTGGATGCGTGTTGACAGCGATATAAGACAGCTTGCTTCACGCTATTTTCTGATACTTTACCTGCCGATGCTGTTCCGCAGCGCAAGCATTATTTTCGGCACGCTTCTCCGTGCGGCGGGAGATACGAAAACACCGATGATAGTGGGACTGATCGTAAACATAATAAATATAGCTATGAACTTCATTCTTATCTATCCGACAAGAACGATCTCTTTATTCGGCAGTTCATTTACCATTCCGGGCGCGGGCTTCGGCATAGAAGGTGCGGCGGCGGCAAGCGCGATATCCTATACATTCGGTGGTATGGCAATTACGGTCATGCTTTGGAGGCATAAGGCGATCTCGCCAAAGGGACAAAAACTGCGCCCTGATTTTTCCGTTTTGAAACCGTGTATGCGCGTGGCGTTTCCCAATATGCTGCAAAGATTTGCGACGTCGCTCGGATATGTAGCGTTCGCTTCCATGATAAATTCTCTCGGAGAGGTTTCAACGGCTGCCCACACCATAGCAAATACGGTCGAATCGGCATTTTATATTCCAGGTTACGGAATGCAGACGGCGGCGGCAACCCTTTCGGGAAACGCATGGGGCGCGCGTGACCAAAAAAAGCTCGACCGTCTGGCTAAAGTTATACTTCCTCTTGAAGTTATACTCATGATATTCTCTGGCGGAATGCTCTTCATTTTTGCTCCGCAGCTTATGCGCATATTCTCACACGATGAAAATGTTATCGCTTTGGGAACTGCCGTACTCAGAATGGTGGCTGTGTCCGAGCCGTTTTACGGCGTCCCTATCGTTATCGAAGGCATTATGCAGGGGCTTGGAAAAACCGTTGCGCCGTTTGTATATAATGTTCTTGGAATGTGGCTTGTCAGAATAATCGGAACGTTTATCTGCACACAGCTTTTGGGGTATGGGCTTGTTTCGGCATGGGGCTGTATGATAGCGCATAATCTGCTGCTTTTTGTATTGTTTGTGATACATTATCTGACGGGAAAATGGAAGCCTGCCGAGCAAAAACAGTCTTAGAACCTGTCTTCACAATCTTGTGAAGATAGGTTCTTAAATGCAAAAAGCTCCCCCGAATATTTCCGAGAGAGTTTTGCAAAAGTAAAAGACAAGTAACCCTTGACGTAAGCTTTAACCGTATGCGCTTATGATTTGCGCTTTTTGAATGCAGCAGCAACAACTGCCGAAATGGAAGCGCCGATAAAGGCGAAAGCGATACCATTGTCCGATGTGTCGGGAGATTTAGCATTTTTTCCCACTTTGGAAACAGCTTCTGCAACGACAGCATCGGTTTTAGACGACATTTCAAAAGAAGCCGTATTCTGTTCCTCGGCATTATCTTCATCAATTTCCATGCTGTCTGCATCTTCTGCCGAATCAAGCAGATACTGTCTTATTTCATCATAAGAATATGATGTTTTGTTGGTCATATAGTTGATCATATATTCGCTATATAACGGACATTCCGCTTCGGATTCCGCCATTTTGCTTTCGTATTCTTCTTTATCAACTTCTTCATCATTTATCAAATACTTTTCAACGGATTCGTCACTTCTGTCAATGCAAAACGAATAAACAGTACTGCACGAGCCGCCTTCAAGCTTATGAAAATCATAGTATTTATATGCGGCGTTGCTGCTGTCGGCTGTCCAAAAGTATCCGCTGCCAGACGCCCATATTGTGCCTCTATACGACAATTCCTTACACAAAACAGCGCCGTTATTATAGGAATATAATGATTGATAGGTTTTTCCGTCCCACATGTAAAGCTCCGGAATATCGTCATTGTCAATGTAATTCAATGAATAAGACGATGAATCAACATCGGACGAATCGGCTTTTGCCGCAGTTTCAATTATATCCATATATGCTTCCTGCCATGTTTTTTCAGCGGCAAAAGCGTTAAAAGGAAACAGCATTGCGCATATTGAAGCGGTTGTAATAAATCCCATAATTTTATTTCTGATACTCATATTTTTACTTCCTTTCTTTTTTTACTCTACACGTTTTTTATGGCAATCTTCTGTACAGCGCTGCCATATTTCTTTCTCTGTGTCTTTATTATAGAGCCTTTTAAGTCAAAAGTCAATGCATTTTCCCGGATTGTAATAAAGCTGTATTAGAAAATAATCCTATTTTAACATTTATTAAAAAACAATTACAATATTATTTCAAATAAAAAATCCCGATCAGCATCGGGATTTTTTATCTATTTTATACAACAAATCAGCTGTCGAATTCATAATAGTACATGATATTGGTTTCGCTGTCATACAAAGCCAAAGTAAAATTCATGGAATATGCCTCGAGCATACCGCTGTCGGAGCTTTTGCTTTCCGCCTCGTCATGCCTGTTTATAAATTTGTAACAGCCGTCTGTTATTTCAGGTATACCATTTTCATACGCAAGTCTGTATCCGCTGCCTTCATTATCGCCGTACATGACTATTTGAAGATTTTCTGTCAGCGGCAGCTTGTTCCAGCCGCTTATCTGATTTAATATTTCATCTTTATTTTGGCTGCAATCGATCGTCACCAAGGTTTCCCCGTCGCCTAAAAAGCCGGTGTGACTATCGTTATCGCTTTCAATTATGCATCCTGAAATATCGATGCCAATTTCATTTTTTATGATTTTCTCTGTGCTTTGTCCGTCACAGCTTGTAAAAATGACCGCAATGCATAATATTGAAATAATCAGATTTATTATCATGGTATCAGCCCTCCAATTGCACGGGGATCAATTCTTGAGAAACTTATGGGAGACTCTGTCCCTTACCCCCATGCCAAAGAAAATGCCTCTTACAGAGCCGTCCCCTCTGTCAGCTTCGCTGACATCTCCCCACCC
>JAMPFN010000040.1 GCA_023664445.1 Clostridium sp. | reverse complement strand
TTTGGAATCCGCAAGCCTTTGAAAAGGCTTGACCTAAACTTTAGATTTGGCTTTTCGATTTTCAGAATTTTGAGGAGCTTTGTCTTCAAGCTTTGCCAAGAATGATCTGTATGGCTACTTTTATTTTTAGTAATACTTCCTTAAAGGGAAGTATTACTAAAAATCATGGGGATTACAAAGAAAATCATTCCCTTTGGCAAGGGGGTGGGGGACAGAGTCCCCCGATAAGCTTCTCAAAAATAGATTTTCGCATGTGGCAATAAATATTTCTTGACATACTTTAATGTATCGGTTATAATTATAACATAATGAGAAGGGAGAATCGCAATGGACAGAAAGCTTAAACGGCTCGAAGAAGAACAGCGCAGGCTAATGGAGCAGATAGAAAGCACAAACCGGAGTCTGGGCGTTGACGGCTGCAGAGGCGGCAGGCACGGAAAAAACGATCTTCTGGAATTTTTTATCGGACTCGTTTTGCTTGGCGGCGGTCTTTTCTGGGTGTTCCAGTCGGTGAGAGTTACTACCTCATGGGGTACTATGTGGCACATAGGAGGCTTTAGTATGCCTAACGGAGTTATTATAATTCCGCTTCTGATAGGCGTTATCATGCTGTTTATGATGAGAAGAAAGCTTTTTGGATGGATAGTAGTTGCTGTCGGAATTTTAGCGATCCTGCTTTCAATTATGAACAGCGTAAGTTTTCGTTTTATTTCAAAGTCGCTTTTTGAATACATTCTCATGTTCGGGTTTGTTGCGGTAGGCGCGGCTTTGGTTTTAAAAGCATTATTTACAAAACATTGATCGGAGGAATTAAAGAATGGGTATTTTTTCAAGAATAGGCGATTTGCTTAAGTCGAATATCAACGACCTTATAGATAAGGCGGAAGATCCGGAGAAAATGGTCAAGCAGATAATTATCGATATGCAGGAGGAGCTTAACAAGTCGACACAGGCTTTGGGCAAGGCGGTTTCAAGCGAAAGGATCGCTAAAAAGCAGTATGACGATTCCGCAAGAAAATCCGCCGAGTGGGAAAACAGAGCGAAGACCGCTCTTGCCGCGGGCGACGAGACCCTTGCAAAGAAAGCCCTTGAAAACAAGGTTAAGGCTGACAAGGAAACGGTTCAGTATAAGGAAATGTACGATACTATCTCACAGCAGACGGAAACTATCAGAACGCAGGTCGACGTCCTCAAATCGAAGCTTGAGGAGGCTAAAAGCCGTCAGGCTATGCTTATCGCGCGCTCGCAGATGGCTGATACGCAGAAGAATCTTGCAAAGGCGACAGGCGGTTTTGACACTTCAAGCGCTTCCGACAAGTTTGACCGTATGGAAGAGAAGATCATGCAGAAGGAAGCCGAAGCACAGGCGTTTGCGGAGATTGCCGGTCAGGACAATAGTCTGGCGGACGACTTTGAAGCTCTTGAAAATAATTCAAAGGTCGATTCGGAGCTTGAGCGTCTTAAGGCTGAAATGGGAATGTAGCAAAGGAAACACCGTACAAAGATCGCCTAAAGGCTTTGCGCGGTATTGCCTAAATGACAAATTTATCCGGAAAGGACTTGAAACATAATATGGAAGAAAAGAAGAAAAACAATCTTTTGGTTTTTATCCCGATACTGCTTGCTCTTATCGGAGGCGTTGTTTCTGTAGCGTACATCGTATATAAGACTATGAGCAATAAGAGCTATGAGGAAAAATGGAAAGATTACGACGAATGCGGAATCTGATTTTTTAGAAAGGGACGTGGCTCAGTAGGCGTCCCTTTTACCTGTTTAAAGGAGAATCTATATGAAAAATATTTTGAAAAAAATTGCTGCCGCCGCAACGTCAACAGCCGTGCTTGCGGTATCTGTACCGTTTAATTCTTATGAATACGCTTATGCCGCTGAAGGCGTAAACGTAAATTACCGTACAGCGGAGGAAATCGCGGAATATATAAAAAGTCATCCGTTTGATTTTGAAAGCTCGGAATATATTACCGAGCCGAATTATCAGACCGCGCCTTATTCTCCAGGAAAGCTAAGCGACGATACGCTGCAAAAGGCTTTGAACGCTTTGAATGTAATGAGATTTATTGCGGGTATCGACGAGGTCGAACTCGACGATAATTATAACGAATGCGCACAGGCAGGAGCGCTTGTAAACGCGGCGAACAACGACCTCGATCATAAACCGGCACAGCCCGAGGGTATGCCGGACGAGCTTTATCAATTGGGATATACGGGAACGTCGAGCAGTAATATCGGAATGGGACATTTCAGTCTTTGCGACGATGTTGTACACGGTTGGATGGCTGATGAAAGCGATTCAAACATGAGCGCTCTTGGACATCGCAGGTGGTGTCTTAACCCGTCTATGAAAAAGACGGGATTCGGGAATGTAAAAAATTATTACTGCATGTACGCTTTCGACAATGCGTTTGGTTCGACCGAGTATTCGGGAGTATGCTGGCCGGCACAGGTAACGCCGGTAGAATATTTCGCCGACCCGGGCTATTGGAGCAATTCAAACAGCTATCCTTGGAGCTATTCTGTCGGAAAAGCTGTCAAAGATCCCGATTCTGTCGAGGTAACTCTTACCGACCTCAACTCGGGGGAGGTACAGACCTTTTCAAAGGCGACTTCAACGAAAACTCATTATTTTAACGTCGATAACGCCAACTACGGAAAACCCGGATGTATAATTTTCTGCGACCGCAGTATGACATACAGCGCAGGCGATAAATACGAGGTAGTTATAACGGAAAGCGGCTCGGAAATCGCAGATTATACGGTAAGCTTTGTGAATATTTCTGAATATCTGGAAGAACAGCCGCAGATAACCGTTGCCGATCTTGTCGAGCTTTATAATTACATTCTGGGGAGAGATTATGCCCCGGAGAATATTCGGGATTATAACGGAGACGGTTGTATCAACGTTATTGACGCCGTTTATGTAAGAAGAAATATTATAGGACAATAAATTATGACAAAAGAAAAAACAGTATGCTTTACGGGACACCGCCCCGAAAAGCTTCCCGGCTATAAAGATCCGGACAGCGGTATTTTAGATATGATAAAGAGTATGCTTTACTACCGCATTTACTCTGCGGCACAGGCAGGGTATGAATATTTTATATCCGGCGTGGCAAGGGGCGTCGACCTTTGGGCGGCGGAATCGGTATTGGAAATCAAAAAAAAGTTTCCCCGTATACAGCTTATATGCGCAAAGCCTTTTGCGGCGCACGGCAGTTCTTTCAGGGGCAAGGATCTTTGGACGTATAATAATGTTATCGACCGCGCAGACGAGGTCGTATGCGTTTCGGACAAATATTCGTATTCCTGCTACAAGGCGCGCAATTATTATATGGTAGACCGCTCGTCCTGTCTTATAGGCGTTGTCAGCGACTATAAAAGCGGAACGGGTCAGACTATTGCCTATGCAAGAAAAAGCGGACTTAAAATTTCTCTGATAAAAACCGAGGATATTATTTTGAGTTCCGGATATGTCGAAAAAAATTCGCAGATAATGTTTGATTGACAGATTGTTGATAAGGCGTACTCTCGGCTTTTTGTATCATGAATGGAGATTGATAAAATGAAAAAAAAGAAAAAATCAGGAAGCATTGCTATACCGTTTCTGCTCACATTCCTTATATCGCTTATTGTGATCGGCGGTATAGCGATGGTGATCTACGATAAGATAGACAGCGACAATTCCTCTCTTTTAACAATGACCTATGAGGCGGGCTCGCTTTCCGACAGCAACAGCCACACGATACTGCTTACGCTCGATCTAAGCGACTCGTCGGCTGTCAAGAGCAAAAAGGACGAATCCTCGGAAAAGGAAGAATCCGAAGAAAATACTGACGAGGACGATGCTGACGATGAAACCTTTGATTGGGAAGAATCCGACGAGGAAACCGAGAAAAAATCCGATCCGAAGCCTTATACGTTTATTATAATGCGTTCTATGCCAGTACACAAACAGATCGTCTTTATAGGGCTTCCCGAAAATATGCATGCCGGAGAGAACAACAAAGCCCTTACCGATATTTACGAAACGGGCGGAGGCGCGGAGCTTAAAACGGCTCTTGAATATTCGATGCAGTTTCCTGTTGACCGGTATATGACGTTTGATTCCGATTCGTTCCAGAAGCTGTGCGATATTCTTGGCGGCGTTAATTTCGCTGTCCCGGGAAGCATCGAGGGTTTCAAAAAGACGGACGGACTACAGTATCTTTCTCCCGACCAGATCGAAAAGGTCATAACCTACGGCGGATTCGGCGGCGGTGAAATACAAAGGATATCTACGGCTTCGTCGCTGATCTCCTCGATGATAAATCAGACAAACGGCGTCCGTATCGCGGATAATCTTGACAATACCTTTGAAACGCTTGTCAACTCTACGGAAACGGACATTTCCGCTCTTGATTATCAGCAGGAAAAATACGCCGTAAAATTCCTTATGAAAAATACCGAACCGGGCGACAGCGAGAAAACATCTGACCGTGCGAAATTCCTCACACCGTCGGGAATGCAGACGTCGGACACGTTCATTATAGATTCGTCCTTCCTCGATGAAATAGCCAAATATTTTGTCGAACAGGCTACGGAGCCGCCGCAGGATACGACGCTCAAGCCGATGATACCTGAAACGGAGGCCGGAAACTATGACGAATAATATATTCGATTCTCATAGCCATTATACCGATCAGGCGTTCGAGCCTGACAGGGACGAGCTTCTTGAAGCGCTTCCTCAAAAGGGCGTATGCAATATTGTTACCGTCGCTTCGTCTATGGACGATTCGGCGGAGTGTATCGCTCTTGCGGAAAAATACGGCTATATTTACGCCGCGTGCGGAGTTCATCCGGAATCCGAAAAAACGACTCCCGACGATTTTATATCGGATCTTGAAAAGCTTATCCGCTCATCGGATAAGGTAAAGGCTCTCGGCGAAATAGGACTTGATTATCATTATGACGGCTATGACAGAGAGCGTCAGATAACGCTTTTCACAAAACAGCTGGAGCTTGCAAAGGCTCTGGAGCTTCCTGTTATAATACATTCGCGGAATGCGGGCGAGGACACTATGGAAATTCTTCGCAGGTATCGTCCGAAGGGAGTATTGCATTGCTTCAGCGGCTCGGCAGAAACCGCAAGAGAAGTGATTTCGCTTGGAATGTATATAAGCTTTACGGGCGTTCTGACCTTCAAAAACGCGAAAAAGGCTCTGAAAGCAATCGCGGAGGTACCGTCAGACAGGCTTATGCTTGAAACCGACTGCCCCTATATGGCTCCGGAGCCGTTCAGGGGAAAACGCTGCGACAGCAGTATGATCGCGCAGACCGCCGCCGCTGCGGCACAGGCAAAGGGAATGAGCGTACAGGAAATACTCGATATTACCTGCCGCAACGCCCGTGAGTTTTTTGATATATGAGCAGGATAATATTGAGAAAGCGTCATAAGCTTTCGGTTGTGATCGTTATACTGCTTTCGCTGACGTACTTTTTCGGCGTTTTGTGGTACAACGGGATAATATGGCTGAATACTCCCTCAAAAAGCAAATACCCCGTAAGAGGTATTGACGTTTCTTCATATCAAGGCGTTATAGACTGGGAGAAGATCGAGCGTCAGAAAATAAGCTTTGCGTTTATTAAAGCGACTGAGGGAAGCGGCTTTACCGACGAGTATTTTGCGGAAAATTATAAAAATTCCGCTCAGACAGACATCAGGATAGGGGCATATCATTTTTTCAGCTTTGACAGTCCCGGGAAAACACAGGCGGAAAACTTTATCAAAACGGTTGAAAAGCGGGATAATATGCTGCCTCCCGTTATTGATGTTGAATACTATAACGGCAACGGAAGCGATCCGCCCAATGAGGAAAAGGCAAGGCAGAATCTGAACGATCTTATATACGAGCTTAAAAGCTATTACGGAATGGAACCGATAATATATGCTACGGATGTGACATACAACAGATATATTAAAAATCACTTTGAAAATAACGATATCTGGATAAGGAGCGTTTTCACCGAAGCGGCTCTTTCAGATGACAGAGAATGGACGTTCTGGCAGTATTGCAACCGCGGCAGACTTGACGGATATGACGGCGTGGAAAAGTTTATAGACCTCGATGTGTTTAACGGCACGAAAGAGGAGTTTGAAAGCTATAGGGGATAAGAACCTGCGTTTATAGAAACTTCGCGCGTCTTTTCGGCAAATTTTCCTGATAAACTGCAAAAATCGCCTTGTTTTCAGAAGTGTAAGCATTAATAGCGAAACACTTGATAGAGAAACTTTAGAATTAGCTGCGATGATAAAAAATTATCTTTAGTTGAACGTTCTAAAGTCATAATGTTTATTGAGGAAATGAAAACAAAATAATAAGGAGAAATAAAAAGGTGCAAAGCCTTGAATCAGACTTTACACCTTTTTAATTAATTATTTGAAATTTCCGGAAGTTCAAGCGGTTGTAATTTAAGTTTGATATAGACGATCTTACGGTCAATCTTCTTTATGGTTTCAGTAGCTCCTTCCTTAACTGCTTCTTCACGAATACCCATCAGCGTTTCATATTCATCTATCAACCATGATTTGATTTCCAGCTCACTTGACACTCAAAACACCCCCTTTACGATACTCTATAATCATATTATAACAGGTTTTCAGTTAGGTGTAAAGTCTATTTTTTCAAGAAATAAACCGACCTAAATGACGGCAGAAAAGAGGTGAAATGTACTTTTGATACTTTATCGAACAATAATAAAAGGAAAGCAGAGAAATTATTGGATATTTTTGTGGATGCGGTTAATGAATACGATCACCTGAGCGATAATAAATATCTATTATAACGTGAGTTCTTTCGAACTCACGTTATAAACATGGGAAAGCAGGCAAGCTATGAATAATCTGGAATACAACGCTCATATCATTCGTGAATACCTCGATTATAAAAAAAGATGTTCCTAAGAACACATACAAATGTATTTCAGCGGATTGTAAGGCGATAGCGAAATATCTTTCCGATAACGTCCCTGACCGAAGCGGCTCTTTCGGAACAGTTCATTACATAAAATAAATATTAAAGTCGTAATTACTTATGATTTTGATTCTTTTTTCTTAATATTTCTATTGTATGATGTAATAATTTAATATCCTCTTCCAAAAGATCGCTGACATCTAAATAGTGTTGTTTATTTTCCAATCCCAGTAAATAATCTGTTGTGACATGAAAAGCTTTTGCGATTTTAACTAATATTTCAGGTGAAGGATCTCTTTCTGACAATTCATAGTAGCTGATACAGGCTTTTGTTACCCAAATTCTCTCAGCGAGCTGTTGTTGTGTTAATCCCGCATTTTGTCTCAATTCTTTTAATCGCTTGCTGAAGTCAACCATATTTGTACCCCCATTCAACAAATAGTTTACCATAAATTAGCGCAAATTATGTTGATATTATGTAATAATATTGTTGACTTATATAAAATAATGTAGTATAATATTATTGATGTAGAAAATAAGATTGGAGAGAAGAATGAAAAAATATATAAGATACGAAACAGAAATAATTTGAACAGCACAGATGAAAAATATGAGCGTAGTGAAAGTGTGTCGGAAAAGGCGCAGACGTAATCTGAACAGCAGCAGTTTACCATAAACTATTTATAAATTCTGCAAGTTTGATTTGTTGAGTATTGTTCAGCTTTTTTATTGCGGATTTTAAAAACGGATTGATCTTTGTGTCATTTTCATCAAAGAAATCTGAAAGAGATACGCCAAGAGCATCACAAAAATATGATAGCGTTTCGACAGTTGGATTTTTGTTGCCAAGTTCAACATCACGCAGAAAACTCTGTGAAATACCGGCAATGTTTGCAAGTTTATTAACAGTCAGCCCTTTAGCTTCACGTAAGGTCTTAATTCTTTTTCCAACGTCCATTTTTTCGTTCCTTTCAAAAATACTATATGTATATTATAATCTCTAAAAAGAAAAATGATTACATCTATAGTATTGACTAAATATAGCTTTAGTGATATAATATTATTACTATAGAAAATAAATGATCGGATCTGAAAAATGTCGAGCCATAAAGAATTATTTCTGAAGCAGAGAGATTTTTTATAAAGTGAGAGGTAAAATAATGAAGTTAGCAATATGTGACGATATGGAAATGTATCTTAACGTTTTAAAAGATAAGATCGGCAGCTGTCTGCCGGACGAACCTCATGAAATAGACGAGTTTTCAAGCGGCGAAGAACTCCTTGAAAGCTTTGAAAAGGGAAAATACGACGTCGCCATTCTTGATATGTATATGAAAAAACTCAACGGAGTTCAGACCGCTGAAAAAATATGCGGTATAGATAACGAGATAATTGTCGCATTCCACACAAGCGACGATTATCTCAGAAGCGAAAATATTATTATGAAGAAAGGGCAGTCGGACACTCGTTATTACGATCATTTTCAGGCAATATATGATGAATACAAAAAAAGAAATACCGTTTTTGAATGTGAATACGGAAGCTTTAAAGTAAAGGAAATTGTTTATTTTCAGAAAAAATTCAGACATATCGTCATGCATACGAAATCCGAAAAGTATAAACTGAAAATGTCCTTGGACGATATTGAACTGCCAAAGTTTATTAAGATAAACAATAAATTCTGCGTTAATCTGCTCTTTGATCAAGAAGAAAATCTGAAAAATGTTATTCTTAAAAGCGGTATGATTTTTCAAATATGACTGTGGGGAATATATTTTGATTTTGTTTATTTTGGGCTTGATATCGGGAGGAACTATCGGCGTATTTATACTTGCATTGTGCATCGCCGCCAAAAACAGCAATGAAAAAACCAAAAAATAATTTTCATGCAATGCCCGCTGATGCAGTCAGGTTTATATAGATGAGGCAAGTAATGCTTGCCGAAATCTATTCGCCATATTTTTCGGTTGTCACCTTTGGTGACGAGAAAAATGGCGCTTTAGATAAAATATTGCTTCACTAATTTGGCAAGGTTTAATTGTCGGAGCAATATATTTACCGCCTTTGGTTGACTCCACCCCATTGGCGGTAATTTTTTCATCAGCTTTTACAATCCGCCTAAAACAAAAGTATAATAAAGATAGTCAAATAACCTGATAAGCAGCAAGGTAAAGCTATGAATTGAAGCTTGGTCGCATTTCCATAGTTCTCTGACGCTTCATTGGTTTGCCGCCTTTTTCAACTTTGAAGTTTCTATAGCAGTTTTACGCTGTACTCAGGACATAAAAAAGCACCTCTTACAAGATGCTCTAAAACTATTTGATTTTGAGTATGAAAAAACCGCCTTGATTTCTCAAAGCGGTTTTATTTTTGTTTTCTAATAAAGTTTCCGTTTCGTATTCTATAAAATGTCATTATGGAATTTTTATGACTGGTATCATCTTATTTTTTAAAAAAACACTTGACAAATCCGATCTTACTGTATATAATATATATATACAGTATTAACATAAGGAGGTAAGTTTATGAATATATTCATTGACAATAAAAGCGGAACTCCAATTTACAATCAAATATATTCTCAAATCAAAGGTCAGATCATCAGCGGAGCGCTGAAAGAAGATGAAATGCTTCCCTCCATCCGCGGCTTGGCAAAAGATCTGCGTATCAGCTTTATTACAACAAAGCGGGCTTATGAGGAGCTTGAAAGAGAAGGATTCATTTACACCATACCTGCCAAGGGCAGTTATGTTGCTCCAAAGAACGTTGAACTGATACGTGAAGAAACCCTTAAGAAGATAGAGGAGCATATTGAACAGATCGTTCAGCTTGCCGTAACCTGTAGTTTAAGCAAAGAAGAAATACTCGAAATAGTAAAACTGAATTTGGAGGAATAAGGATGAACGCACTTGAAATTAAAAATCTGACAAAATCATTCCCCTGTTTTAAACTGGATAATTTGAGCCTGACGCTGCCGAGCGGCTGCATTATGGGGCTGATCGGGGAAAACGGAGCCGGAAAATCCACTACGATCAAACTGATTTTAGATATGATCCATAAGGACAGCGGATCAATTTCTATACTCGGAAGAGATAATGGTGACGACATAGGGCTTATCAAGGAAGATATTGGCGTTGTGTTGGATGAAGCGGGGATTCCCGAGTGTCTGACGGTCAAGCAGGTTGGCAAGGTAATGAAGCGCACATTCCGCAATTGGAATGATGAAGAATATTACCGGTTAATTCATAAAATGTCTTTGCCTGATAACAAGCCCTTTAAGGACTTTTCACGAGGTATGAAAATGAAGCTTGGCATTGTCATTGCCATGTCGCACAACAGCAAACTCCTTTTGCTTGACGAGGCTACATCCGGCTTGGATCCTGTGATTAGAAATGACGTAGTGGAAATGTTCAGCGATTTTACAAGAGACGAAACGCATTCTATCTTGATCTCCTCTCACATTGTCAGCGATCTTGAAAGGTTATGCGACTATGTTGCTTTTCTGCATAAGGGGAAATTACTTCTCTGTGAGGAAAAGGATCAACTATTAGAGAAGTATGGGATCGTGCATTGTACGCGGCAGCAACTGTCAGGTATAGATGACAAGGCAATCAAGCATAAAAAGGAAACGCCATACGGTGTGGAGTCTATGGTTCTTCGTGACGCAGTACCGTCCGATATGGCTGTTAGTCCTGTCAGCGTTGAGGAACTGTTTGTATTTATGGCGAAGGAGGCAGAATAAAATGAAAGGACTTCTGTTAAAGGATTTTTATATGATAAGAAAATACTGCAAATCGTATCTGCTTATTGCCGCAGTATTTTGGGCACTTTCATTTTCCGTGCATGACAATATGTTTTTCGCATTCTATCCTGTTCTTCTTTGCGGTATGATACCGGTAAATCTTCTCGGCTATGACGAAAAGCATAAATGGCTGCAATATAGCGCAGCATTACCGTATACAAAATTGCAGATCGTTACATCTAAATATTTGATCGGACTGATTACTCAGCTTGTAATGATGTTGATTACCGGAGTGATAATGCTTATACATATAGGAATGAACGGCAGTATACGGATCGATGAATTTTTTGCTTCAATGTTGACAATACTGAACGTTTCGATGATCACTTCTTCAATCTCTTTACCATTTGTTTTCAAAATGGGCGTGGAAAAAGGACGTATTGCATACTATTTTATGATCGGCGTGATATTTGCTGTCGTATTCTCGACCGCCACTTTATTTTCTGAATCTTTGATAAATGACAACTTGAATGTGATTCTATGGATGATATTCAGTTTTGCAGGTATAGTGATCTACGCTCTTTCCTGGTATCTGTCAGTTGTGTTTTACAAAAAGAAAGAACTGTAGGAATATAGTCAAATAACTCGAGAAGCAGAAAAAGGAAACTGATGAAAAAGTGATATAGTAAGGCGGAGGATGCAGGCGAGCTGTCGCCATCCAAAGGTGACAGCAAAACTATAGCGCTTTTTCATTGCTTTACCTTATTTTTTTAATATGTCAAGAGCCATTCTGAAAAAGATTGACAATTCCGACAAAAAGGTGTAAAATATAACATAGAGCATACTGCAAAACGGTAGGCGGTCAATCTTACTCCCGGAAGGGAGTGTTGAATTATGAACAATTATGTTACATGGAATGAATTACTTCAATTTGGAATTCTAATCATTACATATTCAGCATTTTTGTGCTCAATATTTAACAATAACAAAAAGAAATAACCGCCCTTAAACGCTACTTTAGGACGGTTATTACTTAATAA
Organism: Clostridium sp.; assembly: GCA_023664445.1. Taxonomy (GTDB): domain Bacteria; phylum Bacillota; class Clostridia; order Oscillospirales; family Ruminococcaceae; genus Porcipelethomonas. The sequence continues at coordinate 10,231 of JAMPFN010000040.1, read as the reverse complement.
TCTTCAATAAGGGAGCGACCGCTTATCGGTATGCTCTATAATATATTATACGATATTTTCTTCAATATGTCAAGAGCCATTCTGAAAAATATTGACAATTTCGACAAAAAGATGTAAAATAATAGTATAGAGCATACTGTAACGGTAGGCGGTCAATCTTACTCCCGGAAGGGAGTGATATTATGGATAACTACATAACATGGAATGACATTATAGCAATTGCTTCTTTAGCAATTAATATTGCCAATTTTGTTGCGACAATCCGTAATAAAAAGAAATAACCGCCCTAAGCGACCAAACTAAGGCGGTTTTCATTGTAAACCAAATTATACGGGAGCGACCGCTTATCGGTATGCTCTTTACTATATTATACGATATTTTCTTCAATATGTCAAGAGGTATGCCGAAAAAAGATTGACAATTCCGACAAAAAGATGTAAAATAATAGTATAGAGCATACTGTAACGGTAGGCGGTCAATCCTGCTCCCAGGAGGGAGTGACAGCAAATGACTTGGAATGATTTTTTTCAATTCATCATTGCATTATCAAATGTTCTGCTTGTTTATAAAGCATTCGACAATGATAATAAAAGGAAATAACCGCCCTGAGCGACCAACTTAAGGACGGTTATTTTAATCTTTACTTAAACCGGGAGCGACCGCTTATCGGTATGCTCTATAATATATTATACGATATTTTTAAAAATATGTCAAGAGGTATGCTGAAAAAAATATTGACAATTTCGACAAAAAGGTGTAAAATATAACATAGAGCATACTGTAACGGTAGGCGGTCAATCCTGCTCCCAGGAGGGAGTGATATTATGGATAATACAGTTACATGGAATGAATTACTCCAATTTGGAATTTTTATCATTACATATACTGCTTTCCTTTATGGAATATTTCATAATAAAAATAAAAGGAAATAACCGCCCTGCTTACCATTAGGGCGATTATTTATTAATCACAATTTTGGGAGCGACCGCTTATCGGTATGCTCTATAATATATTATACGATATTTTCTTCAATATGTCAAGAGGTATGCTGAAAAAATATTGACAATTCCGACAAAAAGATGTAAAATATAGTAAGAGCATACTGCAAAACGGTAGGCGGTCAATCTTACTCCCGGAAGGGAGTGTTGAATTATGAATAATTATGTTACATGGACTGATTTATTCCAATTCGGAATTCTAATCATTACATATACAGCATTCCTTTACGGAATTTTTCATGACAACAAAAAGAAATAACCGCCATACTTCCACATAGGCGGTTATTTTATTATCCAAATAAGTGGGAGCGACCGCTTATCGGTATGCTCTATAATATATTATACAATATTTTTCCGAATATGTCAAGCAATATTTTTTATATGTTCATTTCTTGCCTTGATGCAAGAAACGAACCAAAGAAAATCAAGCTTCCGCTCCGGCACAGCTTACGCTGTGAGTCGCGGAAGCGAAAAAAATGATTATCTCTATAGTCGGGGACTGTAAATGATAAAATTTATCATTCAGCAGATATATTTATCAAAGCAAGAAATGAACACACAACGTAACAAGTGTTGATAATTTTTGTAAAAAATGACGAAAAAATGCAAAAATTAAACGTTTAAGCGGCTTTTGATGTAGAAGATTTTCAAATCTATTGACATATTTATCATATTGTGATATCATATAAGTACAGTAAAGAGAACGGCTAAAGACATTCTCTTAGAGGAAAATTTATTACATAGTTATGGGAGGTTTTCGTTATGAAATCAACAAAAAAAGTTAAAATGTATGCATTGAAAGCCGCAAAGATCGGCAGAAAGGACAAAAAGGTCAAAGGTTTTACGCTTGTTGAACTTATTATAGTTATTGCAATTATCGGTGTATTGGCTGCTGTACTTATTCCTACAATGAGCGGTAAAGTTCGTGATTCAAGAATTGCAACAGCACAAGATCAGGTAGCAAAGATTGTTGAACAGGCTGGAATTGTTGCAACAGATTTGGAAACACAGGGAACATATGATGTTGCAGGTAATTCATATTCATGTGATGCTATCACAATCTCAGATGAAGGTACTGACCCCGATGCTTTTTCAGCAGCTTTACTTAAGGCTTTGCCAAGTATTAAAGGTAAAAAAGTATATATTAAATTTGATGCTAATGGAGCAGTTGTTAATGCTTCTTTTGCTGAAAATACAGACACTCATTATGTAGGAGTTTATCCAGAAACAGACAAAACAGATAAAGATAATTATAAGAATAGATATTTTTCTAATACAGGTTCTGGTTATGGATCTTCAAAACTTACCGCCGGTGAATAATAACGATTAATAATTAATTTCAACTCAACAAGTTTTCCCTTCCTGAAATACAAATAAAAAAATAGGGCTTCCTTTTAAAGGAAGCCTTGTTTTTTCAAAAAAACTCTTGACATATTAAAGAAAATATCGTATAATATAGTAAAGAGCATACCGATAAGCGGTCGCTCCCTATTAAGTAATGTTATTAAAAATAACCGTCCTAATAGCAAGCAGGGCGGTTATTTCCTTTTATCATTGTCGAATGCTTTATATACAAGCAGAACATTTGATAATGCAATGATGAATTGAAAAAAATCATTCCATGTCATTTGCTTTCACTCCCTTCTGGGAGTTGGATTGACCGCCTACCGTTTTGCAGTATGCTCTATAATATTATTTTACACCTTTTTGTCAGAATTGTCAATCTTTTTTTCAGCATACCTCTTGACATATTGAAGAAAATATCGTATAATATAGTAAAGAGCATACCGATAAGCGGTCGCTCCCAAAAAACAGATTAAAAAATGATAACCGTCCTAATGGTGCGTAGGGCGGTTATTTCCTTTTATTATCATTGTTAAATGCTTTATAAACAAGCAGAACATTTGATAATGCAATGATGAATTGAAAAAAATCATTCCATGTCATTTGCTGTCACTCCCTTCCGGGAGCAGGATTGACCGCCTACCGTTACAGTATGCTCTTATTATATTTTACATCTTTTTGTCGGAATTGTCAATATTTTTTTCAGCATACCTCTTGACATATTTTTAAAAATATCGTATAATATATTATAGAGCATACCGATAAGCGGTCGCTCCCATAAAGAAAACTATAAAAATATGATAGTCGTCCTAACGGCAAGCAGGGCGGCTATTTCCTTTTATTATCAGTGTTAAATGCTTTATATACAAGCAGAACATTTGATAATGCAATGATGAATTGAAAAAAATCATTCCAAGTCATTTGCTGTCACTCCCTCCTGGGAGCAGGATTGACCGCCTACCGTTTTGCAGTATGCTCTTACTATATTTTACACCTTTTTGTCGGAATTGTCAATATTTTTCAGCATACCTCTTGACATAACAAAAATATCCGCTTTGATTTCGATCAATGCGGATATTTTTATCATATAAGGGTACTATTTCAGCCTGCGTTTTTAAGAAAACGATAAAACTCGTTTTTATCATGACATTTTTCAAGAGCGTTCTCTTCACTGATAGTCCTTGTTTTAACAAGTCTTGCAAGTTCCTGATCAAGACACTGCATTCCGCTCTGACGTCCTGTCTGGATAGCGGACTGTATAAGATGTATCTTGCCATCTCTTATCATAGCCGAACATGCGTCCGTTACGTTGAGTATCTCCTGTGCGGCAATTCTTCCTTTTCCATCCAATGTCGGAACAAGTGTCTGTGAAATTACGGCAACAAGAACGTTTGCAAGCTGCGCTCTGATCTGCTGCTGCTGATGCTCTGGATAAACGTCGATAATACGGTTTATCGTATCTGCCGCACTTGTTGTATGAAGCGTGGAAAATACGAGGTGTCCCGTTTCAGCCGCTGTTACCGCCGCCGAAATAGTTTCAAAGTCACGCATTTCTCCTACGAGGATGACGTCCGGATCTTCACGGAGAGCGGCTCTTAGAGCTGCGGCAAAATCGGGAACGTCCATTCCGACTTCACGCTGATTCACCATGCAGCGTTTATGTTCATGCATATACTCGATAGGGTCTTCAACCGTTATTACATGAGCGCTTCTGTTAACGTTTACATAATCGATCATTCCGGCAAGAGTTGTTGATTTACCCGAACCCGTAGGTCCTGTTACAAGAACAAGACCTCTCGGACGCATACAGAATGAAGTCAGAACCTTTGGCAGCTTGAGATCTTCAAGCGTTGGTATATCATTTCTCAAAAGACGTATGGCAATAGCCACGTTACCTCTTTGGAAGTAAACGTTAACTCTGTTTCTGAATCCGCTTTTCGTAACATATGAAAAGTCGGTATCTATATTTTGGGCAATACTTTCCTGCTGTTCTTTATTCGTCATCTGCTTCATTACATCGATTATAACATCATTTGTAAGTATGGGGTATTCGGTCATCTGCTTCAATGAGCCGTGAAGACGAACAACAGGAGGTACTTTCGTTGTGAAGTGCAGGTCGGAACAGCCAAGCGCTCTTGCTTCGTCAAGTATTTTGTTGATATCAATCATATATTTATTTCTCCTTTACGGGATTTGATTACTGGCTCATCACTTTATTGTTTTGATAACCATTCTCCTTATAAGAGTAGCGTCGATTACGTTTATAATTCCGTCCTCATTTATATCGGCTGATCTCAGCTGTTTAACGGTCAGTTTCTTTTCCGCGCCGATGAGGTATTTCTGTATCATGACAATATCTGCCGCGTTCACATTTCCGTCGCCGTTAAGATCGCCTATAATAATTTTATCTGACTCGGACGGCTTAGTAGGATCATCGTCAGCCGTTGTCGTCACGACAGGCTTATCGGTTGTTGACGGAACTGTTGCCGAAGAAGGTTTGGCTGTCGTAGTCGTGGTAGTAGTGGTGGTAGTCGTTGTGGAGGTAACTTTTGTTGTGACAGCGGTCGTCGTAAATGCCTTGATATTCCAGTCCTGACAGCTGCTTCCCGTATCCTTGTACTGCTGAACGTTAGCGCCGTTTTCCTTGCTTGCGTCGGCGACCTCGACAAAGCATTTTTCTCCCGACGCCCTTGTCTTTATGCTGTAAGTGCCGTCAAGATTTTTCACAAACTTGAAAAGCATTGCGCTGTCGTTTGATTTGTATGGAACAATTGCAATATTTCCGCCGTCGGAGCCGCTCATTGCCTTAAGAACAAAACTTGTGTCGGCAGCGGAACGGATATAATAGTAGTTATCCTTTTCGCTGAAATCCTTAAGTACCCATCTCTGGCAGTCAAAGCTGTTTGATCCCCATTGCTGAACATTGCTTCCGTCTTCCATTTTTCCGTCAACGATATCCATGACAAGTCCGCTGTTTACATTTTCAAACTCGTATGTCTTGGTAAGATCCATAACGCAGCCCGGTTCATACTGCACTTCTTCAAGAGTCCAATCCTGACATGACGCTCCGTTTACAGCATACTGCTGAACGTTAGCTCCCGATGATTTTTCCGCGTTTTCAACCTCGACAGCCGAAGCACCGTTTGTCACCTTTGTAAGTATTTTATAACTGCCGTCCGAATTTTTCGTCAGCATGAATTTCTGGTTATCTGCGCCGTTATACTGGTATATATCAATGTTTGTACCGTCCGCTGTTCTTTTTCCGTAAACGTCAAGCACATAAGTACCGCCGTCGCCCACAGCGGAAACGAGGTAATAATAGCCGTCGCCCGCGTCGATAAGCTTCCATACGTCATGAGCTTCCGTTCCGGTCGAACCCCATTGCTGAACATTAACGCTGTTTTTTGCTTCCGCGCCCGCAACCTGCATATAAAGTCCCGAATTTACATTTTTTATTCTGTATACAGAACCTTCTGCGAATACTGCCGGAACAGGAGCCATAGGACCGCTTGGCTCGGTTGTGAATCCTGCGCTCGGAACGCCCTTTGCGCCGAAGCGCATGTACATCATGTTTGCGTTTGAGGACTGACAGCCGCTGTATGAAGAACAGTAGGTTTTAGCCTGATCGGCTGTAAGCTTGATATAATCGTAGTTAGCGGACGGCTTCCATGTGCAGGGCTTGGAATAGCTCGGATTGCTTGAAGTACCTTGACCCTGAACGGTTCTGCTGCATCCGCTGAACTTCGAGCCGCTTTCCGCATAAGAACCCGCCATTTCGCCGTCTGAAAGATTCCAGTCGCATATTACGCTTCCGCCGTTTGAGTAATAGCAGTTTTCCGCAAATATCCTACAGTTTGCCTGTACCGTATATGCCATGCTGAATTTATTGACATTGTTGTTCAACGAGTGGTAATATCCCCAACGCATAAGTCCGGGACCTCTTGTATTCGTATCATTGAAATTATTTCCGGAAAGCGTCATTCTGGGGTAAGCGTCGTACTTAGCGTAATTGCTCTGGGAGCTGTCGGGGTATCCGAGAATAAGACCGTATTTGTGCGATCCAAACGAGCAGTCGGAGACCGTACAATAGTCCGCGTCGTAGCAGCATGCAAGAAACTTATCCTCGTCGACCTGACCCGTTTTCGGAGCTTTACCGTAATTCTGATGACCCGGGAATGTGACATGATCTACCCAAAGATTCTGACCCGAACCGAAGTAAACCTGAATCGAGTCGTTGTTGTTTGATTCGGCGTCGTGTTGCATCTCGAAGTTCCTGATGATTATATTATTTCCAATGCCTTTGCCCGAGTTTGTGCAGAACTGAACATTGAACAATGTATTTGCGCCGTAGCTTCCTACAATAGTCTTATTGCTGCGGACATAGATCCTTCCTGCCGTACACATATATCTTTCGCCGTTAAGGTTAAGTTCGGTAACGCTTATATTTTTCTTGACAATGATCGTATACGGCGTATCAGATTCAGCGTATTTTTTCAGCTCGTCAAATGTCGATACTTCAACAGTTTCACCGAACAGACCGCCGATATTTCCGGCTTTGATCTTGCCTGTATTGTCGTCTTTGCAATAGCCCGCAAAGCCCTGAAGTCCGTCGCAGTTCAGAAGCCACTTCTGGGTGTCCGCACCGCTGTAGCTCGCAAGCGTCATGCCCGACGTTCCCTGCGTAAGCGCAAGAGATGTGTCGGAATAGTTCACGATCTTATAATAAAGGTCGTTTTTCAGACGATCCTGTTCAACGGGGACCGCATACCAATGCTGCGACTGCGCCGACTCGCTGCCGTACATAACGACGTCTGTTCCCGCTTTGACCGTATAATTTTTAGGGGTGAGAAGTCTGCCCGACTCGGCGTTCGTGATCTTGAAAAAAGTTCCCTTTGAGTCAGAGCCTACTCTGTCAAAACGCCATGAGGGCGCAAGATCATTGCCGAGCGCCTTTACAGACAGCGCGGAACCGTCGTCTTTACCGTTTTCCGTAAGTACCTTTGAATTGTCCTTTACCGCAATGTTCATGAGCTGCGCCGGATAATCGACCGATGCCGCGCCTGCGGTAAACCGTTCTGTCTGTACGCCGACAGGAGCTGCTGTAAATACGAGAGATAAGCATACCGCAGCAGCTGTGATAAGCGAACGAAATTTTTTCTTCATTGGTAATTCCTCCTTTGAAATTATTTAGATTTATTTCCATGTTGCGACAATTGTAAGCTTAGAGCCTGACGACAATGCGGGAACAATAAAGCTTTCACCGGGCTGATAGATCTTTCCGCTGTACTTCCAGCCCGCAAACGTCTTGCCTTCATAAACATACTCGCATTCGGGGAGTACGAATTCTTCGTTAAAAACCGCCGTCATAACTGTTCTGTCAGCCAGATTTCCATTATTTGCCGATATGCTGACATTATATTCGGCAGGCTTCCAGACGGCTTCAAACGTTACGTCGTCAGCCGGAACGTTAAATACTCCGCCGGGCGAATAGACCTTATCGTCGCTGACGTTGCGCCAGCCTGTTATGACATATCCCGGACGCGAAAATCTATCAGCAGCCAAAAGATAATAAGTAGAAATTTCAGACGTCATGATAGATGTTGTTGTGTTTGACGTAATATCGTCATAGTCGCCGGCATTATAAGTGATCTTGCATCGTCTTACCCATGTAGGCGTGATAACAACATCATGATCCGGCATGGCGGCATACTTACCCGTGGTATATTCAACGCCGTCAAACAGCCAGCCGCGCTGCAAATATCCTTCCAACAGCAGCAGGTTGCCGGACGGGAATCCTACTTTTGACTTATACGCGTACTTTGCCGTTTCAAACAGCTTTTCCGAATCTTCGGAAGCAATTGAAGCGTCGCCCAAATCATAGGAAACATTAAAATATCTTCTGCTTTCGCTCGATCTTCCCAACACGAAATTAACAAGTCTTTTGTAATCCTTGAGAGTGTACACGCCGCCGCCCGATATCATATCGCGTCTTATTCTGACCGCTTCAATGACATTAAATTCCTTAATGGGACTCGGCTCAGCAGTAGTTGTTACAACGGTTTCTTCTGTTGTCGGAGCAGTAGTAACAACAGGGGTATCCGCAGCTTCAGCCGTGTCCGGCACGTCCGTAGGCTCTGCCGCCGCTTCAAGGGCGTCAGTAATAACCGGACTTTCAGTTTCAGCTTCATCAGCGTATACGATTTCCGAAGCAGGCGCTTTTTCCGTATCGTCGGCAGCATATACTATTTCCGAAACAGTTGCTTTGTCCTTATTATCAAACGAAACCGTAAACGCCAATGCCGAAACCGTCATAACTGCCGCCGCTGCAACAGATAGTTTTTTCATGAAATTCATATTAATCTCCGTTCTGCCGCAATAATTATTTTTCAGATAAAAAGCAGCCGGACCCAATGCGGCGGTATAGGTCAAAGCCTGTATTTTTCATCCGATTCATTTGAAACGATTAAATTCTTCCGAATAATCATATCCGATATCGCTAAGCTTTTTGGTTATATCTGTTTTTTCGACGCAATATTCACTGCAAAACTCGTCAAGCCCTATGTTCTTATCTCGCAGCATAGTATTGATAAAGCTAAGCAAAATAGCCGGATCTTTCGGCAATTCCATAAAAACCTCCTTTCCCGGAAAAATTCACCGACCTAATCAATATATAATAATTTTACTACATTTAATAGAAAATGTCAATACAATTTGTCTGTTGTTTCAAAAAGAAATACAGCCGCATAAGCAGCTGTATACTACAGGTTCTAATATTAATCGTCCATAGATTCTTCGTTATATTTTTTATTCTTATAATCGTAATTCAATTTGTGTTCTTTATCGTCCTTATCAATATATTGTATCGTAAGAATATCCGGTTCCATCATATTATAGATTTCAATATCCCTGACATACATTATATTATTTCTATGAACTTCTTCCTTTTCAGATGTTTCACCCGGCTTTACAAATTCTTCACTTTCTCCGTCTGCATAGGCGTCGTCGTCACCATATTCTGCGTCAAGAAAAACAAAGTCAACATCCCAGTCGTCGGGATAATTTACGTCAAAATCTTTAAATTTGTCAAAGTCTTCTTTTTTTGTGCCTGATTTTGGTCTAAGACGCAAGCTGTAGTATGTGATCGTGTAATCAGAATTATTAGTAAAACTGAACATAACATCTCTCCTACCGTCGTCAACAATCTCTTCCACAGATAAGTCCAAATCATCAATTTTTACTGCGGCAGATTTTCCCGATTTGGAAACGGGCTTGCCGGAACATCCGACAGAAGCAATTGCCACCGCAAATGCAGAGTTATATTGCACTTATTGAAAGCGACAGACGCAATCCGAGTATGAACGTACTCATACTTATTGCCGACGCCTTGAACCTTATCGCCGATCAGCTTGTTTTAGATGTTGATTCGCGTTCCGACGATTCTTTCACCATTGAATGGCAAAATATTATTCAGAACAGAACCCCTAAAGAGATCGAGAGCGCGTTGAAAATGGTCAAGAGTTATTTTTCCTGTCTGGACGATCTGAAAAAGTAAGAACCTGTATTCATAGAAATTTTGAAAATCCGCATGAACTTCTATGAATACAGGTTCTAAAATTCGTTTTTCTTGTACGACATTTGCCGCAAAAAAATTATCTATAAATATTGAAAATTCTTCTATTATATTTTATCAAAAGTCCTTGCAGATAAGCAAATTAAAAATTTGTTTCCTGCATATTGGACGATTATACCATTGATGAACTTGTAAATTTATCATTTACAGTCTCCGTCTATAAATACAGTCGCTATTTTTCGCTTTCGTGACTCGCAGCGAAAGCTGTGCCGACAAAGGTATCTGAACTGGAAAACGACAAAGGGTATAAAACGACCGA
>JAMPFN010000003.1:45754-69678 GCA_023664445.1 Clostridium sp. | reverse complement strand
ATTTGAAAACAAAGTTTTCAAAGAGGGGACGCTTTGCAAGTGAAAGCGTCCCCTTTAATTGCTTATATGTTCATTTCTTGCCTTGATGCAAGAAACGAACCAAAGAAGATCAAGCTTCCGCTCCGGCACAGCTTGCGCTGTGAGTCGCAGAAGCTAAAAATAATGATTATCTTTATAGACGGGGACTGTAAACGTCACTTTTTTGCGTTCAGCAATTATAGTTTACAATGAAATCAACTTTTAAAATTTTGAGGTGCTTTGTCTTCAAGCTTTGCTTAAAGTGCAAGTTTTTTAGTTTCCTTTCAATTTTCTGTCCGTCCCACAAGGGACGGACAGAAAATTAAATCGGGATTCTTAAGGGTGACTCCCCGCGGGGCGGGGAGATGTCACGAAGTGACAGAGGGGACGGCTCTGTAAGAGGCATTCCCTTTGGCAGGGGGTATGGGGGACAGAGTCCCCCATAAACTTCTCAAAAATTGATTTCTGCGGTATTGATTTAAAAATATTTGACAATAACGAAAAAATGGTTTATAATAAAAAATATGTATAATTATGATAAATGAATCCGCTGAAAGAATTATATGAACAGGCAATAGTATAAATTTGCTTTTTTCGAGAATATTATAATAAACGATAACTAATTAATGTATTTTCGGAAGGAGTTATTTTATATGAATATATACGGCTATGAAGAAGATGAACAGCTTGACGAGGATAAAGACAAGGACGATATCGACGAAGAACTCGACAAAAAGGAGCTTATCGAAAAAACAGGCGAGGTCATTTCTCAGAATGCAAAGCATCTTATTCACTGCCTTACGATAATCGGACAGGTCGAAGGGCATTATGTGCTCCCCTCACAGAACAAGACTACCAAGTATGAGCATATAATTCCGGCGCTTGTTGCGATAGAACAGGACAGGAGCATTGAGGGGCTTGTTATCATTCTCAATACTGTCGGCGGAGATGTCGAAGCGGGGCTTGCCATTGCCGAGCTTATTGCAGGAATGAAAACTCCGACAGTATCTCTTGTTGTCGGCGGAGGACACTCTATCGGCGTACCGCTTGCGGTGAGCGCTAAAAGATCGTTTATCGTGCCGTCGGCTTCGATGACGATCCACCCTGTCAGAATGAACGGACTCGTTCTGGGCGTTCCTCAGACTCTGTCGTATTTTGACAAAATGCAGGACAGGATAGTAAATTTTGTGACGGCAAACAGCGGTATTACGGAGGATATGTTCCGCAGTATGATGATGCAGACAGGCGAGCTTACCATGGATATGGGAACTGTCGTTGACGGTGAAAAGGCGGTCGAGATAGGACTTATCGACAGTCTTGGAGGGCTTAGCGACGCTATCGAGGCTCTTTACGAGCTTATCGAGAACTCCGGCGGAAAATATCCCGATTAGTTAAAGTTGTTCTTATAAGAAAATATGTGTAAATATTCTTATGAGAATAACTTTTTATTGGTATCGTTCATGCAATTCGATTTTCAGAATTTTGAAGTGCTTTATCTCTTGATCTTTGCCAAGAACATTTTATGTGGGTATTCGCATTTTTTGAAATATTGCCCTAAGGGCAGTATTTCAAAAAATCATGGGGATTCCAAAGGGAATCATTCCCTTTGGCAGGGGGTATGGGGGACAGAGTCCCCTATAAGCTAATTTGCATGATTGGCACAATCTTTGTGCGATATTGTCTGAATTTTTTTATAAACCGAGCGGAAGCGATTCCGCATACATAATAGATATCCTCGGAAACTAAGGTGTGCCGTTTGGCGAAGGGGTTTAGCGATAGGTTGGGAAGACGACGCATATCGCTAAAAGATTATGGCAGTCGGTGCGCTTTAGTTTCCGAGGAGGTCTAATAATAAGCCGGCAGTCGGCGGAACGGAGAGAACATCATGACATTTTTAGAAGCATTAATTCAAGGGATAATTCAGGGGCTTACGGAGTTTCTGCCTGTTTCAAGCTCGGGGCATATATCGCTTTATCAGCATTTTACAGGGAACAGCGGCGAGGGAGCGCTTTTGTTTTCGGCGATACTTCATTTAGGAACGTTGGTCGCGGTGTTTATAGCGTTCAGAAAAACTATCTGCGAGCTTATAATCGAGATGTTTTCACTCATAAAAGATATCTTTACCGGAAAATTCAAGTGGAAAACCATGAATGCTCCAAGGCGTGCTATAATAATGATGATCATATCCCTGGCGCTTCTGATCCCGTTTTACATATTCAAGGACTATTTTGAAAGGGTCGCTGAGGACAGCGACATAGTAATAGAGGGAATATGCTTCCTTTATACGTCTGCGATATTATTCATTTCGGACAGATGCGTAAAGGGAAACAAAAAATTCGGAGATATAACGGTAAAAAACGCTGTTACGGTCGGAGCGTTTCAAGGTATCGCGTTGCTTCCGGGCGTATCCCGTTCGGGTTCTACCATTTCAAGCGGACTTTTCTGCGGCTTTGAGAGAGAAACAGCCGTTCAGTATTCGTTTATACTCGGTATTCCGGCGATACTCGGCGGCTGTCTTTTGCAGGTTAAGGACGCCGTTGAACAGAAGGCTATGGATTTTGATATCATGAATTTCTGTGTGGGCTTTGTTGTTTCGGCAGTTGTCGGGATATGCGCCATAAAAATGGTGAACTGGCTTGTAAAATCGGATAAATTCAAAATATTCGCGATATATACTTTTATACTCGGCATACTCGTTTTGGGTATCGGTATTTTTGAGCATTGTGTGGGAATGAACATTGTGGATTATATAAAATGAGCTTTGATATAATGGGGACTTCTAAAGCAACACCGCAAAAATGAAAGGAAAATGAAACGTGGCTGAAAGAAAAAAGAGAACAGCTTCTTCCGCAAAATCAAGCGGCGCAAAAAAGACGAATAATAAGAAAAGCGGCGCTGAACCGAAAAAGGAAAAACCCGAATTGACTGCGCAGAAAGATCCGATCAATCAGTTTTGGTCGGTCGTGCTTTTTGCCTGCGGCATACTGATATTTTTGTTTACTGTTATAGACGGCAGCAGCGGATGGCTTTTTATACATAATCTGCTAAGGGGACTTTTCGGGGTCGCTGTTTTTCTTGTACCTGTTATTCTTATATATACCGCTGTGCTTATCAGCATGGAAAGATCTCCGCATACCGTAGCGGGGCGCGCGCTTTGGGGCATCGGGCTGACTTTTCTAAGCAGTTCCGTCGTGCAGATAATGTTTGTGGGTGCGGCGGAAGGCGACTCGTTTATTGATAAATGCAAGTTTTTGTATAATTCGGGTCTTGAGCTTGAAGGCGGAGGACTTTTAAGCGCGCTTATAGCTTGGCCTCTGATTAAAATTTTCGGCGACATCGGTTCAAAAATAATCGTATGCGTTTTGCTTTTTATATTCGTAATGCTGCTTTCAAATCTGACGCTTTTTCAGTTTTTCGGCATATTCTATAAGCCGTTTGTCAAAATGTTCCGTTCTCTGAAAGACATACGTGAAGAAAACAAAATGATAAAAGCCTATGAGGATTGGGAGTATGACGAGGAACAGGAAGCCATAAATCTTGCGAATTCAAGAGAGGTTGAAGCTGTACCCGATTATCCTGTCGATATCCCAATGCAGGACGAGCCGGAGCAGATACCGTATTTTGAGCCTCCCGTCCGAGAAATATTTCCCGATTCGGATATAGATATCCCTTTGGATGATACGAACACTCCAAACGCTGCGGAAAACAAGGCGGTCGAAACAGCACAGACCTTATCGAATAAAACAGAAAGCAGACCCGATAAGCCGGAAACCGTACAGGGCGAAGCTTCCATGAGCGAGCTTGACGCTTTGGTCGAAAGCGCCGTGATCGGAAGCGCAAAGGAAAAGCTTCCCGAAAACTTTGCGGAAAAGGCGGAAAAATCGGTACAGGCGCAAAGCGTTCCCGAGGAAGTTATGCCGGCGGTTCAGAAGGAATATGTCATTCCGCCGATAAGTCTGCTCAACAAGGGGATCTCAAAGGCAAATGATCCGGCTGCCGCGGCAGAGCTTAAGGAAAAGGCGGATACGCTTATATCTACGCTCAAAAGCTTCGGGGTCATCGCGAGGATAGTCGCTATACAGAGAGGTCCGAGAGTAACGCGATATGAGATACAGCCGGCGGCAGGCGTTAAGGTATCAAAGATCACTAATCTTTCAGACGATATCGCTTTGAATCTTGCGGCGGCAGGCGTTCGTATCGAGGCTCCTATCCCCGGAAAGGCGGCTATAGGCATCGAGATACCAAACTCTAACGAGGACGTCGTTTCCATAAGGGAGGTTATCGAGAGCAAGGAGTTCAGATCGGCAAAGAGCAAGCTTGCCTTTGCTGTCGGAAAAGATATCGCCGGCAATATAATCATAGGCGATGTGGCTAAAATGCCGCACATGATAATTGCGGGAACTACGGGTTCGGGTAAATCCGTTTGTACAAACTCGATAATCATGTCGCTTCTGTACCGCGCGAATCCCGACGAGGTAAAGCTTATTCTTATCGATCCTAAAATGGTTGAATTTACCACATACAACGGCATACCGCATCTTCTTATCCCCGTTGTTACCGATCCGCGTCAGGCGGCAGGCGCTTTGAACTGGGGAGTTCAGGAGATGCTAAGAAGATATAAGCTTTTTGCGGACAATAATGTGCGCGATCTCGGCGGATATAACGAAACGGCTGAAAAGAAAGGGCATGAAAGGCTTCCGCAGATAGTTATCGCTATAGATGAGTTTTCCGACCTTATGATGGCGGCTTCAAAGGAAGTTGAGGATTCCGTATGCCGTCTGGCACAGATGGCGAGAGCTGCCGGAATGCATCTTATAATAGCGACACAGCGTCCTACCACCGATGTTATTACAGGTCTTATCAAGGCGAATATTCCAAGCCGTATCGCGCTTACCGTACAATCCGCGGTCGATTCGAGAACGATCCTCGATACTCAGGGAGCGGAAAAGCTTTTAGGCTACGGCGACATGCTTTACTATCCGAACGGTATGCAGAAGCCGCTTAGAGTTCAGGGCTGTTTTTGCTCGACAAGCGAGGTCGAGTCGATAGTAGGCTTTATCAAGAATGAATCGGTATCCGAATACAGCGACGATATTATGCAGGCTGTCGAGCAGAGCATGCCTGCGGAAAAGGCGGATAAGTCTATCGACGCGGCAAGCGATCTGACAGGCGACGGCGACGAAGCGCTTGTCGAAAAAGCTATTGATGTCGTAGTTGAAATGGGACAGGCTTCGACTTCGTCGCTTCAGAGAAAGCTGAAGCTTGGCTATGCAAGGGCAGGCAGAATAATCGACGAGCTTGAGGAAATGGGCGTTGTCGGACCTTATGAGGGCGCAAAGCCGAGAAAGGTACTCATGACAAAGCAGCAGTGGGCTGAAAGAAGAATGAACAGATCGGAATGAGGTTTCAGATGAATGGTTTTCTTCCGCTTTCACGCAGGGATATGGAAGAGCGTGGAATAGATCGGTTTGATTTTATATACGTTACCGGCGACGCCTATGTCGACCACCCGAGCTTTGGGGTTTCAATAATCTCACGCCTGCTTGAGGATCAGGGTTATACGGTAGGGATAATATCCCAGCCTGACTGGAGGAGCGACAGGGACTTTAAAATTTACGGTCTGCCAAAGCTTGCATTTTTGGTCACATCGGGAAATATAGATTCTATGGTCGCGCATTATACGGCGGCGAAGAAAAAAAGAAACGACGATGCGTATACGCCGGGCGGAAAAGCGGGAAAGCGTCCCGACAGAGCGGTTATAGTATACTGTAAAAAAATACGCGAAATATTCGGAGATGTTCCCATTGCGATAGGCGGTCTTGAAGCGTCGCTCAGAAGATTTGCACATTATGATTACTGGGACGACTGCGTGAGAGCGTCGATCCTTGCGGACAGCGGCGCGGATCTGCTTATGTACGGAATGGGCGAGCATCAGATCGCGGAAATAGCGCGGCGTCTGAAAAACGGCGAAAGCATTCGTGAAATGCATGATATCAGAGGAACATGCTATATGACCGAGCCTGTGAATACGCCTATCGGCGCGGCTGAATGCGCATCGTTTGAACAGGTGAGCGAAAACAAAAAGCTGTACGCAAAGTCGTGCAGACAGCAGTACGATCAGCAGGACGAGGTTTACGGAAAGACTGTCATACAGCGTCACGGCAAAATGATGCTTGTGCAGAATCCGCCCTCTCCGAGTCTTACGACGGAAGAGCTCGATCATATCTACAGTCTGCCTTATATGAGGGCTTATCACCCTTCCTATGAAAGTATGGGCGGCGTTCCGGGAATCGAAGAGGTACGCTTTTCCATTACCCATAACAGGGGCTGCTTCGGCTACTGCAATTTCTGCTCCATAGCTCTTCATCAGGGGCGCAGAATTACCTGCCGAAGCGAAAACTCCATACTTGAAGAAGCGGAAAAACTGGTTAAAATGCAGGGGTTTAAGGGCTATATCCACGATGTCGGCGGACCGACCGCAAATTTCAGAAGACCTTCCTGTGAAAAACAGATGAAGCTTGGGCTCTGCAAGGGCAAAAAATGCCTTGCGCCGACTCCTTGTCCGAATCTTGAAGTCGACCACAGCGAATATATCGGCATACTCCGAAAGCTCAGGCAGATAAAAGGGATAAAAAAAGTGTTTATCCGTTCAGGCATAAGGTATGACTATCTTATGGAGGACGACAGCGAAGAATTTATGAAAGAGCTTATAAAGAATCATGTAAGCGGTCAGCTTAAGGTTGCTCCCGAGCATTGCTCTGCCGCCGTTCTCGATAAAATGGGAAAGCCGCATATCGAAGCGTATAAAAAATTCAGAAAACGCTTTTATGAGATAACCAAAAGCATAGATAAGGAACAGTACCTTGTGCCTTATCTTATGTCCTCGCATCCGGGAAGCGCTCTTAAAGAGGCTGTCGAGCTCGCGTTGTTTTTAAAGGAAAACAATATGCGTCCGGAGCAGGTTCAGGATTTTTATCCGACTCCGGGGACGATATCTACATGCATGTTTTATACGGGTCTTGATCCTTATACTATGAAAGAGGTTTATGTTCCGAGAACTCCCGAGGAAAAGAAAATGCAGAGAACGCTTTTGCAGTATTTCAAGCCCGAAAATAAGAAAACCGTTATTGCCGCGCTGAAAAAAGCGGGACGGCACGATCTGATAGGATATGGAAAAAATTGTCTTGTAACGCCTGATAGCGGCGAAAGAAACAAAGCATCGTCAAACGGCGCAAAAGGAAAGGTAAACTCAAAATGGCAAGGTCAAAAAAGAAAACGAAGATAAGCGGGGGATTGTTCGGATTTATACTGATAATTGCGGCAGGACTTGCAGCTGCGCATTTTCTTGGAATATTTACAATTGACGACTGGAAAGAAATACTTGGAACTCCGGACGCCGCTAATACCGAGGGTACGGCACAGGTTCATTTTATAGATGTCGGTCAGGGAGATTGCGAGCTGATAATTTCGGACGGTGAATCTATGCTGATAGATACAGGCGAAAAGGAAAATGCCGAAAATGTGTGCAGATACATAAGAGATCAGGGGCTTGAAAAGCTCGATTACATGCTGCTGACGCATCAGCATTCCGATCATATGGGCGGAGCTTCGGAAATAATAAACGGCATCGAGGTCGAAAATATTATTATACCTAAGCTGCCTGACGATATGACGCCTACAACAAAATTTTACGAGGATTTTCTTATAAGCGTTAAGGAAAACGGCTTGAAGCTTACTCCTGCAAATCCCGGCGATACCTATGAAATAGGGGAGTGCAGCCTTGAGATAATTTCTCCTGTGAAAGACTACAATGACTTGAACAACTTTTCGGCTGCGGCGATCCTTACTCATGGAAACGATGATTTTCTGTTTACGGGAGATATTGAAAAGAAAGCTGAAAAGGATATTCTTGAAACGGGAAGAATGAGGGATATAGACGTTCTTAAAACGGCTCACCACGGCAGCAGCACTTCAAGCTGCAAGGAATTTCTTGATGCGGCAAGACCTGATTATGCCGTAATTTCCTGTGGAGAGGGTAATTCTTATAATCACCCCAATAAAGCGGCTGTAGAAAGGATCGGGAAATATACCGATAGTATATACAGGACGGATATTGACGGTACGATCGTGTTTGAGTCATACGGTGACGGTCTTAAAATTGAAACTGAAAAGGGGAAATAGCATTTGCTGATACTTGACAGATTTGAGGAAAGTATTGCGGTCATAGAAAACGGTGATGAGCGCATTGAAATTTCAAGGGAAAATATTTCCGCCGACGCCGCAGAGGGAGATGTTCTTGTTGAAAGGGACGGCAGATATTTTCCCGATAAAGCGAAAACGGAAAAACGCAGAAAAAAATTAACGGAACTGCAAAACAGCTTGTGGGGTTGACAATGGACGCGGATGTGATTATAATAGGCGGAGGAGCTGCCGGCGCAATGGCGGGCGTACACAGCGCAAGATTCGGAAACAGGACGCTTATATTCGAGCCTAACGGCAAAGTGGGAAAAAAGCTTAGGATAACGGGCAAGGGCAGATGTAATTTAACGAATAATTGCAAGCCCGATGAACTGATAAGCAATATCCCGAGAAATCCGAAGTTTCTGTACAGCGCCTTTTCGCAGTATTCTGCCGAGGACGTTATGAACTTTTTTGAATGGTCGGGCGTGCCTTTGAAAACCGAAAGAGGAAACAGGGTTTTTCCTGTGAGCGATAAGGCGTCGGATATAGTTTCCGCTCTTGAAAATGAACTTGAAGCCGCCGGGGCGGAAATTATTGCCGAGAGAGTCGAATCGCTTATGATCGAGGACGGAGTCTGTCTTGGAGTCAGGACTTCGTCGGGAGAATACCGTTCCCGTTCCGCGCTTATTGCGACGGGCGGAAGATCCTATCCTTCGACAGGCTCGACAGGGGACGGGTACAGGCTTGCACAGTCGGCAGGACATACGGTCATACCGCCCGTACCGTCGCTTGTGCCGATAGTCTGCGCTGAAAAATACTGTGCGGATATGATGGGGCTTTCGCTCAAAAATGTAACGCTTTCGCTTTATGACGGAAATAAGAAAATTTACAGCGAGCTTGGCGAAATGCTTTTTACTCATTTTGGCGTATCAGGTCCGCTTGTCCTTAGCGCGAGTTCTCATATCGGAAAAATGCAGCAGGACAGATACAGACTTTACATCGATCTGAAACCCGGTCTTACGCATGAGCGGCTTGACGCACGGCTGAAAAGAGATTTTGACGAGAATATAAACCGTATTTTCGGAAATTCGCTGTCCAAGCTTCTTCCTTCAAAGCTGATACCGACGGCTGTAAGGCTTTCAGACATCGAGGGCGAGCGCAGAGTCAATCAGATAACCCGTGAGGAACGCTTGAAATTCGGGCGGCTGTTAAAGGCGTTTCCTCTGACGGTAAAAGGGTTTCGCCCGATAGAGGAAGCTATAATCACGAGCGGCGGTGTATGCGTCAAGGAGATCGATCCGAAAACTATGGCTTCAAAGCTTGTTAAAGGGCTTTACTTTGCAGGCGAGGTTATCGACGTTGACGGATATACGGGCGGATTTAATTTACAGATAGCCTTTTCGACCGCGTATTGCGCCGCCATGAATATGTGATTTAAGGCAATACATGAATTTTCTAGATCTGTTCAGCAACCTCGTTTATGCAGGGGGACGTTGTCCCCCTGTACCCTCTGCCAAAGGGAATGACCTCTTACCGAGGCGGTCCCCTCTGTCAGCTTCGCTGACATCTCCCCACCCCGTGGGGAGTCACCCTTTGGAAACCCCATGATTTTTTGAAATATTTCCCCTTAGAGAAATATTTCAAAAAATGTGAGTACCATAAAAATTATTTTCTTAGTAAAGATTACTGAAGATAGCTCTATCTGATAAACGAGTTATTGAACACATTTTATGAACACAGGTTATGATATAAAAAAGGAGAAATAAGTATGATAAATGTAGCTGTTGACGGTCCGGCAGGAGCCGGAAAAAGCTCTATTGCCAGAGCGGTTGCAGGAGAGATCGGTTTTATATATGTCGATACGGGAGCGCTTTATCGTTCTGTCGCGCTTTACGCTATAGAAAACGGTCTTGACAATGACGCTCTTGTAAATGCGCTTGTAAAAATAAACATAAGTCTTGAATTTAAAGAGGGAAGCCAGCATGTTATCTTAAACGGCAGCGACGTTTCCGACAAGATCAGGACGGCAGAGGTGTCTATGGGAGCGTCAAAGGTTTCTGCCATACCGGAGGTCAGGGAATTTCTTTTCGGACTGCAAAAAAAGATCGCTTTGGAAAACAATATCATAATGGACGGCAGAGATATCGGAACGGTCGTGCTGCCCGACGCCGAACTGAAAATATTTCTTACGGCTTCCGCTGAAGAAAGAGCAAGCCGCCGTTTCAAGGAAATGAGCGGCGATATAACATACGAGCAGGTTCTCGAGGATATAAAACAGCGCGACTACAATGATATGCACAGGGATATCGCGCCGCTTAAACAGGCGGACGACGCGGTATTGCTCGATACTACGGGTATGAGCATAGACGAGGTAAAGGATAAGATCAAGGCTATGATAGAAGCTGTCAAGGAGTAAGACATGGAGCAAACGAAAGTAAAGGTCAGCATACCTTTTAGGTTTTTATATTATTTTGTGAAGCTGATATATTATATTGCATATAATGTTAAGGTTGAAGGACGTGAAAATCTTCCGGATGGAGTTTTTATAATCGCATCCAACCACAGATCCTTTGCCGATCCGCCGCTTTTGGCTGTGACTTCGGGGTGCGGCAAATTCAGCTTTGTCGCAAAGGCGGAGCTTTTCAGATTTCCTCCGTTTGCATGGCTTATAAGAAAGCTCGGAGCGTTTCCTGTTGAAAGAGGAAAGGGCGATCAAAACACAGTTGCGCTTTCGGCAGAAAAGCTGAAAGAGGGCAGAAAGCTTGTAATATTCCCGGAGGGGACAAGAAGCAAGACAGGCAAGGTCGGCAGGGGAAAGACGGGCGTTGCTCTTATTGCGGCAAAGTCCGGCTTTCCGATTGTTCCGGCAGGGATAATTTACAGCGGAAAACTTCATTTCCGTTCGAAAGTAACAATTAAATACGGAAAGCCGATTTATCCGGAAGATTTCAATATATCCGAGGACGCGACGCCTCATGATCTGAAAGAAGTAAAATCTATAATAATGAGTTCGATAATCGGGCTTGTGGAGGGAGAAGCGAATGGCGATAATCAAAACAGCTGAGTCAGCCGGCTTTTGCTTCGGGGTCGACAGGGCGGTAAAGCTTGTTTATGACGAGCTTGAAAGGCACGGCGGAAAGGTTGCGACTTTAGGACCGATAATACACAACAAGGACGTTGTTGAGGATCTAAAGAAAAAGGGCGTCAGAATAGCGGACAGCGTTTCCGGTCTTGAAAAGGGAGAAAAGGCTGTTATACGCTCTCACGGCGTCGGAAAGAGCGTTTACGACGAGCTTGCGGAAAACGGAAATGAATTTATCGACGCTACATGCCCGTTTGTTGCCAAGATACATAAAATTGTCCGCGAAAAAACGCGTGAGGGATATTTTATCCTGATAGCGGGAGATAAAGACCATCCGGAGGTTCAGGGTATAGTCGGACATTGCGGCGAAAACTGCTTTGTTTTTAAGGATAAAGACGAATTAAAAGATTTTTTTGAAAAAAATTATAAAAATTTGAAAAAAAGACTTGCAATTGTCGCTCAAACGACGTATAATATATTAGTATGGGGGGAGTGTTTGAGGGCTATTCCCGATGACAAGGAAAATATCCTTGTTTTTGACACGATCTGCAGCGCGACCTCTAAGAGGCAGTCGGATGCGGCATTGCTTTCAAAAGAGGCGGATATAATGATCGTAGTAGGAGGCAGACACAGTTCAAATACTATAAAGCTTTATAATGTTTGTTCTGAAAACTGCCGTTCATACCATATTGAAAACGCGGATGAGCTTTACTCACTTGACCTGAAAAATGCTGATACAATAGGCATTACTGCCGGGGCATCAACACCGGCTTATATAATTAAGGAGGTACAAAATACCATGGCTGAAATTTTAGATGACATTAATTTTGAAGAGGCGTTGGAACAGTCCTTCAAGAAAGTACATACAGGAGAGCGTGTTAAAGGCTATATTGCCGCACTTAACAATAGTGAAGCAATCGTAGATATCGGCACCAAGCACACCGGATATGTTCCGCTTTCAGAACTTACCGACGACCCTTCAAAGAAACCGTCCGACATTGTAAGCGTCGGCGATGAAGTCGAGCTTATCGTTACAAAGATAAACGATCAGGACGGAATCGTTATGCTTTCAAAGAAGAAAGTAGACGAGCTTGTCGGATTTGACAACATCACAAAGGCAAAGGACGAGGATAAGGTTCTTGAGGGAATCGTTCAGAACGTTGTAAAGGGCGGCGTTTTGGTATCTGTTGACGGAGTAAGAGTTTTCATTCCGGCGTCACAGACGGGCGTTCCGCGCGACAAGAGCCTTGACGAGCTTCTCAAGAAGAAAGTTGAGCTTAAAATAATCGAAGTAAATGAGTCGCGCCGCAGAGCGGTCGGTTCTATAAAGGCTGTTGAAAAGGCAAAGAAAGACGCCGCAAGAGCTGCTTTCTGGGAAACAGCTGAAGAGGGCAAGACATACAAGGGCGAGGTCAAGTCGCTTACAAGCTACGGCGCATTCGTCGATCTCGGCGGAATCGATGGAATGGTTCACATTTCAGAGCTTTCATGGAGCAGGATCAAGCATCCGAGTCAGGTCGTGAACGTCGGCGATATCCTCGAGGTTTACATTAAGGAGCTTGACAAGGAAGCAGGAAGAATATCGCTCGGCTTTAAAAAGGCAGAGGACAACCCTTGGACTAAATTTGAAAACAGCTACAGCGTTGGCGATGTTGTAAAGGCTAAGGTCGTTTCTATTACGCCTTTCGGAGCATTTGCTCAGATTATCGAAGGCGTGGACGGACTTATCCACATTTCACAGATCGCCGATCAGAGAGTTGAAAACGTGTCTGACGTTCTGTCAGCAGGTCAGGAGGTTGACGTTAAGATAACGGAAATCGACCTTGACAAGAAGAGGATCAGCATTTCAATGAGAGCTTTGCTTGAATCTGATAGTGACGATGATTTTGAAGAAGCAGATGAATCTGCTGAATAATTGATTTTAAGGCGAGCGTAAAGCTCGCCTTAAAATGTCGAAAAATCCAAATCTAAAGTTTAGGTCAAGCCTTTTCAAAGGCTTGGTGCGTGACCGCACA
This sequence comes from Clostridium sp., assembly GCA_023664445.1. Lineage (GTDB taxonomy): Bacteria > Bacillota > Clostridia > Oscillospirales > Ruminococcaceae > Porcipelethomonas. The sequence goes on along the minus strand of JAMPFN010000003.1, from coordinate 56,382 downwards.
CGACGTATCGCGGTAAGGTCTGCATGAATTTGCAAAAATCTCCGCGTGATTTTATATTCGCGATCCATTTACCGGCGTTTCAAAGAGTGGACGCTTTGCAAGTGAAAGCGTCCCCTTAAAATGATGTGTATGTTCATTTCTTGACTTGATGCAAGAAACGAACCAAAGAAAATCAAGCTTCCGCTCCGGCACAGCTTTTGCTGTGAGCCGCGGAAACGAAAAATAAATGACTATCTTTATAGTCGGGGACTGTAAATGATAAAATTCTCCATTCAGCAGATATGGTTTACTGTTTTGAAATTTTTAGGTGCTTTATCTCCTAATCTTTGCCAAGAACGTTTCGTGTGGTTACCCACATTTTTGTAAATACTGCCCAAAGGGCAGTATTTACAAAAATCATGAGGATTCCAAAGGAAATCATTTCCTTTGGCAGGGGGGTTGGGGACAGCGTCCCCCATAAACTTCTCAAAAACTGATTTGCGCAGTCTGTTCATTTCTTGACTTGATGCAAGAAACGAACCAAAGAAAATCAAGCTTCCGCTCCGGCACAGCTTTTGCTGTGAGCCGCGGAAACGAAAAATAAATGACTATCTTTATAGTCGGGGACTGTAAATGATAAAATTCTCCATTCAGCAGATATGGTTTACTGTTTTGAAATTTTTAGGTGCTTTATCTCCTAATCTTTGCCAAGAACGTTTCGTGTGGTTACCCACATTTTTGTAAATACTGCCCAAAGGGCAGTATTTACAAAAATCATGAGGATTCCAAAGGAAATCATTTCCTTTGGCAGGGGGGGTGGGGGGACAGCGTCCCCCATAAACTTTTATTGTCGGCAAGAAATAATATGAAAATATTCGGGGATAATAAAGACATTACTATGATAAAGTGAGTGATGATCTTGATTGTCGGCAGAAATCTTTCCATGCTCATGGATCTTTATGAGCTTACAATGGGCAATGGTTATTTGAAAAACGGACTTGAAAATAAAATAGTTTACTTTGACATGTTTTTCAGACGCGTTCCGGAAAACGGCGGATATGCGGTGTTTTCGGGGCTTGAGCAGTTGATAGAGTATATTGAATCGCTTGAGTTTACCGATAATGATATTTTGTTTCTGAAGAAAAAGAACATTTTCAGCGACGATTTTTTGGAATATCTGCGTAATTTCAGCTTTTCATGCGATTTGTGGGCTGTGCCGGAGGGTACTCCGGTATTCCCGAGAGAACCACTTGTTACGGTCAGAGGTCCCGTTATAGAGGCGCAGCTTATTGAAACGATGCTTTTGCTCATTCTCAATCATCAAAGCCTTATCGCAACAAAGGCGAGCCGTATTGTCAGGGCGGCAGGAGGACGTCCCGTAATAGAATTGGGTTCAAGGCGCGCTCAGGGTGCGGACGGCGCTGTTTACGGCGCAAGAGCCGCTTTTATCGGGGGCTGCTGCGGTACTTCGTGCGTTATGTCGGAAAGGGATTTTTCCGTTCCCTCCATGGGTACTATGGCGCACAGCTGGGTACAGCTTTTTCCGTCGGAGCTTGAAGCGTTCAGAGCCTATGCAAAGATATTTCCGAAAAACTGTACATTGCTTGTGGATACCTATAATGTTCTGGGGTTGGGAGTGCCGAACGCGATAACCGTGTTTAAAGAGCTTGCACAGGCAGGATATCATAATACTGCGATAAGGATAGACAGCGGCGATATAGCTTATCTGTCCAAAAAAGCAAGGAAAATGCTCGATGACGCAGGGCTGAACAACTGCAAAATAATAGCGTCAAATTCGCTTGACGAGCATATTATAAGCGATCTTATCGCGCAGGGAGCGAAAATAGACGTTTTTGGAGTCGGCGAAAGTCTTATAACAAGCAGAGCCGAGCCTGTTTTCGGCGGCGTTTACAAGCTTACGGCTGTTGAGGAAAACGGTATGATAACGCCGAGGATAAAGCTTTCTGAAAATACTGCAAAGGTGACCGATCCCGGATTCAAGAAGCCTGTAAGACTTTTCGACAGAAAAACGGGCATGGCATTGGCGGATGTCGTGCTTTTAGCGGATGAAGAGATCGACGACAGCCGCCCTTACGAGATATTCGATCCCGAATATCCTTACAAGAAAAAGCTGATCGAGGATTTTTATGCAAAGGATCTTCAGGTTCCGGTATTCAGAAACGGTAAATGCGTTTATTCAAAGCCGTCGGTTCACCGAATAAAAGAGTACTGCGCGGAAGAGCTTGCCAAAATATGGGACGAGGTAAGGCGGTTTGAGAATCCGCATAAGTATTATGTAGATCTTTCACCGAAGCTGTGGAAGCTGAAACAGGGCATTCTAAGCGAATTTTTTTGATTTTTTTTATTTTAGGTATTGCGAAAACGTTTATTTTTTGTTATACTATAAATAGGAATAAAAAATGGTATCGTGATATGCATAGCGCATACGGCTCACATTTTCCGATGTGGGCTTGAATGATATCATGAGATAAAAACGGAGGTAAATTATTATGAATATTATTGGAATTATCGGCGCTATGCCGTCCGAGCTTGCGGATATCAGAAAGACTCTTGCCGGAGCGGCGGTAGTAAAGCATGCCGGATTTGACTTTTACATAAATACTTTTGACGAAAAGCTTATCGTCAACGCCTGCTGCGGAATAGCAAAGGTAAATGCTTCGCTTTGCGCGCAGGCTATGATAGACAGATTTAATGTAGACGCTATAATAAATACGGGAGTTGCCGGCGGAATGGACACTTCTGTAAAGGTTTGCGACATAGTTGTGTCAAACGAGGTTTTTCCGCACGATCTTGAACTCAGATTCCTTGAAAATTATCCTCCGTACAACAGCATTTTCAAGGCGGATCCGAAAATGATAGAGGCTGCCTGCAAGGTATGCGACGATTTCAATATTCCAAGACATATCGGAAGAATAGTTTCGGGAGAAGCGTTTATTTCAAGCAGCGAGGTCAAAAAGAAAATATGCGATAATTTCTCGCCGCTTGCCGTTGATATGGAAACGTCTGCTATCGGTCATTGCGCGTTTATGAATAACAAGCCGTTTGTAAGCATAAGATGCATTTCCGATAATGCGGATGACGAGGGCGAGATGTCCTTTGACGAATTTGAAAAGATAGCGGCAAAGAGAGTTGCCGAGATAGTTCTGGAGCTTATTAGAAGAATGTGACCGGAGGTCTTTTATTGGATAACGAAATGAACTTTGCAGAAAGTATTTCCAAGGTTTCGCAGCTGCTTTCAAAGAGAGAATCGCCGCCTGCGGCATGCGTTCACAGCTACGGCTGTCAGCTGAATTTCTCCGACGGAGAAAAAATCAAGGGTATGCTTGCGAAAATGGGATATGGTTTTACGGAGCTGCCCGAAAGAGCCGATCTGGTGATATTCAACACCTGTGCCGTCAGGGAAAACGCGGAGGACAGGGTTTTCGGAAATCTCGGTTTTTTAAAACACTGCAAGGAAAATAATCCCGATATGATAATAGGTCTTTGCGGCTGTATGGCAGGTCTTGAGCATGTTATAAAAAAGCTCGAGAAGTCATATCACTTTGTAGATATCGTTTTCGGCACATCGGCGCTTGACAGATTTCCGGAAATGCTTCATGAAAAGCTAAGCGGCAAAAAAAAGGTTTATGATACCAATGAGTATAATATGCCTGCCGAGGGGCTTGAACAGATAAGGGACAGCAGCTTCAAGGCGTCCGTTCCGATAATGTATGGCTGCAACAATTTCTGTACATACTGTATTGTACCCTATGTCAGGGGACGCGAGCGCAGCCGCCGTCCCGAGGATATTTTAAACGAGGTAAGAGAGCTTGTAAGGAGCGGATATAAGGAGATAATGCTTTTGGGGCAAAATGTCAATTCCTACGGCAATGACTTTGACTCTGAAAGCGGCATTGACTTCTGCGGACTTCTGAAAAGCATAAACGCTATAGAGGGCGATTTCATAATACGCTTTATGTCATCTCATCCCAAGGATGCGGGAACAAAGCTTATAGGCGCTATGCTTGAATGTGAAAAGGTTGAACGTCATCTTCATCTGCCCGTGCAAAGCGGAAGCGATGCCATTCTTGAAAAAATGAACAGAAAATATACGATTGAAAAGTATATGGAAACTGTGGACTACGCAAGAAGCAGGGTATCGGATTTTTCATTTACGACCGACATAATAGTCGGTTTCCCTAATGAATCGGCAGAGGATTTTGAGCAGACATTGGAGCTTATAAAGCGTGTAAGATACGATAATATCTATTCGTTTATATATTCAAAGCGTTCGGGTACAAAAGCTGCGGAAATAGCCGACAGGATATCCGACGAGGAAAAAGGCGAAAGAATGACAAGGCTTTTGGCGATGCAGCGCGAGATATCGACCGAGAGCTACAAACGCTTTATCGGAAGAAAAATGCGTGTGCTTGTCGATTCAAAGTGCAAGCGTGACGGCTGGCTTACAGGCAAAAGCAGCGAATTTATAATAGTTGAGATAGAAGGCGAAGAGTCCTTTATAGGTAAATTTGTTGACGTTGAAGTGACTGCCGCTAAAAATTGGGCGGTTACAGGAAAAATAATAAAGGAGTAATTAAAATGGATGTAGTATCAATGGCGAGAGAGCTTGGAAAGCTTATTCAGCAGGATGAAAGATACGGCGCTTATGTCAAAGCCAAGGAGCTGAATGATAAGGACGAGGAGCTTCAGAGGCTTATTCATGAGTTTGAAGCCAAAAGATATGAGCTTAACATGGAAATGTCCAAAACGGACAAGGACGCCGATAAGCTTAAGGAGTTGGACGGCGTTATCAAGAACGTTTACGGCGAAATAATGGTGAATCCGAGTATGGCGGCTTTTAACAAGGCAAAAAACGCTATGGACGGAATGCTTGCGGAGATAAACAACGTTATAACGGCAAGCGCTAACGGCGAAGATCCCGAAACATGTCCTTCGCAGCCAAGCGGATGCTCGGGAAGCTGTTCGACATGCGGAGGCTGTCATTAACGATAGAATTTTAGGCAGGAATTTGTTTTCATGAACGGGAGAATCCGATGGAAATTGACAAGACAAAGATATCGCCTATGATGAAGCAGTATCTGGATACCAAAGAGGTATATCCGGATACTCTGCTTTTTTTCCGAGTGGGCGATTTTTATGAGATGTTTTTTGACGACGCGCTTACCGCTTCGAGGGCGCTGGAGCTTACTCTGACGGGAAAAGACTGCGGTTTGGAGGAAAGAGCGCCGATGTGCGGAGTTCCTCACCACAGCTGCGAAATATATATAAAGCGTCTTATCGAGGCGGGCTATAAGGTTGCTATATGCGAGCAGCTGACAGATCCTTCCGAAAGCAAAGGACTTGTGGAGCGCGACGTTATAAGAGTAGTAACGCCCGGAACGCTTATCGAAAGCAGTATGCTTGAGGATGACAATAATAACTATATCTGCTGCGCCTTGTATGACGGGGAGAGCTGCGGCGTTTGCTTTGCCGATATTTCTACGGGCGAAGTCAAGCTTTATCGTGCCGGAGGAAAGACGATCGAAACGGATATTATAGATCTTCTTTCGAGATATATGCCGTCCGAGATAGTTTTTGATCCGAATTTTCTTTCTCTTAAGGATACGCTGAATTTTGTGAAGTCAAGGCTTGGCTGCTCGGTGACGCTCAGGGAATCGGAATGCTTTGATCCGAATCTTAAAAAGGAAGCCGTACTAAAGCAGTTTTCGGCAGCCTCTTTTGATATGCTGGGGCTTGAAGAAACAGGCGTTGAAACAGGGGCGGTCTGCGGACTTTTCGATTATATCGGCGAAACTCAGAAAACGCTGACCGGCAGATTTACAAGTATCGAAAGACAGGATTCATCGTCTGCCATGATTCTTGATATGAATGCCAGAAGAAATCTTGAGCTTACGGAAACCATGCGCGGAAAAGAGAAAAAAGGCTCGCTGCTTTGGGTGCTTGACTCGGCGCAGACATCTATGGGAAAAAGGCTTCTCAAAAGCTATATTGAACAGCCGCTTACGAGTCCCGCAAGGATAATCGACAGGCTTGAAGCGGTGGAGCAGCTTATAAAAAATCCCGTTGTTCTTATGGAGATAACGGATATTCTTCAAAGAGTATACGATATAGAGCGGCTTATGACGCGTATTATGTACAAGACCGCTACGCCGCGAGATCTGAAATCGCTTTCGATCACTTCCGTTCAGCTGCCGTATCTTAAGGAACAGCTTAAAAGGCTTTTAGGTTCAAAGCTGCTTGACAGTCTTGAAAAAAGCATTTCAACGCTTGAGGAAATTTCAAACCTTGTTGAAAACGCCATAATAGACGAACCGCCTGTTTCCGTCAAGGACGGCGGCGTTATAAAGGACGGCTTCAATGAAGAACTTGACAGTCTTAGGAATATCATGCAAAACGGAAAAGACATAATTTCCGATATCGAGCAGCGGGAACGTGAAGCGACAGGCATCAAGGCTTTGAAGATAGGCTTTAACAGGGTTTTCGGATATTATCTTGAAGTTACGCGTTCCTATTATGATCTTGTCCCCGATCATTACATAAGAAAACAGACGCTTGCGAATGCCGAAAGATTTATTACGGAAGAGCTGAAAAACGCCGAAAACAGCATACTTGGAGCTAAGGACAAATCATTGAGGCTTGAAGCGGATATATTTGCCGAGGTGAGAGATTTTCTTTCAACACAGCTTAAAAGCGTACAGCGCACGGCTTCCGCTGTTGCGGCGGTGGACGTGCTGACTTCGTTTGCGTCTGCGGCGATGAACAATAATTATGTAAGACCCGAAATTGCGATAGACGGCGTTATAGATATAAGAGGCGGACGTCATCCTGTAGTCGAGCTTATGCTGACGGACGAGGTCTTTGTTCCCAATGACGTTTATCTTGATACAAAATCAAACAGAATGTCGATAATAACCGGTCCGAATATGTCAGGTAAATCCACATATATGCGTCAGGCGGCGCTTATAACGCTTATGGCGCAGATCGGCAGCTTTGTTCCCGCGTCATATGCGAAAATATCCGTTGTGGACAGGATATTCACAAGAGTAGGAGCATCGGACGATCTGACAGCCGGACAAAGTACTTTTATGGTGGAAATGAGCGAGGTTGCGGACATACTTAACTACGCAACCAAAAACAGTCTTGTAATTCTCGACGAGGTCGGAAGAGGTACTTCCACATTTGACGGCATAAGTATCGCGCGTTCTGTGGCGGAGCATATATGCAATACAAAAAAGCTTGGCTGCAAGACTCTTTTTGCGACGCATTATCATGAACTGATAGAACTTGAAAATATCATGGAGGGCGTAAAAAACTACAGTATTGCCGTTAAAAGGAGCGGCGACGGAATACGGTTTCTGCGAAAGATAGTAAGAGGCGGAGTCGACGAAAGCTATGGCATCGAGGTAGCAAAGCTTGCCGGACTTCCCGCGAAGGTGGTAAAGCGCGCAAGAGAGCTGCTTTCGGATATGGAAAAGGAAAATGCGTCCGGTATTTCCAAGGAACGCTCCGACGACGGACAGATGAGCTTTGCGGCGTTAAGCCGCGACGCGCTGGCTGACAGAATAAGGAAAACAAATATAGACGAACTGACGGACTCGGAATGCCGTGAGCTTTTGACAGAGCTTGCGAAACTTGCGGAGTAATGAAAGAGGTGAGAAAATGGCTGAAATAACGGTGCTTAGCAAGGATATATCCGAGCTTATCGCTGCCGGAGAGGTTATAGAGCGTCCGGCGTCTGTTATAAAGGAGCTTGTTGAGAACTCTATAGATGCCGGAGCAAAGCATATCGCCGTTGAGATAAAAAACGGCGGTACGACCTATATGCGTATAACGGATGACGGCTGCGGTATCGCTCCCGTTCAGGTGCCGATCGCTTTTTTGCGCCATGCCACAAGCAAGATAGCTTCAAAGGACGACCTTGACAATATTCTTACGCTCGGATTCAGGGGCGAAGCTCTCGCTTCCGTTTCGGCTGTTTCAAAGGTCGAGCTTCTTACAAAACAGAGCGGCGCCGAATACGGTACGAATTATGTGATAGCGGGCGGCAAGGAAATTCTGAATGAGCAGTCGGGCTGTCCAGACGGTACGACTATAATCATAAGAGATATATTTTTCAATGTTCCGGTAAGGCGTAAATTTATGAAAAGGGACGCCGCCGAAGCAAACGCCGTTATATCTATCATGCAGAAGATAATCCTCTCTCACCCCGAAATTTCCTTCAAGCTTATAAAGGATAACAGGATAGAAATTTCTTCGGCTGGGGACGGCGAGCTTTATTCGTCTGTTTACAGCGTTTACGGCAGGGATTTTGCGCACGATATGATACCTGTAGACTATAGTGAAAACGGGATCTCCGTCAAGGGCTATATAATCAAGCCGCTTTATTCCAAGTCAAACCGTTCATTTCAGAATTTTTTCATAAACGGAAGATTTGTTAAATCGATAACCTGCAGCGCGTCGCTCGAAGAGGCTTATCAGAATCTTGTTATGGTGGGGAAGTATCCTGCGTGTGTGCTTATGCTTGATGTTCCTCCGATGACGGTTGACGTGAACGTTCATCCGGCAAAGGCAGAGGTCAGATTTTCCGATGAAAAGACGGTTTTCAACTGTGTATATTTCGCAGTAAAAAACGCTCTTATGGCGTCGGGGCTGATATACGAATTTCAGTTTAAAAACGAAGCTAAACGCTCTGTCGATTATAAATCAGAGCCTTTTGTGCCCGAAAGCTATGATCAGCCTAAGATCAAAGAAGCTGCCGAAAAGGAAGAAACGGTATTCAAAACCGTTTCAAATTCCGAATATGAAGCGCCGGGCGGCAGCTCGTTGGAATACGAGCCTAAAAAGCATGACGAGGTTATTCAGTTTGCTTCCATAAGCACAGCCTATGCCGTTGAAAACGCCGCGCCTCCAGTAATTATCGATGAAACGTCATTGCCGCATGAGAGATCCGTTCCCTATAGCGGCGGATTTGAGGGATTCAGTTATTTAAACAGCGACGCTTTTAAGAAAAAAGAGATAATACCCGAAAATCCTGCTGATAAAGAGGAAAGAGAGCAGATAATTGTAATAGGCGAGTTTTTCAAAAATTACATTGCTGCGCAGGCAGGAGATAAAATAGTTTTGATAGATAAGCATGCGGCGCATGAGCGTGTTATTTTTGAAAGACTTAGATCGCGCGCAGACAGCTCCGAAAGTCAGCTGCTTATAAGCGGCGCGGAGATACTTTTGGCGGAAACCGAATACAGCGCAATGCTTGAAAACAGTAAAACGCTCGCGGACATGGGGTTTGGCATAGACTTTTCAAACGAACCGTTTATCAGGGTAAATGCAGTACCGATACTGCTCGAAGCGCTCAATATGGACGAAGTGATCCCCGAGATCGCCGAAAATTTTCTGCTTAACAAAAGAGATCCGCAGACGCATAAGCTTGACGATATGCTCCATGAGCTTGCATGCAAGGCGGCTATCAAGGCAAATGATAAAAACGATATAAAGGAGCTTCAGAAGCTTGCGGAAACTGTGTTTTATGATGAAAATATCCGTCATTGTCCTCACGGCAGACCTGTTATGTTCGTAATGAGCAGACGCGAGCTTGAAAAACAATTTAAAAGGATAGTCTGAAAATATGGCTGAAAAGGAAAAGATACGGGTGGCGGCTGTTGTCGGGCCTACCGCTTCGGGAAAAACGAAACTTGGAGTCGAGCTTGCGAAGGCGCTGAATGGAGAAGTGATTTCTGCCGATTCTATGCAGATATACAAGGGAATGGATATCGCTACTGCAAAGCCGACAGCCGATGAAATGCAGGGAATACCGCATCATCTTATGGATTTTCTCGATCGGGGAACGGCGTTCAGCGTTGCCGATTATGTAGAGCTTGCGGGAGAAAAAATACGTGATATCAGTTCAAGGGGCAGGCTTCCGATAATTGTCGGAGGTACGGGACTTTATATATCCTCGCTTCTTGACAATATAAAATTTGCCGATATAAAATGCGATGAGGAGCTGCGGAAAAGCCTTGTGCGCGAGGCTCGTGAAAAGGGGAATGAACGGCTTTTTGAGCGTCTTAAAGCCTGCGATCCCGAAACGGCAGCGGAGCTTCATCCGAATAATCTTGTACGGGTCATAAGAGCAGTCGAGGTATTTGAGCTTACAGGGAAGAAGCTCAGCGAATACAGAGCGGAAAGCCGTCTTGATGAAAGCCCCTATGACAGCGTTATGATAGGTCTTACATACGGCGACAGACAGAAGCTTTATGACAGGATAAATAAACGTGTTGATATAATGATAGATCAGGGACTTGTCGAAGAGTCGAAAGAGGTTTTTGAAAAAGGAAATATCCGGACTGCCGGAAACGCTATAGGCTATAAAGAGCTTATTCCGTACTTTGAAAATGAGTGCGATTTAGATACATGTATTGACAAAATCAAACAGGAAACAAGACGATATGCCAAGCGGCAGCTCACTTGGTTTAGGAAAAATGCAAAAATTCACTGGATATTGTTGGACGAATTTGATGATATAGAGAAAATTTTGACTTTTTGCAAAAAACTTATAGCCAAGTGATAAAATTTGTGGTATAATAAGCGTAAACGCTTATTATCTTTTATTTAAAGTCCTTGCAGATACG